>JBKJQQ010000082.1:0-4708 GCA_046593875.1 Mycobacteriales bacterium | reverse complement strand
GCGCATCGCCGAGGTCGTCGACGAGTGCTACGAGCTGTTCCTGGACCTCGACGCCGACGAGAAGCAGATCGACTTCCCGATCGTCTACTGCCAGGCCAAGACCGGCCAGGCCTCGCTCACCCGTCCGGCCGACGGCACCAGCCCGGACAGCCCGGACCTCGAGCCGCTGTTCCAGGTCATCAAGGACACGATCCCGGCCCCGACCTACACCGAGGGCGCCCCGCTGCAGGCGCACGTCACCAACCTGGACGCCTCCCCGTACCTCGGTCGGCTGGCGCTGCTGCGCATCTTCAACGGCGAGCTCCGCAAGGGCCAGACCGTCGCGTGGTGCAAGAAGGACGGCACCGTCGAGAACGTCAAGCTCACCGAGCTGCTCGGCACCGAGGCCCTGGAGCGCGTCTCCATCGAGTCCGCCGGTCCGGGCGAGATCGTCGCCGTGGCAGGCATTCCCGAGATCTACATCGGCGAGACGCTGGCCGATCCGAACGACCCGCGCCCGCTGCCGCTCATGACCATCGACGAGCCCAGCATCTCGATGACGATCGGCATCAACACCAGCCCGATGGCCGGCAAGAGCGGCAAGAAGCTCACCGCCCGCATGGTCAAGGACCGGCTCGACAAGGAGCTGGTCGGCAACGTCTCGATCCGGGTCGAGCCGACCGAGCGCCCCGACACCTGGGAGGTCCAGGGCCGTGGCGAGCTGCAGCTGGCGATCCTGGTCGAGGTCATGCGCCGTGAGCAGTTCGAGCTGACGGTCGGCAAGCCGCAGGTCGTCACCCGGCTGATCGACGGCAAGATCCACGAGCCGATGGAGCGCCTCACCATCGATACGCCCAGCGACTACCAGGGCGTGCTCATCCAGCTCATGGCGCTGCGCAAGGGGCGGCTCGAGCAGATGGTCGACCACGGCACCGGCTGGACCCGGATGGAGTACATCGTCCCGGCCCGCGGGCTGATCGGCTTCCGCACCGAGTTCCTCACCGAGACCCGCGGCACCGGGCTGCTGCACCACGTCCACGAGCGGTACGAGCCGTGGCACGGCGACATCCGCACCCGCCCGTCCGGCTCGCTGGTGGCCGACCGCAGCGGCCCGACCACCGGCTTCGCGCTGGCCAACCTGCAGGAGCGCGGCACGATGTTCGTCCCCCCGGGCACCGAGGTCTACGAGGGGATGATCGTCGGCGAGAACTCCCGCAGCGACGACATGGACGTCAACGCCACGAAGGAGAAGAAGCTCACCAACATGCGGCAGAGCTCCTCCGACGTGCTCGTCCCGCTCATCCCGCACAAGGAGCTCAGCCTCGAGCAGGCGCTGGAGTTCTGCCGCGAGGACGAGTGCGTCGAGGTGACGCCCGGCAAGGTGCGCATCCGCAAGGTCATCCTGGATCAGGGCGAGCGGGCGCGGTCGACCCGCAACAAGGCCAAGGCCGCCCTGGCATAGCAGGTCGGCTATGCTCGTGCCATGGGTCCCACGGGCGCTGATCTCCTCGTCGAGGCGCGCAAGCGGGCTGGCCTGACCCAGCGCGAGCTGGCCGAGCGCGCGGCGACGACGCAGTCCTCGATCGCGCGGTGGGAGTCCGGGCGGACGGAGCCCTCCTTCGCCAACGTCGTGCGCCTGATCCGGCTGTGCGGCTTCGTGCTCGACGTGCACCTCGAGGCGTACGACGACGGGCTGCGCGACGACTGGTCTCAGGCGCAAGCGGTCCTGCGTCGCACACCGGAGTCCATCTCCGCGGAGGCCACACGGCTGCATGCCTTCTTCCGCGACGGCCAGCGAGCGATGGCTGCGGCCGTGGCAGAGCGGGGGGCGTGATGGCCGAGGAGTTCGAGCCCGAGCCGATCGTCGCCGCCCTGCTGGCGCGGCGGGTGCTCTTCGTCGTCATCGGGGACTTCGGGGCCCGCCTCCAGGGCAGCCCGCTGCTGACCAGCGACATCGACGTGACACCCGAGGCGTCCGCGGAGAACCTGCGGAGGCTGTCCGACGCACTCCGAGACCTCGACGCCCGCGTCCGGCACCCGGACGTCCCCGAGGGACTGCCCGTCGCCCCCGATGCAGTGTCCCTGGCCGGGTCTGTCTTCTGGAACCTGACGACGCGTCACGGGGACATCGACATCTCCTTCACCCCGGCAGGCACGACCGGGTACGCCGACCTGGTCACCAACGCGATCACGATCTCGATCAACGGGATCGACTTCCCCGTGGCCAGCTTGGCGGACATCGTGCGCAGCAAGGACACCGCGGACAGACCCAAGGACCGCCGGGTACTTCCCGTCCTGCGCGAGCTGCTCGCCCAGCAGCGCGAGCAGCGCAAGCAGTGAGGGCCGGCCAGCTCGTCGTCGCCACCCCGCAGCTGTCCGACCCGAACTTCTCCCGCACCGTCGTCCTCCTGCTCCAGGCCGACGAGGAGGACGGCGCGCTGGGCCTGGTGCTGAACCGGCCGACCGGCACCGAGGTCGTCGAGGTCCTGCCCGACTGGGCGTCGCTGGCCGCCGGACCCCCGGTCGTCTTCACCGGCGGACCGGTGCAGCCCAACGCCGCGATCTGCCTGGGCCACGGCCGGACCGGAGGGACCCAGGTCGGCGCCTTCTCGGTCGTCGAGGGCGTCCCGGGCACCTCGATCGGCACGGTCGACCTGGACGCCGCCCCGGAGGAGCTCGCCCCCGCGGTGACGGAGGTCCGCGTGTTCGCCGGCTACGCCGGGTGGGCTGCCGGGCAGCTGGAGTCCGAGGTGGAGGAGGGCGCCTGGTGGGTGCTCGACGCGCTGCCCGGCGACGCCTTCACGGTCGACCCGGACCTGCTGTGGGCGGCGGTGCTCCGGCGGCAGGGCGCCCCGATCGCGTTCGCGGCGATCTACCCGGCGGACCCGACCCTCAACTGAGCCAGTGCCGTGCGCGCCCGCTCGATCGCCCCGGCCATGCGCTGCTGCGCCTCGGCCAGGTCGACCGCCTCGCCCTGGCGCACACGGGTCTCGACGTCCTCGCACACCGCCGCCAGGACCCGCGCCCCCATCGAGGCGCTGCCACCCCGGACGGCGTGCGCGACCCGCCCCACGCCGTCGGCGTCCCCCGCGTCGACCGCCGCCTGCAGCTCGTCCAGCCGCTTGGAGATCTCGCCGTCCCAGGTGTCCAGCAGGCGCTCGAGCATCGCCGGGCCCCGGTCGCCCAGCCGTGAGAGGAGGGGCTGCAGCACGGTCGGGTCGACGTCCTCCCCCTCCGTCGCGTCGTCCGGCACGTCCGCCGTCGTCTCGTCCTGCGCTTCGATCCCGGTCACCCGTGCCAGCGCGGCCGCCAGCTGCTCCCGCCGCACCGGCTTGGCGAGGTAGTCGTCCATCCCTGCCGCCAGGCACGCCTCACGATCCTCCGGCATCGCGTTGGCCGTCATCGCCACGACGTGCGGTTGCCGCTCCGCCGGGAGCTCGGCGCGTAGCCGGCGGGTGGCCTGGAGGCCGTCCAGCACCGGCATCTGGACGTCCATGAGCACCACGTCGTACGGACGCAGCGCCAGCGCGGCGAGCACCTCGGCGCCGTTGCCGACCACGTCGGCGCGGTAGCCCAGCCGCTCCAGCAGCAGCACCGCGACCCGCTGGTTGACCACGTTGTCCTCGGCCAGCAGGACGCGCAGCCGCCGGGGCGCCGCCTGATCCACGGGCCTGTCCGCCGGTTCGCGTGCTGCGCCCAGGGCGGTCGCGACGGCGGTGCGGAGGGCGGCCGCCTTCACCGGCTTGGTGAGGTGCAGCAGGCCGAGCTCGGTGGCCCCGCTGGGTCGCTCGCCCAGCGAGGTGAGCAGCAGCAGCGGGACGTCGCGAGTCGCCACGTGCTTGCGCAGCTCGGTGGCCAGCGTCATGCCGTCCATCCGCGGCATGTGCATGTCGAGAAGCACCACGTCGTACTGCCCTCCGGCGTCGACCGCGGCCAGCGCCTGCTCGGCGTCGGGAGCGGACTCGACGTGCATCCCCCACGCCTCGAGCTGGCGATGCAGGATCCGCCGGTTGGTCTCGTTGTCGTCGACGACCAGGGCCCGGCGGCCGGGCAGCTCGGCCGGTGCGTGCAGCAGCGCGTCCTCGGTCTGGGTCCCGCCGGGCAGCACGACGTCGAGGGTGAAGGTCGAGCCGACGCCCTCGGTGCTGACGACCGTGAGGTCGCCCCCGAGCGCGGTGGCCAGTCGCTTGCTGATCGCCAGCCCGAGGCCGGTCCCGCCGTACAGCCGGGTGGTGCTGGCGTCCACCTGGCTGAACGAGCGGAAGAGCCGGTCGAGCCGGTCCGGCGGGATGCCGATGCCCGTGTCGCGCACGACGAACGAGAGCGGGACGCCGTCCGGGCCCTCCTCGCCGCTGACGACGCGGACCACCACCTCGCCCTCGCTGGTGAACTTGACGGCGTTGCTCAGCAGGTTGACCAGGATCTGCCGCACGCGCGTCACGTCGCCGACCAGGACCGGCGGCACGTCCGGCTCGAGCGAGGAGATCAGGTCGATGTCCTTGGCGCCGAGCTGCGCGGCGACCAGGTCCAGCGCGCCCTCCACGCAGTCGCGGACCGAGAAGGGCTGGTGCTCCAGCTCGAGCTGACCGCTCTCGATCTTCGAGAAGTCGAGGACGTCGTTGATGATCACCAGCAGCGCGTCGCCGCTCGTCCGCACCGTCTCGGCGAAGTCGCGCTGGTCGGGCGTGAGGTCGGTGTCGAGCAGCAGGCCGGTCATGCCGATCACGGC
>JBKJQQ010000005.1:0-8012 GCA_046593875.1 Mycobacteriales bacterium | reverse complement strand
GTGCAGCTGTTCGGCGGCTACGGCTACACCCGCGACTTCCCGGTCGAGCGGATGATGCGCGACGCCAAGATCACCCAGATCTACGAGGGCACCAACCAGGTGCAGCGCATGGTGATGGCCCGCCAGCTGCTGAAGTAGCCGCTACGGGAGGGGTTCTCGGCCCATGACGTCGCGCAGGCCGTCCTGGTCGAGCACGACGGTCGCGCCGTACCCGGTCTCGACCAGCCCTCGCGCCCGCAGCTGCGCGATCACCCGGGTCACCGACTGCCGGCGCGCCCCGAGCAGGTGCGCGAGCGTCGTGTGGCTGAGCCGGACGACCGAGCGGCCCTGCCCGTCGGTCTCGGCCAGGTCGAGCATCAGGTAGGCGACCTGGGAGACCAGGGGCTTGCTCGTCACGACGACCAGCCGCCGCCGGTCGTCGTCGAGCCGCCGGGCGATGGAGGTCATCCACCGCAGCGACAGCGACGGTGAGCAGGCCAGCAGCTCGGTCCAGCGCTGACGGGACAGCGCGATCATCTCGGTGCCCCGGCTGGCCACGGCGTCGAAGGGCATCGGGTTGCCGAGCAGCATCGGGATGTCCTGGATGACGCCGCCGCTGCGGATGACGGCCATCGTGGTGCGGCCGCCGTCCTGCCGGGCCATCAGCTCCAGCTCGCCGTCCCCGACGACCTGGACGTGGGTGGCTGCCGACCCGGCGGCGGCCACGACCGTCCCGGCCTCGACCCACCGCGTGCTCCCGACCCGGCGCAGCTGAGCGAGCTCGCCCGGTCGCAGCAGGCCGAGGTTGTCGCGGGCCGACGACGGACTGATCCACCTGCCGGTGGTCGTCATCCCGGGCGTGCTCACGGCTCGATGCTCCGGCCGGGCCTAGTGGGCGCCCCGGAGCACGAACAGCCCCGCGGTGAACACGGCGCTGCCCGCCCACAGCTGCACGACGCCGAGCCGGCGGGCGGGCAGGAACAGCAGGGTGAACACGAGCGTCATCACGGCGGCCTGCACGGCGACACCCGCGTCGGTCGACGGCAGGAGCAGGTCGACCAGCCAGCCGCCCTCGGACACCCACCGCTCGAGCTGCGTCGGCTCAGGCAGGCGCCGCGTGCTGCCACCCGCCACAGCGCCCCCTCCTCAGCCCGTCCTGCCAGGCTCCCCGAGGAGCACGCCAGGATGGGAACTCTGTCACCCAGGTTGCCGTTGAGCAACCTCCCGCCCCACCTCGTCGTACGGACAGAGGACCGCCCCGACGGGGCGGACCCCGACCAGGAGGACCCCATGGCCCGCCCCACCGCCGACCCCACCCTCGAGACCGCCGACGGCTCGCGCGCCGGCGACGACGCCGGCGCCCGCCGAGCCCGCGGCATCGCCCTGATCGCGGGCGCGGTCGCCATCGTCGCCCTCGTCGAGACCGGGACGCTGGCCTTCTACTGGTTCCCCGTGCTCGCCGGGCTCACCTACCTGGCGGCGGCCGCAGCCGGCCGCAGCCGCGGCACGCTCTGGGGGCCGGGCTTCGTCCTGACGAGCGTCGGGCTCGCCGCGGCGGTGTGGCTGCGCGACGGCCGCGCGCCGGACAGCTTCCAGTTCCTGGCCCTCGCCGTCATGGCGCTCGGCGCCGGCGGCGTCCTCGCCGCGCTGTTCGCGCAGGTCCGCGGCTTCGCCGTGAGCGCCATGAGCATCGCCCTGCCGGTGCTGCTGTTCGGTGCTTTCGCCCTGCTCGAGCAGCAGGCTGTCGAGCCGTTCGCCGGGCAGACCTGGGCCTACGCGGCCCTGCTCGCCCTCTGGGGGGCGTACGAGCTGCGGCCCTCCTCGCGCTGACGCGGCCGGACATCAGGGACGTCGGGGGAGGCATCACCCTTTCGGCTCTGCGTCCGCGCGTTCTCCGCGTCGATGCAGGAGGGGTGACCCCCCTCGAGGAGACGACCGTGGACACGACGACCTGTGCAGTCCCCGCCCCGCGCCACCCCCTGGACGTGGCGGTGCTCGTGCGCCACACCCACCGGCTGCTGCAGGCCGGCGTCCCGCTGACGCTGCTCATCGACCTCGCGGACGAGGCGGGGCCGCGCTCGCACGTGCGTTACACCGACGAGGGCGGCGACAGCGCCTGGGTGCCGTCGCTGCGCTGATCGTCAGGCGCGGTCGGTCAGGCGGGGCCTGAGCCAGGCCAGCGCGCGCTCGGCGCCGCCGACGTCGGCCCAGCCGTGGCCGGCGTCCGGCACGATCTGCGCCTCGAGCGAGCCGCCGCCGCGGCAGTCCGCCCAGCGCCAGGTCTGCACACCGCCCACCTCGCGCGTGCTACGGGCGCCGCAGCCGGCCTGACCGGTCACCGTCTCGAGCGTCGACACGACCGGGCGCGGCGACATGTGCAGGTGGTTGACGAAGCGGGGGGCCGTGAGGCCGACGCTGCCGTCCTTCTCGCCGTGGACGGCGAGCACGTCCGGCAGGCTCAGGCCGTTGGCGCAGTGCGACTCGAGGCTGCCGTTGACCTCGACGACCGCCACCAGGTCCGGGCGCTCGTCGCACATCAGCCGGTAGGCCAGCATGCCGCCGCCGGAGTAGCCGAGCAGCGCGCGGCGGGAGCGGTCGATCGGCGTACGACGCCCGACGTCCTCGAGCACCTCCATCACGAAGCCGACGTCGTCGACGTCCTTCTCGGCGGCGACGCCGCAGCAGCCGCCGGAGTTCCAGGAGCCGCCGAAGCCGTCCGGGTAGGCCAGCGTGACGCCGTCCCGGCGCAGGCTGTCCAGGCCGAGGTCGACGGCGATCTCTCGGCCGCTGCTGACGTCCTGGTGCAGCACGACGAGCAGCGGTGACGTCGCGCCCGCGGGCACGCCGAGCGCCGGCAGCAGGAAGTACGCGCGCTCCAGCCCACCGACCTGCAGGGTGATGCGCTGGCTGTCGCCGTGGGGCGTGCCGGGGCCGACGGCGGCGTCGGGGTCGACCGGGCGCGGCGGCTCGGCGGCGCGGGCCGGCGCGGACGGGAGCGGGGGCGTCGGGTCCGCCGAGACCGCCGGCGCGGACAGCAGGAACGGCAGCACCGCCGCCAGGACGCCGAGGACGGCGAGCGCGGCCAGGACGACGTCGCGGACGCGCAGCTGGCGCGGTGTCCGCAGCACGCGGCGACCGGTGCTGCGGGGCAGGGCGCGCAGCGGCGACGGGACCGGTGCGTCGCGGCGGCTGCGGGGAGCCACCCGGTTGGGAGCGGAGGCGGACACGGCCGGCCTACCGCTGGATCAGGTGGGTGAGCAGGAACTCCCGGGTGCGCCGGGAGGCGTCGAGCTTGGCCCAGCCGTGGCCCTTGCCGGTCACCAGCTGCGCCTGGACGTCGCCCCCGCGGCAGCCCTCCCAGTGGCGCACCTCGGCGTCGGCGACCTGCGAGGTCGTCGGGTCGGCCTTGCACCCGGCGCTGCGGGTGAGGATGCCGAGCGTGCTCACGACCGGGCGCGGGGCCAGGCCGAGCGCCTTGATGAACCTCGGCCGGTCGAAGCCGATGGTGCCGTCGGCCTTCCCGTGCAGGGCCAGGACGTCGGGCGTGGTGATCTGGGCGTCGCAGGGGCTCTCCAGCGAGCCGCTCACCACCACGGCCGCGGCCAGCGTGCCGGGCCGGTCGCAGACGTAGCGGTAGGCCAGCATGCCGCCGCTGGAGTAGCCGACCAGCGCGGTGCGCTCGGGGTCGATCGGCGCCTGCTCGGCGGCGTCGGCGAACACGGCCTCGAGGAAGCGGACGTCGTCGATGCCGGCGGCCTTCGGGGCGCCGCAGCACTTGCCGGCGTCCCAGGACCGGTCGATGCCGGCGGGGTAGGCCAGCGTTGCGCCCTGCCGGCGGAGCGCGGTCAGCGCGGTCTCGGCGGCGACGCCCGCCGGGGTACCGCCCTCCTGGTGCAGCACGACGACGAGCGCCGACTGCTGCCCCGTGCTCAGTCCCTGCGCCGGCTGCAGCAGGTAGCTGCGCGCGCGACCGTCCACCTCGACCACGACGTCGCGGACCGCGCCGGAGTACGTCCGGGCCGGGGGGTCCGCGGCGCTCGAGGAGCTGCAGGCCGTGGCCACCAGCGCCAGCAGGGCGAGGACGGCGGGCAGCACCGGGCGCGCGCAGCGGGGCGCGGTGGAGCGGTCGGACACGGGGGCGGGGCTCCTGCTCGAGGGGGCTGCGGCGACCTCCATGGTCGCACGGTGGACGACGACCGGTCCGGCCTGCGTCGTCAGCGCAACGAGCGGACGCCCTCGCACGTCACGCCCCAGGAGGCGGTGGCGCGCTCGTCGGCCACGACCCGTCCGAGGTCGACCGCCGCGGGGTCGGGCAGCAGGACCAGGGCCGCCCCGGCGCGCAGCACGCCGAGCAGCGCGGGCGCCACGTCGGCGAGCTCACCGCTGAGCAGCACCCGGTCCGAGGAGGTCAGCCCCAGCTCGAGCGGGACGACCGGGACGCCGGCCACCAGCACGGTCGGGGCGGAGGGTCGGGGCCCGCTCCAGCCGTCGCCGTACGACGGGACCTCGCGGGCGTAGTCCTCGACCATGGCGGGCAGCGGTCCGCAGGGGGCGCCCAGCGGGTGCCCGGACAGCGCCAGCACGTCGTCGGCGCCGGCGCCGAGGGCCGCCGCGGCGTGCTCGGGGCTGGTGAAGACGGCGTCGCAGCCGGCGAGGTCGTCGGGACGGCCTGCCAGGACGACCTCCGCTCCGGCGGCGACCCCGGCCAGCAGCAGCGCCACGGTCTGCCAGTGCAGCGGCAGCAGCAGCCCGATGCGCGCCGGACCGCCCAGCCCGTCGACGAGCAGGTTCGCGGACTTGGCCACCCAGTTGGCGGTCGTCGCGCCGGACAGCTCCACCCGGGCCGGTCCGTCGTACAGCGTCAGCAGCGGCTGCGCGGGGTCGCGCTCACCGGCCAGCCCGCCCGTCCACGCGGCCAGGCCCGTCACGCCGCGCAGGGGTCCTGCGCGGCGGTCTGGACGGCCGGGGGCGAGGCGGGGGAGCCGGGGGTGCGCGGCGTGGGCTTGCCGGTCACGGTGACCTCCTTGGCTCCCGTGTAGGAGGAGCCGACCACGACCTCCACGGCCTTGCCCTGCAGCGTCGGCTCCAGGCGGGTGGTCGCGCCGGGGATCGCCGCGGCAACGGTGCGGGCGGAGTCCGCCCGCTCCGGGCCATGGAGCACGACCGTGCCGGCGGCCGCGCCCTCGCGGTCACCGGGAGTGCCGACGACCAGGAAGCCGACCTCCTCGAGGTCGCTGGCCGCCTTGCGGCCCAGGCCCTGCACGCCGGCGCCGTTGAAGACGCGGACCCGGATGCTCTGCGGCGGCACGATCAGTGGCTCGGTCGGCGGCGCGGTGGCCTTGTCCTCCGGGGTACCGGGCGGGACGTCGCGGCGGATGCTGTCGAACAGCACCCGGCCCTGCTCGTCGTCGAGCAGCACGACGGACTGCCGCTTGCGGAAGCCGTTGATGTCCGAGATCGGCACCGTCGTGAAGATCACGCCGCCGGCGTTGAAGCTGCGGAAGCGCAGGGCGAGGTCTTTCAGGTCGTCGAAGGTCAGCCCCTCGTCGACCTCCAGCGACTCGGTCGCGACGCTGACGACCCCGTTGATCTTGACCGGGTTGAGCAGCGTGCCGGCGGACAGCACCTTGCGGACGATCGCACCGATGAACTGTTGCTGGCGCTTGATCCGGTCGATGTCGCCGTTGGGCAGGCCCTTGCGCTGGCGCACGAAGGCCAGCGCCTGGTCGCCCTTGATCACCGAGCGGCCGGCCGGCAGGTCGATGCCGGAGTCCTTCTCCTTGGCCGCCTTGGGCAGGCAGACCTCCACGCCGTCGAGCTTGTTCACGACGGCCTGGAAGCCGTCGAAGTCGATCTGCATGTAGTGGTCGATGTAGAGGCCGGTCAGCTCGCTGATCGTCTTGAGCAGCAGCGGCGGGCCGCCGCCGAAGAACGTGGAGTTGAGCTTGCCCTCGCTCGCCTCGACGACCTCGCCCGTCTTCGCGTCGGTGTACTCCGGGATCGGCACCCAGGAGTCACGCGGGAAGCTGACCAGCTGCGCCTTGTCGCTGTCGCCGTAGAGGTGGGCCAGGATCACCGTGTCGGCGCGTTGACCGGTCACGAAGTTCTTGCCCTTGCCCTGCGTGCCCTGGCCGGCCTTGAGGTCGCCGCGGCTGTCCGAGCCGACGATCAGGATGTTCTTGGCGTCGCGCGGCAGGTCCTTCGGGCGGTCCTCGCCGAGGCCGAGGCCCGAGATGCGGTTGATCTTGCCGTCGTAGAAGTTGACCAGGGCGTAGCCGGCGCCGGCGCTGGCCAGGATCGCCAGCGAGGTGACCACGGCGATCCACGACAGGACCCGGGCCGCGCGGCGACGGCGCGGTGGGGGGGTCGCGGGCAGCGTCGTCCGCGGGCTCGGCGGCGCGGTCGGGCCGCCGGGGATGCGCCGCGGCGCGGCGGCCCCGGGGACCTTGCGGGCGGAGGCCGGCGGGCGGGGCGGGACGGTGCGGGGGGGCCGGGGCGGCAGGCCCGCTCGGCGGCGCGGGTCCATGTGCGGGGGGAGGGCCTTGCCGGACGCGTCGGGACCGTCGACCGGCGGCTCGTCGCCACGGGCCTTCCAGTCCCTCGTGTCCGCCATGGATCGCCTTCCGGTCGTGTGTCGGGGCCGTCCACCCCGAGGACGTGCCGGAGCCCGGAGGGGTTCCGCACCGACCGCTCAGGCTACCGACCCGAGGATCATCACGGTCGCGACACGACTAGCCTGCCCGCCATGAAGGCCCTCGTCCTGTCCGGCGGCGCCGGCACGCGCCTACGTCCGATCACCCACACCAGCGCCAAGCAGCTGGTGCCCGTCGCGAACAAGCCGGTGCTGTTCTACGGCCTGGAGGCGATCCGCGACGCGGGGGTGACCGACGTCGGGATCATCGTCGGCGACACCGCCGCCGAGATCGAGGCGGCCGTCGGCGACGGCTCCGAGCTCGGGATCAGCGTCACGTACATCAAGCAGGACGCGCCGCTGGGGCTGGCGCACTGCGTGCTCATCGCGCAGGACTTCCTCGGCGACGACGACTTCGTCATGTACCTCGGCGACAACTTCATCATCGGCGGCATCACCGAGCTGGTCGAGGAGTTCCGGCAGGGCACCTACGACGCGCAGATCCTGCTCACCAAGGTCGACAACCCGTCGCAGTTCGGCGTCGCGGAGCTCGGCCCGCACGGCGGCGTCACGACCCTGGTCGAGAAGCCGAAGGAGCCCAAGAGCGACCTGGCGCTGGTCGGCGTCTACATGTTCCGGCCCGGCATCCACGACGCCGTGCGTGCCATCAAGCCGTCCGCGCGCGGCGAGCTGGAGATCACCGACGCCCTGCAGTGGCTGATCGACGAGGGCCGCGACGTGCGCCCGCACCTGGTCACCGGCTACTGGAAGGACACCGGCCGGCTCGAGGACATGCTCGAGTGCAACCGCAAGGTCCTGGAGTCGATCGAGCCAGTCGTACGAGGCAGCGTCGACGCCGACTCGGTCCTCACCGGCCGGGTCGTCGTGGAGGAGGGCGCGGTCATCGAGCGCTCCACCGTCCGCGGCCCCGCGATCATCGGCCGGGACACCGTCGTGCGCGACACCTACGTCGGGCCGTTCACCTCGATCTACTTCGGCTGCACGCTCGAGGACACCGAGATCGAGCACTCCATCGTGCTCGAGCAGTCCACGATCCGCGGCGTGCGCCGCATCGAGGACAGCCTGATCGGCAAGGAGGTGGAGGTGTCCCCGTCGGCCGCCCTGCCGCGCGCCCACCGGCTGATGCTGGGCGACCACAGCCGCGTCTCGATCGCCTGACGGCCGTACGACGGCAGCGAGCCTCGCTCCTCGGCGTCACCCAGGTCGGCAGGAACTGTCGCTCCCGCGGCGAACTGTGGAGGCAACCCAGCCCGTCTCCTGAGGAGTCTCCGTGTCCCTTCTTCGCACCCGTCCGCTCCTGGCCCTGGCCGCCGCCGGGCTCGCCGTCACCGCGGTTGCCGCCCACGCGGGGCCGACCGCTCCTGCTGCCGTGAGCTTCACC
>JBKJQQ010000073.1:0-5330 GCA_046593875.1 Mycobacteriales bacterium | reverse complement strand
CTTCCTGACGCCGGTGCCGTACCGCGGCCGGCCGAACGCGCCGTACCTCGTGCCCCTCACCGTGCGCTCGCTGGCGGCCACCCGGCAGGCAGACCTCGACGCGCTCTGCGGCGCGATCGCGGCCAACGGGAGGCGGGCTTTCGCCCTCTGAGGCCCCTGCGTGAGCGGCTTCACACATTCGTCACACGAAACCGCTCTGACCTGCAGGTCTACCCCCACCCGCTGGCGAATACGGGACCGATGAGAGGGTGCGGCCCCCACCTCGGACTTGGACGACCGGGGAACGGGCCGTACCGTCGCCGTCAGAGAAGCCGGGATCGCGGTCGTCCGTCCTGGTTGCACCGTCCGGCCCGTCACGCACGACCAGGGGCCCGGACGAGCGTGCGACCCCTCCGCGTGCCCGGGCCGCACCACGCTTGGAGCACCGTGCCGAACCCGCCTGCCCTCCTGTCCGCCGCCGCCCGCCGTCCGGCGATCCCGCTCGTGATCGGCGTCCTGCTGACCGCCCTGCTCGCCAGCGGCGTCGCCTGGTCGATGACCGGCAAGACCGCTCTGCTGTCGGTCGACGGCCAGCTGCAGGAGGTGGACTTCCGCGGCGACAGCGTCGAGGACGTCCTGGCCGCCGCCGGCCTCGAGGCCGGCGAGCGCGACGTGCTCGTGCCCGCCGCCGACAGCGAGGTCGAGGACGGCGAGCGCATCGCGCTGCGCCGGGCCCGCCTGCTCACCCTGGTCGTCGACGGCAAGGAGAAGCAGGTCTGGGTGACCGCTGCCTCCGTCGACGAGGCGCTCGACCAGATCGGCCTGCGCGACGGAGCCCTGGCGCTGTCGGCCTCCCGCTCGCGCGGCATCCCGCTGGACGGCCTGCGCCTCGCGGTGACGACGCCGAAGCAGATCTCGATCATCGCCGACAACGCGGTCGAGCCGCTCAGCACCACCGCTGCCACCGTGCGCGACGCGCTCATCGAGGCCGGCATCCGCCTGGACCGCGACGACCGCATCTCCGCCACCCGCACCACGCCGCTGACGCCGGGCATGGTCGTCCGCGTCACGCGCATCAGCACGCTCCGCACGACCGAGACCGTCGCCGTGCCGTTCGCGACCGAGCGTCGCGAGGACGCCGACCTGTTCAAGGGCGAGACCAAGACGCTGCAGGCCGGCAAGGCCGGTGTGGTCCGCCGCACCGTCGAGAAGGTCCTGGCTGACGGCACTCTGGAGAAGACCGCCGTGCTGTCCAGCACGACGCTCAGCGCCCCCGTGAAGCGCATCCTCGTGGTCGGCAGCAAGGCCCGCCCGGCGGCGACCACCAGCAGCGCCCGTCGCAGCACCGGCGGCGCCGACAGCTTGAACTGGCCGGCCCTGGCCCAGTGCGAGTCCGGCGGCAACCCGCGCGCCGTCAGCTCCACCGGCAAGTACCGCGGCCTCTACCAGTTCTCCTACGCCACCTGGAACAGCGTCGGCGGTTCCGGTGACCCGGCCGCAGCCTCCTCGGGCGAGCAGACCTACCGGGCCAAGCTGCTCTACAACCGCTCCGGTGCCGGCCAGTGGCCGGAGTGCGGACGCCGGCTGTTCAGCTAGACAGGACCGCATGAGCCTGCTCACCGCGGCGGACGTCCGCTCCCTCGCGACCCGGCTCGACCTGCGCCCGACCAAGACCCTCGGGCAGAACTTCGTCATCGACCCCAACACCGTGCGGCGCCTCGTGCGCACCGCCGGTGTCGGGGTCGACGACGTCGTGGTGGAGGTCGGGCCGGGCCTGGGCTCGCTCACGCTCGGCCTGCTCGAGGTGGCGACCCGCGTGGTCGCCGTCGAGATCGACCCGGTGCTGGCGGGGAAGCTCCCGTCGACCGTCGCCGAGCGGCTGCCGCAGCGGGCCGACCGGCTCGAGGTGGTGCTGCAGGACGCACTGACGCTCACGGAGGTCCCCGGCCCACCGCCCACGGCCTTCGTCGCGAACCTGCCCTACAACGTCGCCGTCCCGGTCCTGCTGCGGCTGCTCGAGCACCTGCCATCGCTGCGCACCGGGCTGGTCATGGTGCAGGCCGAGGTGGCGGACCGGCTCGTCGCGCCGCCCGGCAGCCGGACGTACGGCATCCCGTCGGTGAAGGCGGCCTGGTACGCCGAGGTCAAGCGGGCCGGCGCCATCGGCCGCAACGTGTTCTGGCCGGCGCCGCGCGTCGACTCGGGGCTGGTCGCGTTCACGCGGCGCGAGCCGCCGGCGGGCGATCGGGCGGCGACCTTCGCGGTCGTCGACGCCGCTTTCGCCCAGCGGCGCAAGACCTTGCGCGCGGCGCTGGCCGGCTGGGCCGGATCCGCTGCCGCTGCCGAAGAACGGCTGCGCGCGGCGGGCATCGACCCGGGCGCGCGCGGGGAGGTCCTGGGCGTCGACGACTTCGCTCGCCTGGCCGCGACCCCGGTAGCCTGAAGCCCTTCCCCCGCCGAACCTGGAGCCCGTCCTGCCCCGCCGTGCGCACGACCGCGTGACCGTGCGCGCACCCGCCAAGGTCAACCTGCACCTGTCGGTCGGCCAGCGGCGCCCGGACGGCTTCCACGACCTGACGACGGTCTTCCAGGCGGTCGGGCTGTACGACGACGTCGTCCTGGAGCGGGCCGACGCGCTGAGCGTCACGGTGACCGGCGAGGGCGCGGCGGACGTCCCGCTCGACGACACCAATCTGGCCGTACGCGCGGTGCAGCTGATGGCCGAGCGCACCGGCAACGCCCCGTCGCTGCGCATCAGCATCTTCAAGGGGATCCCCGTCGCGGGTGGCTGCGCCGGCGGTTCGGCCGATGCCGCGGCCGCTCTCGTCGGCTGCGACGCGCTCTGGGGCAGCCGGCTGTCCAAGGACGAGCTTGCTGCCCTCGGCGCGAGGCTCGGCAGCGACGTGCCGTTCGCCCTGCACGGCGGGACGGCGCTCGGCACCGGTCGTGGCGAGCAGCTCACACCGGTGCTGGGTCAGGGGTCGTTCTCGTGGGTGCTGGCGCTGTCCGCCGGCGGACTGTCGACGCCGGCCGTCTACGGCCAGCTCGACAAGCAGCGCGAGACGGGTCCGGTCGGCGTCGTTCGCAACCCGGCCGACGTGCTGGCCGCGCTGCGGCAGGGGGACGCCGTCGCTCTCGGGCGCGCGCTCGGCAACGACCTGCAGACCCCCGCCATCGCCCTGAAGCCGTCACTGCGGCTGCTGCTGGAGACCGGCCGCGAGCTCGGGGCGCTCGGCGCGATCGTCTCCGGTTCGGGCCCGACGGTGGCGTTGCTCGGCCGCGACGACGCGCACGCGGTCGCGCTCGCCGCGTCGCTGGCGGCCGAGGGCGTCTGCTCGGCCGTCCGGCGTGCCGACGGTCCCGTCGCCGGCGCCCGTGTGGTGGAGGCGCGCTGATGGCCGTCAACCTGGTCAACCTCGAGAACGTCACCGTCGCCCACGGCACGCGCCTGCTCATGGACGGCGTCTCGCTCGGTGTCTCCGAGGGCGACCGCATCGGCGTCGTCGGCCGCAACGGCGGCGGCAAGACGACGCTGCTCAAGACGCTCATCAAGGCCGAGGAGCCGCACTCCGGTCGCGTCACGCACACCAGCGGCCTGCGCGTGGGCGTGCTCACCCAGGACGTCCGTGTCGACGTGAGACTCACGGCGCACCAGGCCATCCTGGGCGAGACGGCCGAGCACACCTGGGCCGGGGACGCCCGTGTCCGCGAGGTGCTCGACGGCCTCGGCCTGCACGGCATCGGGCTGGACAGCGTTCTCTCGTCGATGTCAGGTGGGGAGAAGCGCCGGGTCGCGCTGGCTCAGCTGCTCGTGCAGGAGTGGGACCTGCTCGTGCTCGACGAGCCCACCAACCACCTCGACGTCGAGGGCGTTGCGTGGCTGGCCGCGCACCTCAAGCAGCGCAGCCCCCAGCAGGCGCACCTCGTGGTCACCCACGACCGGTGGTTCCTCGACGAGGTCAACAGCACGACGTGGGAGGTGCACGACGGCGTCGTCGACGCCTACGAGGGCGGCTACTCCTCCTACGTCCTCGCCCGGGCCGAGCGCGACCGGATGGCCTCGACCGCCGAGCAGAAGCGACTGCAGCTGGTGAAGAAGGAGCTCGCGTGGCTGCGTCGTGGTCCGCCCGCGCGCACCAGCAAGCCGCAGTTCCGCATCGACGCGGCCAACGCGCTGATCGCCGACGAGCCGCCGGCGCGCGACGACATCGCCCTGCAGCGGTTCTCGGCTGCCCGCCTCGGCAAGACGGTCTACGAGCTGCACGACATCTCGCTGGCGTTCGGCGAGCGGGTGCTGTTCGACCATGTGGACTGGAACTTCGGCCCCGGTGACCGCGTCGGCATCGTGGGCGTCAACGGCGCCGGCAAGTCGACGCTGCTCAAGATGCTCGTCGGCCAGCAGGACCCGCAGACCGGTCGCGTCGTCGTGGGACAGACCGTGAAGCCGGCGTACCTCTCGCAGGAGGTGGCCGAGCTCGACCCGATGCTGCGCGTGCTCGAGGCCGTCGAGCAGGTCGCGAAGGTCGTCGACCTCGGCGGCGGCAAGACCATCGGCGCCTCGTCGCTGGCCGACCGCTTCGGCTTCACCGGCAACGCGCAGTGGACCCGCGTCGGCGACCTGTCCGGTGGCGAGCGGCGCCGGCTGCAGATCCTGCGCCTGCTCATGGGCGAGCCCAACGTGATCCTGCTCGACGAGCCGACCAACGACCTCGACATCGACACGCTCACCGCGCTGGAGGACCTGCTCGACGGCTGGCCCGGCACGCTGCTGGTCGTCAGCCACGACCGGTACTTCCTGGAGCGGGTGACCACGGTGACCGCCTCGCTGATGGGTGACGGCACGGTCAAGGCGCTGCCGGGCGGGGTCGAGCAGTACCTCGCCGAGCGGGTCAAGCAGGCGCCCGCGTCGGCGCCGAAGAGCAAGGGCGGCGGCGACAGCCGGGCGGCCAAGAAGGAGCTGCAGCGGGTCGAGCGCGAGATCGGTCGCCTCGACACCCGCCAGGGCAAGCTCGAGGTCGAGATGGCCGAGAAGGCAGCTGATTTCGCTGCCGTGGCCGCGCTCGACGACGAGCTGCGCTCCATCCAGGCCGACAAGGCCGCGCTCGAGGACAGCTGGATGGAGCTCTACGAGCAGTCCGAGGCCTGATGAGCTGGGTAAGGCGAGAGTCATGCTGACGCCGATCCACGACTACTGATGCTGGACACCCTCACGGGCGCGCTGCCCCGGATCCTGGTCGGACTCGGCGCTGCTGTGGCGTGCTGGCTGCTCGGCAAGGCGGTCGGCGCGCTGGTCCGGCGGCGCTATCTCAAGCGCGACCGCCCGAGCTTCGCCCACGTCATGGGCCGCGTCT
>JBKJQQ010000029.1:0-17360 GCA_046593875.1 Mycobacteriales bacterium | reverse complement strand
CCGGCCTCGAACGCCACGACCAGCTCCACCGGCTCGGTGGCCGTCGGGCGGGTGAGGGTGTACACGTCCTCGGGAGGCGACGCCCACGGGTCCTCCAGCACGCCGCATTCGATGGCCTTGCCCCACAGGTTCTCGTCGATCGAGTACGGGCTGGCCTTGGTGACGTTCACCGGGATGCCGTGCTCGGCGGCGTAGTCGATGGAGTCCTCCCGGGTGAATCCCCAGGTGCGCACCGGCGCCAGCACCTCGAGGTCGGGGGCCAGGGCACGGGTCGACACCTCGAAGCGGACCTGGTCGTTGCCCTTGCCGGTGCACCCGTGGGCGACGCCCTCGGCGCCGAATCTGCGGGCCGCCGCGACCAGGTGCTCGACGATGATCGGCCGCGACAGCGACGAGACGAGCGGGTAGCGCCCCTCGTACAGTGCGTTGGCCTTCAACGCCGGCGCCACGAAGTCGTCCGCATACTGCTCACGGCAATCGACGACGACCACCTCGACCGCGCCGGCGGCGAGAGCCCGGGTCCTGATCAACTCGAAGTCGCCCCCCTGACCGACATCAACCGCCACGGCGATCACCTCGACGCCCCACTCCCGAGCCATCCAGTGGACGGCCACCGACGTGTCCAGGCCGCCGCTGTAGGCGAGCACAACCTTCTTTGCCATGGTTCTCCTTCTAAAGCCCGGCTAGTTCCGACAAGCGCCGCGCCACCGGCTCACCACCCACGCGCTCGCTGACGATCACCAGCACGGTGTCGTCGCCGGCCACGCTGCCCAACACGTCGGCCAGGCCGGCCCGGTCGATGGCCGAGCCCACGACGTGGGCGGAGCCGGGCGGCGTCCGGAGCACGACCAGGTTGGCCGAGTGCGACACCTCCACCAGCCACTCCCCCAGCACCCGTTTCAGATGGCTCTCGGGCGCCACCTGGTCCTTGGGCAGCTCGGGGATCGCGTAGACCGTGGCGCCGCCGGCCATACGTACCTTGACCGCGCCGAGCTCCTCCAGGTCGCGCGACAATGTCGCCTGGGTCACTGCGACCCCGGCCTCGGCGAGCAGCCGGCCGAGCCGGGTCTGGCTGGCCACGGGCTGCGACTCCAGCAGCTCGGCGATCCGGGCCTGGCGCGCTGCTTTGGTCAGCGGGGCGGTGGTGGTCATGCCTGCTCCAGCAGCCAGACGAGCAGCGCCTTCTGGGCGTGCAGCCGGTTCTCGGCCTCGTCCCACACTGCGGACTGCGGCCCGTCGATGACCGCTGCGGCGATCTCCTCACCGCGGTGCGCGGGCAGGCAGTGCAGGACGAGGGCGTCGGAAGCCGCTGCGGACAGGGCATTCTCGTCGAGGGCGTACGGCGCGAGGTCCTGCAGCCGCTGCTCCGCGTCGCCCTGGCCCATGGAGACCCACACGTCGGTGCACAGCACATCCGCGCCGTCAGCCGCCGCGGCCGCATCGCCTGTGACGAGCACGTCGGTGCCGTACGCCGCAGCCCGGGCGACGATCGCCGGGTCGGGCTGGTAGCCGTCCGGTGCCCCGATGCGCACGTGCATCCCGGCCATGGCCGCCCCGACCAGGTAGCTGTGGGCCATGTTGTTGGCGCCGTCGCCGAGGTAGGTCAGCGTCAACCCCGCGAGCCGCCCCTTCCGCTCCTGCACCGTCTGCAGGTCCGCCAGGATCTGACAGGGGTGGAACGAGTCGGTGAGCGCGTTGACGACAGGGACGGTGCTGGCGCTGGCCAGAGCCTCGATGCGGTCCTGGCCGAACGTGCGGATCACGATCGCGTCGACGTAGCGGGACAGGACGCGTGCGGTGTCCTCGATCGTCTCGCCGCGCCCCAGCTGTGTGCTGCGGGCGTCGAGGACGACGGGATGGGCCCCCAGCTGGACGATCCCGACCTCGAAGGAGACACGGGTACGGGTGCTCGACTTCTCGAACACCACCGCGACGGACTTGCCCCGCAGAGGGGACGCGGTGGATGCACCGGTCTTGAGATCGGCTGCCAGCGCGAGGACTTCGCCCTGCTCGGCAGGGGTGAGGTCGTCGTCGGCGAGGAAGTGGCGGGTCATCGTCCGCACCTCCCCGGGGAGGTCAGCACGAGGACGCCACGGGCGTCGTGGTCATCAGGCTCCAGGACCTCCGGTGACCTCACCGACGCGGGTGAGCAGCTCGCCCACCGCGAACGGCTTGAGGAAGACGTTGTCCTCGCCGAGCAGCGTGCGCATGCCGGGGACGGCGTCGACCTTGCCGGTCACGACGATGACGGGGATGTCGCACAGGTCGGGGTCGTCGCGCATCTCCTCGAGCACGCGCACACCGCCGAGGTCCGGCATCATCAGGTCGAGCAGCACGAGCGACGGCGGCGACGAGGTGGCCTTGACCAGACCGGCGAGGCCGTCGGAGGCCGTGGCGACCTCGTAGCCCTCGGCGGCCAGCAGCGTCTGCAGCAGGCCCCTGACGCTGGGGTCGTCCTCGACGACCAGGACGCGGACGTTGCTCACTGCAGCTCTCCTGACGGCTTCATGCGGGCACCCTAGCGGCGGCCAGCAGACCCGGGAGCACCCGGACGAAGGCGTCGATCTGGACTTCGGTGACGACCAGCGGAGGTGCCAGCCGCAGGACCGACGGTGCCGCCGCGTTGAGCAGGAACCCGGCATCGCGCGCCGCCGACTCGACCTCTGCGGCCACCGGCTCGGTGAGCGTGATGCCGACCCAGAGACCGAGCCCGCGGACCTCGGCGACCAGCGGGTCGCCGAGCGCCCGGATGCCCTTGCGCAGGCGGTCGCCCAGCTGGACGGACGCGGCCAGAAGGCCCTCCCGCTCGACGGTGTCCAGGACGGCGAGCGCGGCGGCGCACGCCACGGGGTTCCCGCCGAAGGTCGTGCCGTGGTCGCCCTTCTCGAGCGCGGTGGCGGCCCGGCCGTTGGCAAGGACAGCACCGATCGGCAGCCCACCCCCGAGCGCCTTGGCCATCGTGATCACGTCGGCGACGACGTCGGGTGCGGTGACGGCGCTGGTCAGCCATGCGCCGACGCGGCCGACGCCGCCCTGCACCTCGTCGAGGTGGAGCAGCGCGCCGTGGGCGTCGCAGACCGCGCGTGCGGCGTCGAGGAAGCCGCTCGGCGGGACGATGACGCCCGCCTCCCCCATCACCGGTTCCAGCACGACGGACGCGGTACGGCCGTCGACAGCGGCGGCGAGGGCGTCCGCGTCGCCGTACGGGACGAAGACCACCGGGCCCGGCAGCGGCTCGAACGGCGCGCGCTTCGCGGGCTGGCCGGTGACGGCGAGCGCCCCGAGCGTGCGGCCGTGGAAGGCGCCCTCGCAGGCGACCCAGCCGCCTCCGGGCCGCAGGCGGCGGGACAGCTTGAGGGCGGCCTCGTTGGCCTCGGCCCCGGAGTTGGTGAACAGCACGCGGCTGTCCGGGCCGGCGCCGACGAGCTCCTTCAACCGCTCGGCCAGCTCGATCCCGGGCGCGTGCGCTGCGAGGTTGCTGGTGTGGCCGAGCGTGGAGATCTGGCGGCACACGGCCTCGACGACCGCCGGGTGCGCGTGCCCGAGCAGGTTGACGGCGATGCCGCCGAGCAGGTCGACGTACTCCTTGCCGTCGACGTCCGTCACGACCGCGCCGCTGCCGCTGGCCAGCACGACCGGCGGGGTCCCGTAGTTGTCCATCAGGGCCGCGTCCCAGCGGTCCTGCCACTGCTGCGTCCTGGTCATGAGGGGACCACCGCGCTGGGGACGACCATGGTTCCGACTCCCTCGTCGGTGAACAGCTCGAGCAGCAGGCTGTGCGCCACCCGGCCGTCGAGCACGTGCGCGCGGGGCACGCCGCCGCGGACGGCGTTGAGGCAGGCCTCCATCTTCGGAACCATGCCTGCGGACAGGCTCGGCAGGAGGTCGGCCAGCTCGTCCGCCGCGATCTCGCTGATGACCTCGTCGGAGGCAGGCCAGTCTGCGAACAAGCCCTCGACATCGGTGAGCACGACGAGCTTCTCGGCCTGCAGCGCGATGGCCAGCGCGGCGGCGGCGGTGTCGGCGTTGACGTTGTAGAGCTCGCCGTCCAGGCCCCGGGCGACGGTCGCGACGATCGGCACCTTCGCCTCGTCGAGCAGCGCGTGCACGATCTGCGGCTGGACGTCGACGACCTCGCCGACGTTGCCGATGTCGACGGTCTCGCCGTCGACGACGGCGTCGCGGCGCTCGGCGGTGAACAGCTGCGCGTCCTCACCGGACAGGCCGACCGCGAAGGGGCCGTGCGCGTTGACCAGGCTGACGACGTCGCTGTTGACCTGGCCGACCAGCACCATGCGCACGACCTGCATCGTCTCCGGCGTCGTGACGCGCAGCCCGCCGCGGAACTCGCTGTCGAGGCCGAGCCTGTCGAGGTGGGCGGTGATCTGGGGTCCGCCGCCGTGCACGACGACGACGCGGACGCCGGCGTAGCGCAGGAAGACGACGTCCTCTGCGAAGGCCTGCTGCAGCTCGGGACTGGTCATCGCGTTGCCGCCGTACTTCACGACGATGGTCCTGCCGGAGAAGGACTTCAACCACGGCAGCGCCTCGACGAGGGCGGCCGCCTTGGGCAGCGCGACGTGGTTCCGGGCCGGGCTCATGTCGAGTACGCGCTGTTCTCGTGGACGTACTCGGCCGTCAGGTCGCTGGTCCACAGGGTGGCCGTCTCGGCGCCGGCGTGCAGGTCCACGACGATCTGCACGTCACGCCCGGACAGGTCGACCAGGTCGCGGTCGTCACCGGGCGCACCCGCGCGGCAGACCTGGACGCCGTTGATGGCGACGTCGAGCTGGTCCGGCTCGAAGGCGGCCTGCGTCGTGCCGACCGCAGCCAGGACGCGGCCCCAGTTGGGGTCGTTGCCGTGCAGGGCGCACTTGAGCAGGTTGCTGCGACCGACCGCGCGCGCGGCCTCGAGCGCATCGGCCTGGCTCGCGGCGGTGCGGACGGTGATCTCGATCTGCTTGCTGGCGCCCTCGGCGTCGCCGACCATCTGGCGGGCCAGGCTGCTGCAGACCTCGCTGACGGCGGCCTGCAGCTGGTCCTTCGTGGGCGTGATGCCGCTCGCGCCGCTGGCCAGCAGCAGGACCGTGTCGTTGGTGCTCATGCAGCCGTCGGTGTCGACCCGGTCGAAGCTGCCGGCGGTCGCGGCGCGCAGCACCTCGTCGAGCATCGCCTCGTCGGCCACGGCGTCCGTGGCGACGACCGCGAGCATGGTGGCCAGCGAGGGGGCGAGCATCGCGGCGCCCTTGGCCATGCCGCCGACCGACCAGCCGTCGCCGTGCGCGGTCGCGGTCTTGGCGACGGTGTCGGTGGTCCGGATCGCCTCAGCAGCAGCGCTTCCGCCGTCATGGCTGAGCTCGGTGGCGGCCTTCTCGATACCGGTCAGCAGGCGGTCCATCGGCAGCCGCACACCGATCAGCCCGGTGGAGCAGACGGCGACCCGGGCGGCGCCGGTGCCGAGAGCGGCGGCCACCGCCTCCGCGGTGCGGTGGGTGTCGGCGAAGCCGTCCGGACCGGTGCAGGCGTTGGCGCCGCCGGAGTTCAGGACGACGGCGTCGACCTGTCCGGCGGACAGGACCTGTTGGGACCACAGGACCGGCGCGGCCTTGACGCGGTTGGCCGTGAAGACGCCGGCGGCGGCGTGCAGGGGGCCGTCGTTGACGACCAGGGCCAGGTCGGGCGAGCCGCTGTCCTTGAGGCCGGCGGTGGTGCCGGCCGCGCGGAAGCCGCTGGGGAGCCAGCTCATGGCGCGACCCCGCTCGCGGTGAGGCCGGCCGTCTCGGGCAGGCCGAGCGCCAGGTTGGCGCACTGCAGCGCCTGCCCCGCGGCGCCCTTGCCGAGGTTGTCCAGCGCGGCCACGACGACGGCCCGTCCGGCGTCGGTGTCGACCGCGACCTGCAGGTGACAGGCGTTGCTGCCGGCGGTCGCGGCGGTGTGCGGCCAGCGCCCCTCGGGGAGGACGTGCACGAAGGGCTCGTGGTCGTACTGCGCGATGAGCGCGGCCCGCAGCTCGTCGGTGGAGGCAGTGGTGCGGGCCGTGCAGGTGGCCAGGATCCCTCGCGGCATCGGGGCCAGGGTCGGTGTGTAGCTCAGCGAGACAGGCGCTCCCGCCAGGCGCGACAGCGACTGCCGCACCTCGGGGACGTGCCGGTGCGCGGCCACCTTGTAGGCGCTGACGTCGCCCATGACCTCGCTGGCGAGCAGGCTCGCGGCCAGCCCGCGTCCGGCCCCGCTCGTGCCGCTGATGGTCGTGGTGACGAGGTCGTGCGGGTCGACCAGTCCGGCGGCGAGCAGCGGCCCGAGCGCGAGCGTCATCGCCGTGGCGTTGCAGCCCGGACCGGCGATGCGACTGGCGCCGACGAGCTGGTCGCGGAACAGCTCGGGCAGGCCGTACGGCCACTCCCCCGCGTAGGGCGTGTCGTAGAAGCGCGCCCAGTCCTGAGCGCTGGCGAGCCGGTGGTCGGCGCCGAGGTCGACGACCGGCAGCCCGAACGGGAGCGCGGCGGCCAGGGCGGCGGACTGCCCGTGCGGCAGCGCCAGGAAGACGACGTCGGCGTCGGCGAGGGCCTCGGGTGTCGTCTCGGCGAAGACCAGGCCCTCGAGCTGGGGCAGGTGCGGGTGCAGGTCGGTGACGGGCTTGCCCGCGCTGGCCCCGCCGGCGACCGGGCCAAGGCTCAGGGAGGGGTGCGCGAGCAGCAGCCGGAGCAGCTCACCGCCGGCATAGCCGCTGGCACCCGCGACCGCGGCCCTCGCTCCCATGTCGATGACCATACATGACCCCGCATGATCATGCAGCCGTGCTCGAAGGGTCAGCCGGCGCGGACCTTCAGGTTGCCACCGCCCAGGGCGCCGGTCGCCTCGTGCTGCCAGGTCGAGTCGGGGCGGGTGACGAGCAGGTGCACGCTGTCGTCCTTGCCGCCGTCGCGGACGGTGAGGCGGAAGCGGTGCCCCGGCTGGCCGTTGACGGTGGCCGCGCCGGTGACCGTGGCGGTCGCGCCGTCCACGACCAGGCTGTCGACGCCGGTGGCCTCCACGATCGTGCCGGCCCGATCGTCGTACGACAGCTCGCCCGCCGGAGCGCCGGTCCCGACCCCCTCGACGCTGACGGCGATCCGCCGCTTGGTCGTCTGGGTGAACCAGCCGCCGCCGCTGACGGACCCGGGGGTGCTCTGCGGCGCAGGGCTGAGGCAGCCGGTCAGGCACGGCACCGCGGGCAGGACGACGCCGAGCCAGGTGATCGGCGCCGAGGCCGACAGCGCGCCGGTCGCGGCGGTGGCGGTCTGCGTGCCGGGCGCCCCGGAGCGGGCCGACGCCACCGCCCGCCCGCCGGAGTCGGTGAGCACCTCGGCGCCGGTGACGGCGCCGACCCCGGCGCTGCTCCACGTGATGCGGGCGTTCGGGACCGGCAGGCCGGCGGCGTCGCGCACCGTGGCGGTGAGCAGCACCGGCTGGCCGGCGACACCGGCCGGCGTGGCGGCCGACAGGGTGACCGAGGCGGCGCGTGACGCGACGACGGGAGCGACGGCGTCCGGGTAGGCGGCGGACCACAGGCCGCGCACCGTCTCGCTGGCGGTGGCCAGACCGCCGTGCACCTCGACCCGCCAGGTGCCGGCCGCGGGCGCCAGCACCGACAGGCGCTCGTTCGGGGCGGACGAGCAGAAGGAGCTGTAGCCGTTGGGCTGCTGGGACGGGTCGCAGGCCAGGAAGGTGCCCTTGAACAGCGACCCGTCCGGGCGGTAGAGCGAGATGTCGAGGTCCTGGTTGGCCGGGACGACCGCCTCCGGACCCCAGTCGGCCATGACGTCCAGCGAGGTCGCGCCGGCGACGACGTCGAAGGTGGAGCTGAACCTGCTCGTGGACACGAGGGCCGCCGGACCGACGGTGCCCGCGAAGGGCCGCACGTCGTACGTCGTGGCGTCGTCGTAGGTCTGGGTGTGCGTCCCGGCGACGGCCGCCTGCACGGCCGCGTAGGCGTCGACGTAGCCGGCGCCGACCGAGTAGTGCTGGTAGCCGGGCATCGGGCGGGCGGTGTTCTGCAGCAGGTTGCGGACCTCGAGCGGTGTCAGCCAGCGGCCGTGCGTCGCCTGCGCCGCCTGCTGGACCAGCGCGATGACCCCGGAGATGTGCGGCGCCGCCATCGAGGTGCCGCTGCTCGCGGCGTAGTAGGCCGTGTCGGCCCCGGTCGCGGCGTCCGGGTTGGCGGTCCCGCCACTGGCGTCGGCCGCCGCCATCGTGAAGCCGGTCGAGGCGCGGACGCTGACGATCGCCTCGCCGGGGGCGGTCAGGGTCGGGTGCCAGTGCTCGCTGCCCGGGATGCCCTTGCTGGAGAAGAAGGCCTGCTGGCCGTCCTTGCGCCCGCCGCCGGCCGAGATGGCGCGCGGGTGGCTGCTGAACATGTTGAGGCTGTCGGTGCGGGTGCCGTCGTTGCCGGCGCCGAAGACGACGTTGATGCCGGCGTCCCACGCGGCGTCGGTCGCGCGGTTGACCGGGTGCTCGGGGTCGTAGTCGGTGAAGGCGCCCGGCCCCCAGCTGTTGTTGATCACCCGGATGCCGTAGCGGTCGCGGTTGACGATGGCGTGGTCGTAGGCGCCGATCACGTTGACGGCCTCGATCAGCTCGCCGGTGCCGTAGCCGACGATGCTCGCGCCGTGCGCCACGCCGCGGTACTTGCCGGGCGTCTCGGACGCGGTGCCGAAGCCGCCGACGATGCCGGCCACGTGCGAGCCGTGACCGGAGGACGAGTCGGTGCTGAGCTGGTCCTCGAGGTAGACGACGGGGTCAGCGGCGACGTCCTGCCGGCCGAGCACCTTGACGTTCTGGACGACCTTGACGGCGGTGCCCTTGCAGAAGACCGGCTGGGCGCACAGGTCCGGGTGGGTTCCGTCGACCCCGGCGTCGATGACAGCCACCGTGACGCCGGCGCCGGTCCAGCCGAGCTCGTCCCACACCTGGCGGGCTCGGCTGGCGGTCGTGGCCGAGGACATCAGCGGGGCGTAGCGCTCGTTCGCCCACACACCGCGTACGCCGGGCAGGCCGCGCAGCAGCGGGACCGCAGCGGCCGGGGCCACGACGACCGCGGCCGGCACGGCGCGGAAGCCATGGACGGCGTCGCTCACACCGCGCAGGACCTCGAGGTCCTGCAGGCTCGGCGGCCCGTCCAGGGTCACCACCCAGGTCTGCAGGGGACCCGCCTGCGCAGGGACGGCGGGACCGACCAGCCCGGCGAGCAGAGCGGCGGAGGAGAGGACGGCGAGGCGACGGACAGTGAGCACGGCATCACAGTGAGGTAGGCAGGGTGGCTCCGCCATGGCGCGAAATGACCATGTACGGAGCGTGACGATGGGCTTTTCGGACGGGATCCGGACCTAGTGGGGCGAGCTCCAAGGCACCAGGCGCAACGTGCCCGCGCTCGCGTCGGTGCCGGCGAGGGCGGCGTCGAGGTCGGTGGTGATGTGCAGGAAGCGGCCGCTGAGGCGGTCCAGCTCGCCGGTCGCGATCCGCGCGATGAGGGCGCCGACCGCCTCGGGCGGCGCCCACCCGCCGTCCGGCGGGTCGAGGTACGCGGGGTGGGCGGTGGTGAAGCCCGGCGGGAAGGCCAGCGTCATGGCGGTGCGGGCCCGCCCCGGACTGACCGAGAAGGCGGCGACCCCGGTGCCGGCGAGCTCGTCGGCCACGGACTCGACCAGCCGGTGGACCGCGGCCTTGCTCACGCCGTAACCGGAGCCGTGCGCGGCCGAGACGTTGCCGAAGCCGCTGCCCAGGGCGACGACCCGGCCGCGGCCCCGCGCCACCATGCCGGGCAGCGCGGCCCACAGCGCGAGCTGCACGCCCCGCAGGTTGACCTCGACGTCGCGCCACCACTCGTCGGGATCGCTCTCCCAGAGCGGCCCGCCCGCCGCGAACCGGCCGGCGTTGGCCACCAGCAGGTCGAGCGGGCCGAGCTCGGCCGTGGTGCGAGCGACGGCCTGCTGCACCGCGTCCCGGTCCGTGGCGTCACCGGGCAGCGCAAGCACCGCTGCGCCGTCCGCGACCGCCCGGTCGAGTTCAGCCGCGTCGCGGCCGGTGACGGCCACGGAGCAGCCGGCCGCGGTCAGGGCCTCGGCGATGCTTCGGCCGAGGCCGCGGCCGCCGCCAGTGACCAGGGCGGTCTTCACGAGCCGCCCGTCATGAACGCAGCACGGCTCCGACCCGGCGCCCGGCCTCGGCGACGGCGGCGTCGCGGGCACCGAGGACCTCGACGTCGGTCAGCGTGCGGTCAGGGGCGCGCAGCCGCAGGGCGTACGCCAGCGACCGCTTGCCCTCGCCCACCTGCGGTCCGGTGAAGACGTCGAACAGCCGCAGCTCCTCGAGCAGGTCGCCGGCGCCCTCGCGCAGCGCCGCCTGGACGTCCGCGGCCGGGACCCCGGCGTCGACGACCAGGGCCACGTCGACGCTGGCCGGCGGGAAGGGGCTGACCCGGGGCGCCGGCAGCGGGCCCTGCGCGGCGGCCACCTCGACCAGGACGTCGAGGTCCGCCTCGGCGGCGCAGGTACGGGCGGGCAGCCCCAGCGCACCGATCGCGCGCGGGTGCAGCTCGCCGGCCAGCCCGACCCGTCGGCCGTCCAGCAGCAGCTCGGCGACACGGCCGGGGTGGTAGGGGAAGACGTCGGTGGCGCGCGGCCGCAGGACCAGCCCGAGCGCGCGGCCGACCTCCACCACCGCGCTGACCGCGACGTCCCACGAGGCGCCGGTCAGGGCGAGGCCGAGGTGCCGCGGCTGGTCCGGCAGCGCGGCGTCCAGGGCGGCGAGCTCGTCCTCCGTCGGGCGGCCCTCGATGCCCGGCGCGGGCGCCGAGCCGCCGGTGCCCACGAAGACGTGCCCGGTCTCGTAGACGGCCACGTCGCCCAGGCCGCGACCGGTGTTGCGGGCGACGACGGACAGCAGGCCGGGCAGCAGCGTCGGGCGCAGCAGGGCCTCCTCGGCCGACAGCGGGTTGAGCACCCGCGGGCAGGCCATGCCGCCGCCGAGGGCCTCCAGCGCGGGCTCGCCGACGAACGGCGGCGTGACGACCTCGACGAGCCCCTGCGCGGCGAGCGCTCGTGAGGCGGTACGACGTAGCCGCTGCTCTGGGGTGAGGCCGCGGCCGGGCGGTGCCGCCGGCAGGACGACGGGGATCGTGTCGTAGCCCTCGAGGCGCAGGACCTCCTCGATGAGCTCGGCCCTGCCCGTGAGGTCCGGCCGCCAGGTGGGCGGGACGACCTCGAGGGGGTCCGTGCCAGTGACGGTGCAGCCGACGTCCTCCAGCCGCTGCCGCACGACCTCGGGCGCGTAGTCCCGCCCGGCGAGCCGGCCGGGGGCGTCGACCGGCAGCGACAGCACGAGCGGGCCGCTGGTCGTGTCGACGTCGGTGACCGGGCCCGCGGTCGCCCCGCCGAGCTCGACCAGCATGCGCACGGCCACCTCCGCCGCGGCCGGGGCCAGCGCCGGGTCGACGCCGCGCTCGTACCGGCGACTGGCCTCCGACGGCAGCTTGTGCCGCCGGGCGGTGCGGGCGATCGTCAACGGCGCGAAGTGCGCGCTCTCCAGCAGGATCGACGTCGTGGCACCGGTGACCTCGGTCGGGCCGCCGCCCATGACGCCGGCCAGCGCGATCGGACCGCTGCCGTCGGTGATGAGCAGGTCGGCCTCGTCGAGCTTGCGCTCCTGTCCGTCGAGGGTCTTCAGCCGCTCCCCCGGCGTCGCCCGCCGGACGACGACCTCGCCCTGCAGGGCGTCGAGGTCGAAGGCGTGCAGCGGCTGGCCGAGCTCGACCATCACGTGGTTGGTGATGTCGACGGCCAGGCTGATCGGGCGCATGCCCGCCAGCACCAGGCGACGCTGCAGCCAGGCCGGGGACGGCGCCGACGGGTCCAGCCCGGTGACGACGCGCGCGACGTAGCGGTCGCAACCGGTCGCATCGTCGACGCGCACCGGGTGACCGCCGCCGGCCACACGGGCCTCCCCCTGCGCCGGGTCCGCCAGGACCAGCCCGAAGGCGGTAGCCGCCTCGCGGGCCACCCCGCGGACGCTCAGCTGGTAGCCGCGGTCCGGCGTGACGGCGATGTCGAGCACCTCGTCGCGCAGCGCCAGCAGCTCGACCACGTCGAGCCCCAGCGGGGTGTCCGGCGGCAGGACGAGGATGCCGTCGGCCTCCTCGGACAGGCCGAGCTCGGCGCCGGAGCAGATCATCCCGTCGCTCGTGTGCCCGTACGTCTGCCGGGTCGCGATGCGGAAGTCGCCGGGCAGGACGGCGCCGGGCAGCGCGAAGGCGATGCGGTCGCCGGCGACGAAGTTCGTCGCGCCGCAGACGACCTCGTGGCTGCGCTCCCCGACGGAGACGTGGCAGTAGCGGATCGGCTTCTTGAACTCCGTCAGCTCCTCGACGTCGAGGACCTCGCCGGTGACGACTCCCGAGACGTCGTCGCCGTAGCGGTGGACCTGCTCGACCTCGAGCCCGGCGCGGACCAGGGCCGCGGCGATCTCGTCGGCGGACGCGGTGAGGCCGGGTACGAGGGCGCGCAGCCAGGACACGGGGACGCGCATCTCAGGCCTCCTGTCCGAGGGCGAGGGTGAACCGCTGGTCGCCCTCGTAGAGGTCGCGGATGTCGGTGATGCCGTGCCGGAACATCAGCGTCCGGTCCAGGCCCATGCCGAAGGCGAAGCCGGAGTAGCGCTCCGGGTCGATGCCGCAGGCGCGCAGGACGGCGGGGTTGACCATCCCGCAGCCGCCCCACTCGATCCAGCCCTCGGACGAGCAGACCCGGCACACCTCCCCCGCACCGCGGCAGCTGAAGCACTGCAGGTCCAGCTCCGCGGACGGCTCGGTGAAGGGGAAGTAGTTGGGGCGGATGCGCGTCTTCATGCCCTCGCCGAACATCGCCACCGCCAGGTGGTCGAGCGTCCCGCGCAGGTGCGCCATGGTGATGCCCTCGTCGACGACCAGCCCCTCGACCTGCCCGAAGACCGGCGAGTGCGTCGCGTCCAGCGCGTCGGCGCGGTAGACCCGGCCGGGGCAGATGACGTAGATCGGCGGCTCGCGGTCCAACATGGAGCGGACCTGCACCGGGCTCGTGTGGGTGCGCATGACCAGGCCGCTGCCGGGTGCGCCGACGAACAGGGTGTCCTGCATCTCGCGCGCCGGGTGGTCGCCGCCGAAGTTCAGGGCGTCGAAGTTGAACCACTCGTGCTCGACCTCAGGACCCTCCGCGACCTCCCAGCCCATCGCGACGAAGACGTCGGCGACGCGCTCGGAAATGGTGGTCAGCGGGTGCCGCGCGCCGGCAGGACGCGCCGGCAGGACGGTCACGTCGACGGCCTCCTCGACGAGCACCCGCGTGTCGCGCTCGGCCTCGAGCTCGGCCTTGCGGGACTCCAGCGCCGCGGCGACGGCCTGCGCGACCACGTTGACCCGCTTGCCGGCGTCGGCGCGGTCCTCCTTGACGATGCCGCCGAGGGCCTTGCGGGCCTGGGCGAGCGCGGACCGGTCGCCGACGTGGGCGGTACGGGCGGCAGCCAGCTGGTCGAGGTCGGCGGCGCCGGCGAAGGCGGCGAGGGCGGTGTCGCGGGCGGTGTCGAGGGCATCGGGGCTGAGCAGGTCGGACACGGGCTTCTTCCGGTTCGGGGTCGGCGGACAGTTCACCAGAGGCGGCCCGCCGGCCCGGACTCAGAGGAAGTCGGGGGTCCCGGCGGGCAGCACGAATCGGAACTCGGCGCCGCCGGCCGGTCCCGGTCGGACGGCCACGCTGCCGCCGTGGGCCTCGATGAGGCCCTTGACGATGTAGAGCCCCAGCCCGGTGCCGCCGCGGCGGTCGCCGCCGCGCCAGAAGCGGCCGAAGACCCGGCTGGCCACGGCCTCCGGGATGCCGTCGCCCTCGTCGGACACGGTGACGACCGCGCCGCCCTCGAAGGGTCCGACGGTGACGGTCACGATCCCCTCGCCGTGCCTCAGGGCGTTCTCGACCAGGTTGCCGACCACCTGCTGGAACTTGTCCGGGTCGACCCACATCTCCGGCAGCTCGCCGAGGACCCGCACGTCGAAGCGGCTGGCCTTCTCCCCCGCCGCCAGGTGGCCGTTCACGGCCTTCTGGATCGCGGCCGGCAGGTCGACCACCTGCTTGCGCATCTCCAGCCGTCCGGCGTCGATGCGGCTGACGTCGAGCAGCTCGGTGATCAGGCGCGTGACGCGGTCGGCGTCGGCGTTGACCGTCTGCAGCATGATCTTCTTCTGGTCGTCGTTGAAGCGGTCCCACTTCGCGAGCAGCGTCGCGGTGAAGCCCTTGACGCTGGTCAGCGGTGAGCGCAGCTCGTGCGCGACGGTGCTGACGAGGTTGGCCCGGCTGCGCTCGATCCGCTCGCGCGCGTGCGTGTCGCGCAGCGCGACGACCAGGCGCTGCAGCTCGCGGTCCGGACCCCGGACGTAGGACGCGGTGACCAGCAGGTCGCCGCCCCCCGCGAGGGTGAGCTGGCACTCGGGCTGGCGCCGCCGGCTGGTCATGCCGGCGTAGGGGTCGGTGCACTCCCACCAGTTGCGGCCGTGGCTGTCCGACAGCGGCAGCACCTCGCGGTAGTCGCGGCCGAGCGCGCTGTCGGCGGTCGTGCCGAGCAGGCGCTCCGCGGCCGGGTTGAGCACGACCACGCGCCGCTCCGCGTCGGCCACGAGGATGCCGTCGGGCAGGTCGTCGTAGGCGGACGTGTCCGTCACCCCGACCTCCCCCGTTGAGCGCTCCGCGAGACGGCGGTCACTCTACGGGTCGGGAGGGGAGCCTGCGCACTCCCGGTGCGCGCGCGCCGAGGCGTAGAGGCAGACGGCGGCGGCGGTCGCCAGGTTGAGCGACTCCGCGCGGCCGCGGATCGGGATGCGCACCCGGCGGTCGGCCAGGTCGAGCGCCTGCTCGGACAGCCCCGCGGCCTCGTTGCCGAGCAGCCAGGCGGTCGGGACGGCGAGCGCGCCGGAGTCCTGCAGGTCGTCCAGGTCGTCCTCGCCGGAGCCGCTCGTGGCGAGGACGGTGAGGCCGGCCCCTCGCAGTGCGGCCACGGTCTGGGCGAGGGTCGGGCCGTGCACGACGGGCAGGTGCCACAGGCTGCCGGCGGTGGCGCGCACGCACTTGCCGCCGTGCGGGTCGGTGGAGCCGTCGGTGAGCACGACCGCGTCGGCGCCGGCCGCGTCGGCGGTACGGATGACGGTCCCGGCGTTGCCCGGGTCCTGCACCGCCTCGAGGACGGCGACCAGCCGCGGGCCGGTCCGCAGCGCTGTCGCCAGGTCCACGTCGAGCAGCGGCGCGACGCCGAGGACCCCTTGGGGGGTGACGGTCTCGGCCATGGCGGCCAGCACCTCACGGGTGACCGGCGTGACCGGGCAGGGCGCGTCGGCGAGCAGGTCGCCGAAGCGGTCACGGCCGTCCGGGTCGGCGTAGAGCTCGACCAGCGTCGGGAGCGCCTCGCGCACCGCCTGGGGGCCCTCCACGACGAACCGGCGCTCGGCCACGCGGGCCGAGCGCCGGGTGAGGCGTCGTACTGCCTGGACCTGGGGGTTCCGGGCCGAGGTGAGCTGGCTAGGCAGTGGCGTTGCCAGCGGCCTTCTGCGCCGCGGGACCGCCGGTGCCGTCGGTCGGCAGGGCGGCGCGGGCCGTCTCGACGAGCGCCGTGAAGGCGGCGGCGTCGGTGACCGCGATGTCGGCGAGGACCTTGCGGTCCACCTCGACACCGGCGATCTTGAGGCCCTGCATGAGCCGGCTGTAGGTCATGTCGTTCAAGCGCGCCGCGGCGTTGATGCGGGTGATCCACAGCTTGCGGAAGTCGCCCTTGCGCTTCTTGCGGTCGCGGTACTCGTAGGTCGCGCTGTGGAGCAGCTGCTCCTTGGCCTTGCGGTAGAGCCTGCTGCGCTGACCGCGGTAACCGCTGGCCTTCTCGAGCACCTCACGGCGCTTCTTCTGGGCGTTGACCGCCCTCTTCACGCGTGCCACGGGGAAATCCTGTCTGTCAGCCCCGGGCGGGTGAGCCGCGGGGAAAGGGGTGGGGTGAAGGGGTGGCTAGAGGCCGAGGAGCTTCTTGGCCTTGCCGGCGTCGGCAGAGGAGACCTCAGTCGTGCCGGAGAGGCGACGGGTGAGCTTGCTCGACTTGCGCTCGAGCAGGTGGCGCTTGCCGGCCTTCTCGCGCATGAGCTTGCCGCTGCCGGTCACCTTGAAGCGCTTCTTCGCGCCGCTGTGCGTCTTCTGCTTGGGCATGTCGCCGTCGTCCTGTCTTCTCGGGGAGTGCGTGGAGAGGTGCTGCGCGTCGGGCGCTGTTACGCCTCGGCGGTGGTCGGGAGGGAGTCGTCGGGCTCGGGGGTGACGGCCGGCAGGTCGGGGGTCTCGGTGCTGTCGGCGTTCTCGGTGCTGTCGGGGGTTTCGGTGCTGTCGGCGTTCTCGGTGCTGTCGGCGTCGAGGTCGCCCTCCGCGGAGACCGGGCCCTTGCTGGCGTCGGCGTTGCGGGCGTCGGCCGCGGCCTTCTTCAGGTCGGCGGCGTTCTTGTGGGGCGCGAGCACCATGATCATGTTGCGGCCGTCCTGCTTGGGGCTGGACTCCACGAAGCCGAGCTCCTGGACGTCCTCCCCCAGCCGCTGGAGCAGCCGGAAGCCGAGCTCGGGCCGCCTCTGCTCACGACCGCGGAACATGATCGTGATCTTGACCTTGTCGCCCTGCTTGAGGAAGCGGACGACGTGGCCCTTCTTGGTCTCGTAGTCGTGCGGGTCGATCTTCGGGCGGAGCTTCATCTCCTTGATGACCGTGAGCACCTGGTTCTTGCGGCTCTCACGGGCCTTCTGGGCCGCCTCGTACTTGAACTTGCTGTAGTCCATGAGCTTGGCCACGGGCGGGCGCGCCATCGGAGCGACCTCGACGAGGTCGAGGTCGTTCTCCTGGGCCATCTGCAGCGCCACGTCGATCTTGACGATGCCGACCTGCTCGCCGTTCGGGCCGACCAGGCGCACCTCAGGGACGCGGATCCGGTCGTTGATGCGGGGTTCAGCGCTGATGCCGTCTCCAGGGGTCGTCGGTGGGTGTGGCGACGCACCGGGCCCTGTCATGAGCAAGGGCCCCGCGCGCTGCGCAGGGCCCACATCGGCTGCCCAGGGCAGCCACGACACCGACCGGCACGGAGCCTGACGGGTCGACCAGACCTGACAGCCGCGAGGCCGTACAGGTGGGAGGTGGGGCCTCCGCTTGCTCGACTCCCCCGAGAGGGAGCCGGGTCGCACCTGAGAGAGTACCAGGATGACCACCGAGCTCCGTGACCTTGCCGATGTCCCTGCCGCCGAGGTCATCTCGGCGGTCGCGGTCCACCTGATGAGCGCCGCCGCCGTGAAG
>JBKJQQ010000145.1:0-28061 GCA_046593875.1 Mycobacteriales bacterium | reverse complement strand
GCGCCTGCCGTCGACGCCCTCGGCCAGCAACCGTGCGAGCACCTCGTCGGACGCCTCGGACTCCGGCGACCAGGTCTCGGCCAGGCCGGCCGCGCGGACCGCGCCCTTGGCCTTGGGGCCGCGGGCGAGCAGCTCGGCCTTCGCGAAGCATGCGCGCAGATCGTCTCCCAGCCCCCAGCCGTCCGCGGCCTCCATCCACCCGCGGAAGCCGATGCCGGTGGTCGCCACGACGACGTCCGGCGCCGAGGCGACGCAGCTGCGGGTCGCAGCGAGCAGATCCTCGTCGTCCTGGGTCGGGATGATGCGGATGGCGGGCGCCTCGACCACCCGGGCGCCGCGGCGCACCAGCAGGGCGGCGAGCTCCTCGCGCCGGCGGGCAGCAGTGACCGCGACGGTGTAGCCCGCCAGCGGCGTGGGGTCGACGGTCAGCTCGGTCATGGCCGTCCTCCCTCAGGACTCGTGTGGGACGACGATCGTCGCTGTTCCAGGTTGCGCGCCTGTTTCCGCGTGGTGTCACGGATCCCCGCACGGTGTGGCGTCGCCCACATGAGCACCTCGACACACGTCCGGAACACGCGGGACACCGCAGCGGCATCGCTGTCGCGCACGGTGGTCCGGTGCTCACCACCGCGCCCCTCGGGCCGCCGTCGACGACGTCGACGCACTGCCCGTACTGCGCGCTGCAGTGCGCGATGACCCTGACCCCCGAGGCCGGAGGGGCGACGGTCGCGGCCGGGCCGGGCGGGCTGTGTCACAAGGGCTGGACCTCGTCGGCCCTGCTGGACTCGCCCCGGCGGCTCACCACGCCGCTGGTCCGTGACGGGAGGTACGGCCGGCTCCGCGAGGCGAGCTGGGACGAGGCGCTGGACCGCGCCGCGGACGGCTTCCGCGCGGCGCAGGCCGCCCGCGGTCCGGATGCGGTCGGTGTCTTCGGCGGAGGCGGTCTCACCAACGAGAAGGCCTATCTGCTGGGTAAATTTGCGCGGGTTGCTCTGCGTACCAGTCAGATTGACTACAACGGCCGCTTCTGCATGAGCAGTGCGGCGGCCGGGGCGATGCGCGCCTTCGGGCTCGACCGCGGGCTGCCGTTCCCCCTGGCCGACCTGGCGACGGCGGACTGCGTGGTCCTGGTCGGCAGCAACCTGGCCGAGACGATGCCGCCGGTGATGCAGCACCTCTCGCGGCAGAAGCAGGCCGGCGGCTCGCTGGTCGTCATCGACCCGCGCCGCACACCGACCGCCGCCGCGGCGACGCTGCACCTGCAGCCCCTGCCCGGCACCGACCTGGCGCTCGCCAATGGCCTGCTCTTCCTGGCCATCGAGCTCGGCCACGTCGACCACGCGTACGTCGCGCAGCGGACGAGCGGCTGGGACGACGTGCGGCGCACCGTCTCGTCGTACTGGCCGGCGCGCGTCGAGCGCCTGACCGGCGTGGCCGAGCCGGACCTGCGCCGTGCCTCGCAGCTGCTCGGTGCGGCGAGCTGCGCGCTGGTGCTCACCGCCCGCGGCGCCGAGCAGCACGCGCACGGGACGGACACGGTCAGTGCGTGGATCGACCTCGCGCTCGCCTACGGCCTGCCGGGAACGTCAGGCTCGGGCTGGGGCTGCCTGACCGGTCAGGGGAACGGGCAGGGTGGCCGCGAGCACGGGCAGAAGGCCGACCAGCTCCCTGGCTACCGAAAGCTGGACGACCCTGTGGCGCGCGCGCACGTCGCCGCGGTCTGGGGCGTGGACCCGGACGCGCTGCCCGCTCCCGGCCGGTCGGCGTACGAGCTGCTCGATGCACTCGGCACGGCCGACGGTCCGTCCGCGCTGCTGCTCATGGGCAGCAACCCGATCGTGAGTGCGCCGCGAGCTGGCCACGTGCAGCAGCGGTTGGCCGCCCTGGACCACCTGGTCGTCGCGGACGTCGTGCTGTCCGAGACCGCCGCCACCGCGGACGTCGTGCTGCCGGTGGCGCAGTGGGCGGAGGAGGACGGGACCACGACGGACCTGCAGGGCAGGGTGCTGCTTCGGCGCCGCGCGCTGGACCCGCCGCCCGGCGTGCGCACCGACCTGCACGTGCTGGCCGGGCTGGCCCAGCGGCTGGGCTGCACCGCGGCCTTCCCGGTCGACCCGCGTGAGGGGTTCGACGAGCTGCGCCGCGCGAGCGCCGGCGGGGCTGCTGACTACGCCGGCATCAGCTATGACCGGTTGGCCGCGGGGGAGGCCCTGCACTGGCCGTGCCCGGACGTGGACCACCCGGGCACGCCGCGGTTGTTCCTCGACGCCTTCGCGCATGCCGACGGGAGGGCGCGCTTCGTGGCTGTCGAGCAGCCCGAGCCGGCGGAGCCGGTCGACGAGGCGTGGCCGCTGCACCTGACGACCGGACGCGTCACCGCGCAGTACCAGTCCGGAGCGCAGACGCGTCGCATCGACGAGCTCAACGAGGCGGCCCCCGCGCCGTACGTCGAGCTGCACCCCTTCCTCGCGGAGCGTCTGGAGGTCGCGGACGGCGAGCGGGTGCGGGTCAGCACCCGTCGGGGAGAGGCGCTGCTGCGCGCACGCATCACCGACACGGCGCGACCCGACACCGTCTTCGTCCCGTTCCACTGGGCCGGGCGCGGGCGGGCCAACCTGCTCACGAGCGACGCGCTCGACCCGACGTCGCGGATGCCGGCCTTCAAGGTCTGCGCCGCGCGGATCGACCGGCTCGTGGAGGCGGCCCGATGACGCGGGTCGTCGTGGTCGGCAACGGCATGGCCGGCGCGCGCCTGGTCGACGAGCTGGTCCGTCGGGACCCGCGTGCCTGCATCACCGTCTTCGGGGCGGAGGACCGTCCGGCCTACAACCGCATCCTGCTCTCGGACGTGCTGGCCGGGAAGCGCCGGCACGAGGACGTCGTGCTGGCCCCCGTCCCCGGCTCCGTCGTCCGCAGGCAGGGCACTGCGGTCACGTCCGTCGACCGCGCTGCCCGCACGGTGCACGCGCAGGACGGCAGCACCACGCCGTACGACGTCCTGGTCCTCGCCACCGGGTCGACGGCGCTGGTGCCCCCGGTGCAGGGCATCGCCGGACCCAGCGGCCGACTGCTCGACGGGGTGCACGTCTTCCGCACCCTCGACGACTGCGAGGCCATCACCGAGCAGGCCGGCCGGGCCCGTCGGGTGGCGGTCGTCGGCGGCGGGCTGCTCGGGCTGGAGGCCGCGCGCGGGCTGCTGACCAGCGGTCTGCAGGTCCACGTCGTCCACGGGGCCGACCACCTCATGGAGACCCAGCTCGACGCCGCCGCCGGCGCGGTGCTGCGTCGCGCGGTGGAGGCGCTCGGCGTGCAGGTGCACCTGGGCTCCTTCGCCGCCGGCGTCACCGGGGGCCGCCGGGTCACCGGTGTGCGCCTCGCCGACGGCCAGCGCGTCGAGGCCGACCTCGTGGTGCTGGCGTGCGGCATCCGGCCGCAGGTCGACCTGGCCCGGGCGTGCGGCCTGGGCGTCGACCGTGCCGTGCTCGTCGACGACCAGCTCCGCACCGACGACCCGCACGTGTTCGCCCTGGGGGAGTGCGCGCAGCACCGGGGCAGCGTCTACGGCCTCGTGGCCCCGGCGTGGGAGCAGGCTGCCGTGCTCGCCGAGGTCCTCACGGGGGGGACTGCCGCCTACACCGGTTCGCGCCTCGTGACCCGCCTCAAGGCGATGGGCCTCGAGGTGGCGGCCATGGGCGAGACCGCCCCCGAGCCCGAGGACTCCGCCGGCGGCCTGGAGGTGCTCGCCTTCACCGACCCCGTGCGCCACATCTACAAGAAGGTGGTCGTGCGCGACGGTGTCGTGACCGGCGCGGTGCTGCTCGGGGACCTGTCCACCGTGGGGACGGTCACGCAGGCCTTCGACCGCGGAACCCCCCTGCCTGCCGACCGGATGCACCTGCTGTTCGCCGGTTTCGGCAGCGCCACGCCGGTCGACGCGGCCGACCTCGACGACGACGCCCTGGTCTGCACCTGCAACCAGGTCACGGCCGGTGCGGTGCGCACCTGCCTAGCCGACGGGTGCCGCACGGTGGCCGACGTCGCCTGCGCCACCCGCGCCACCACCGGCTGCGGCAGCTGCACCGGCAGCGTCGAGCAGCTGCTCGCCGCTGCCCCCGCAGTCCCCGTACTCGTCCCGGAACGGAGAAGCGCATGACCTCGACCTCGGTGACGCGCAAGACGCTGGTGGTCGTCGGCCACGGCATGGTCGGGCACCGCCTGGTCGAGCTGGCCGTCGAGAGCGGGCTGGTGGACGAGTGGGACGTCGTCGTCCACGCCGCGGAGGACGTGCCCGCCTACGACCGCGTCGGACTGTCGTCGTGGTTCCGGGGGACGACGTCCGCCGAGCTCTGCCTGGTCGAAAACGGCTTCTTCGCGCATGCCGCCCTGGAGCTGCGGCTCGCGGACCCGGTCGTGGAGGTCGACGTCGAGGCCCGCACCGTGACCTCCGCCTGCGGTCTGGTCACGCCGTACGACGCGCTCGTGCTGGCCACCGGCTCGACGGCCTTCGTGCCGCCCGTGCCGGGTGCCGTCGGGGCGAACCGCTTCGTCTACCGCACCCTGTCCGACCTCGAGGAGATCCGCAGAGCCGCGCAGGGGGCGACCCGTGGGGCGGTTGTCGGCGGCGGACTGCTCGGCCTCGAGGCGGCCGACGCGCTGCGCTCGCTCGGGCTGCAGACCACGGTGGTCGAGTTCGCGCCACGGCTGATGCCGGTGCAGGTCGACGAGGGCGGGGGTCAGGTGCTGCGCCGGCTGGTCGAGGACCTCGGCGTGCAGGTACGCACCGGCGCCTTGACGCAGTGCATCGAGCCGGTGCCGGACGGACTGCGCATGACGTTCGCCGAGGGTGAGCCGCTGGACGTCGACCTGGTGGTCTTCTCCGCCGGGATCCGCCCGGACGACGCGCTCGCGCGCCGCGCAGGCCTACGGGTGGCCGAGCGCGGGGGCGTGCTCGTCGACGAGGCGTGCCGCGCAAGTGCACCGGACGTCTACGCGGTCGGCGAGTGCGCCAGTGCCGCAGGCCGCTGCTGGGGCCTGGTCGCGCCCGGGTACGACCAGGCGGCGGTGGTCGTCGACGGGCTGCTCGGCGGTGCGCGGCGCTTCACCGGGGCGGACCTGTCGACCAAGCTCAAGCTGATGGGCATCGACGTCGCCAGCTTCGGCGACGCGCACGCCGAGACGCCTGGCGCGCTCGAGCTGGTGTGGGCGGACCCGGTCGCAGGGGTCTACAAGAAGCTGGTCGTCACCGACGACGCCAGGACGCTGCTCGGCGGCATCCTGGTCGGGGACGCGTCCGCGTACGCCGTGCTGCGACCGATGGTCGGGGCCGCCCTGCCGGGCAGTCCGGCGGATCTCGTCCTGCCGGCCCGCGAGGGCGCACCGGTGGGGATCGGCGCCGCGGCTCTGCCGCCTGCGGCGCAGGTCTGCTCCTGCCGCGACGTGACCAAGGCGCAGATCTGCGTTGCGGTGGCGGAGGGGGGTTGCCGCGACGTCGCGGGGGTGAAGGCGTGCACGGGGGCCGGGACGGTCTGCGGCTCGTGCGTCGGTCTGGTGAAGGACCTCGTCGCCGGAGAGCTCGACGCCCTCGGGATCACGCTGTCGAACGCGTTGTGCGAGCACTTCGACCTGAGCCGGGCCGAGATGTTCGAGGTGGTGCGGGTGAAGGGGATCCGCACCTGGAGCCAGCTGCTGGCCGAGCACGGACGTGGTCGTGGCTGCGACATCTGCAAGCCGACCGCCGCCTCGGTGCTGGCATCCCTGGACGGCGCCTACGTGCTCGACGGTGAGCGCGGCACCCTGCAGGACACCAACGACCACATGCTCGCCAACCTGCAGAAGGACGGGACGTACTCCGTCGTCCCACGCATTCCCGGGGGCGAGGTCACGCCCGAGCACCTCATCGTGATCGGCGAGGTGGCACGGGACTTCGGTCTCTACACGAAGATCACTGGTGGGCAGCGCATCGACCTTTTCGGCGCCCGCGTCGAGCAGCTGCCTCTGGTCTGGCGACGGCTCGTCGACGCCGGCATGGAGAGCGGTCATGCGTACGGGAAGTCGTTGCGCACGGTGAAGTCCTGCGTCGGGCAGACCTGGTGCCGCTTCGGCGTGCAGGACTCGACGACGCTGGCCATCGAGCTGGAGCTGCGCTACCGCGGTCTGCGCAGTCCGCACAAGGTGAAGATGGGCGTGTCCGGCTGCGCCCGGGAGTGCGCGGAGGCACGCAGCAAGGACTTCGGCGTCATCGCCACCGAGAACGGCTGGAACCTCTACGTCGGCGGCAACGGCGGCTTCCGTCCTCGGCATGCCGACCTGTTCCTGCAGGACGTCGACACCGCGACACTGGTCCGCACGATCGACCGCGTGCTCATGCTCTACGTCTTCACCGCCGACCGGTTGCAGCGCACGGCGCCGTGGATCGAGGCGATGGAGGGCGGGCTGGACCACCTGCGCGCCGTCGTGATGGACGACAGCCTCGGCCTGTGCGCCGAGCTGGACGCGGCCGTCGAAAGGCACGTGCGCACCTACTCCGACGAGTGGGCGGACACTCTCGCCGACCCCGAGCGCCTGGCCCGCTTCACCTCCTTCGTCAACGCCCCGGACGTGCCCGACCCGAGCATCGTGATGGTGCCCGAGCGCGGCCAGGTCCGACCCGCACGACCCGACGAGAGGCCTCTCGTCGCGGGACCCGTCCTGGAGGTGGTCCGCGCATGAGCACGTTCCGACCGATCTGCCCGTGGTCGCGCCTGCCCGTCGACCGCGGCGTGGCTGCCCTCGTCGACGGTGAGCAGGTCGCGGTCTTCCGCACGGGCGTTGACGAGCTGCACGCGCTGTCCAACCTCGACCCTTTCAGCGACGCGATGGTGATGTCCCGCGGCATCGTCGGCAGTCGCGGGGACCGGTCCACGGTGGCGAGCCCGGTCTACAAGCAGGTCTTCGACCTCGCCTCCGGACAGTGCCTGGACGACCCGGACGTGCGGCTCCAGGTGCACGCCGTACGGGTCCGCGACGGGATCGTCGAGGTGGCGGTGCAGGCGCGGGCGCTCACGGCCACCGGCTGAGCGGTCGCTCCACGGGGCCACGTGGGGTGCACTCCTCGAGACGGCATCGAGGGGGACCCGATGAGCGCCGTCCCGGTGGACTTCCTCTGGGGCAGCGCCACCGCGGCCCACCAGGTCGAGGGAGGCGGCACCAACAGGCTCCGGCTGTCCGACGGCCGGGTGCTGGAGCCGACGCCGGCCGCCTGAGGCTGCAGTACGCTGGCGGCAGGCCCGCGAGGACCGGAACGCGCGCGAGCGAGTCCGGGTCCGCTCCGCGCGCCGTCGGCCTCGGGGCCGGTCCGGACGGCCCGCCAGGCGGTGCGCGGAGAGCGCGTTCGCGGGGCGGGCACGGTGCACGTCGTCGAAGCAGGGGTGCATGGCCACAGGGGAGAGGCGCCAGCCGCGCTCCGCCGCGTCCGGGTCCCGGCAGCCGCGGCGTACGCGTCCGCGCCAGGACCAGGGCGTCCTCCCGGTCCTCGCCAAGGCGGTCCGCGACGTCGAGCAGGCGGTGCAGCGCGGCCACATCCGGCTGTCGACCCGCAGCACCTTCCAGGCCGCGGCCCTGATGGTGCGCGAGGAGCGCGCGCGCATCCAGGCCGACGACCTGACCGAGGGCCGGCGCAGCGAGCAGCTGAAGCGGCTCGACGGGGTGGCCACCGCGCTGGCGCGGACGGCCGCCCGCGACGGCTCGCTGCTCGTGCTGCTGGCCGACGACGCCGAGCTCACCTCCGACACCCGCCTGCTGCTGCGCGAGATGCGCGAGGCGGCGGGCTTCGCCCCCGCACCCGAGCCGGCCGAGAAGAAGGCCGCCGCCCCCGGTGCCTCGACGCCGGCCGCGGAGCGCCGCGTGGTCCCGCAGTCGGTCATCTCCCGCCAGCTTGCGAATCCCTTCCTCGAGCCCGACTTCTCCGCGCCGCCGCCCGCGCCGAAGGCCCGCCTGCTCGCGACGTGGGAGCTGCTCGGTCCGCTGCTGCGCGCCTTCGAGCAGGCCTCCGGCGGTGCGTCCTCCTGCATGGAGCTGCCGGAGCCCGCGTCGCTCAAGGCGGCCGCCGGCCGTGAGCTGATGCCGCACCAGGCGCAGGTCATCGCCGGGGCCGCGGCCGGGCACCGCACCTTCCTGCTCGCCGACGAGCCTGGCCTGGGCAAGACCGCGCAGGCGCTGCTGGCGGCGGAGGCCGCGGGTGCCTACCCGCTGCTCGTCGTCGTCCCGAACGTCGTCAAGACCAACTGGGCGCGCGAGGCCGGGCTCTGGACGCCGAACCGCGCACCGACCGTCGTGCACGGCGACGGCCACGGTGTCGACGGCTTCTCCGACATCGTCATCGTCAACTACGACGTGCTGGACCGGCACGTCGGCTGGCTGTCCACCTTCGGCTTCCGCGGGATGGTCGTCGACGAGGCGCACTTCATCAAGAACAAGACCAGCCAGCGCTCCCGGCACGTGCTCGAGCTCTCCGAGCGGATCCGCTCGCGGACCGTGCGGCCGCTGCTGATGGCGCTGACCGGTACACCGCTCATCAACGACATCGAGGACTTCCTCGCCATCTGGGAGTTCCTCGGCTGGATCGACGAGGACGACCCGAGCCCGACGCTCATGGCGGCGCTGGAGCGCAACGGCTCCACCCCGAGCGAGTTCGACTTCTACCCGGCCGCGCGGCAGGCCGTCATCGACCTCGGCATCGTCCGGCGCCGCAAGGTTGACGTCGCCGCCGACATCCCGGCCCGTCGCATCGCCGACCTGCCGGTCGAGCTCGACGGCGCGCTCGGCCGCTCCATCCGCGACGCCGAGCGCGTGCTCGCCCGACGTCTGGTCAAGCGGTACGAGAGCGCGCTCGAGGCGCGCGATCCCGGTGTGGTGCCCGTCGGCATCGACCGCGAGCTCGTGCGCAAGGTCGCCACCTGGGAGCGGCAGGACACCGACGAGAAGAACGACGGCGAGAACGTCTTCAGCATGATGCGCCGCATCGGCCAGGCGAAGGCGGTGCTCGCCGCCGACTACGCCGCGCAGCTCGCGCGCAACGTCGGCAAGGTCGTGTTCTTCGCCAAGCACATCGACGTCATGGACGCCGCCGAGGAGACGTTCGCGCAGCGCGGCATCGGCTACACCTCCATCCGTGGCGACCAGACGGCGCGCGTGCGCCAGGCGAGCATCGACGCGTTCGTCAAGGACCCGAGCGTGTCGGTCGCCGTGTGCTCGCTGACCGCAGCCGGCGTCGGTCTCAACCTGCAGGTCGCGTCCAACGTCGTGCTCGCCGAGCTGTCCTGGACCTACGCCGAGCAGACGCAGGCGATCGACCGCGTCCACCGCATCGGCCAGGACCAGCCGGTCACGGCCTGGCGCATCATCGCCGCGCAGACCATCGACGCCCGGATCGCCGAGCTCATCGACGACAAGGCCGGCCTCGCGGCCCGCGCGCTGGACGGCTCGGACGAGGAGATCTCGTCCTCGGTCGACGTGCAGCTCGAGGCGCTGGTCTCGCTGCTCACCGATGCGCTCGAGGCCCGGTAGCGGGGCGCGCCCTCGCATGCGGACCGTCTCCTGCTCCCTGACCGCCGAGGTCCTCGCGCCGGCCAGCGTGGAGCTGCACGTCGCGGTGGCGACGACCCCGACGGCCGAGCAGCTCTCGGTGCGCCTGGACGGCGACGAGGTCTCCGTGCGCGAGCTCACCGTGGACGTCGGCGGCCGACTGCACCTGTGCCACGTCGGTGCCGGCACGCTCGAGATCGCCTACCGGGCGGAGGTGTCGCAGCCGCTGCGCGCGGCCGAGGCCGAGGTGCTCGATCGGGTGGTCTACCTGCGACCCAGCCGCTACGCGCCGTCGGATCGCCTGTGCGCCCTGGCCCGCGCCGAGTTCGACCTGGCGAGTCCTGCTGCCGACCTGCTCCGCGACGTGGCGGCCTGGGTCGGGCGACGGCTGGCGTACGTTCCGGGGAGCAGCAGCGGGACCGACGGTGCGGTGGAGACGCTGCTGGCCGGTGCCGGCGTCTGCCGCGACTACGCGCACCTGACCGTCGCCGTGCTGCGTGCGCTCGACGTGCCCGCCCGCGTCGTGTCCGTCTACGCACCGGGCCTGTCCCCCATGGACTTCCACGCGGTGGTCGAGGCGCTCGTCGACGACCGGTGGTGCGTCGTCGACGCGACCCTGCTCGCACCGCGCAGCAGCCTGGTGCGGATCGCGACCGGACGCGACGCCGCCGACACGGCGTTTCTCACGTCGTACGGCGGCGAGGTGCGGCTGGAGTCCATCGCCGTCACCGCGGTCGTCGACGGCGACCTGCCCACCGACGATCTCGATGCGCTCGAACAGCTGCACTGAGGTCAACGCGGGCGGCCAGGCACCACCAGCTCGGCCACATCCAGCACCAGGTCGTCGCGGCCCCAGCACCCGATGACCTGCACGCCGACCGGCAGCCCGTCGGCGTCCAGGCCGGCCGGCACGCTGCACGCCGGCAACCCGCACAGGCTGGCCAGCAGTGTGTACGGCAGCACCTGCGACCGCAGGTCGGCCGGCTCCCCGTCGACGCTCACGACGTCGGGGTCACTGCAGCGCGAGGGACCGGTACCGGCCACGGGTTGCACCAGGACGTCGACCTCGTCGAACAGCGCCTGCACCGCGCGTCTCAGTGCCGCGAGCCGGTCCTGCGCCTGCAGGACGTCGGCGTCGGTCACCCTCTCGGCGGCGCGCAGCCGGCTGCGCACACCCGCGTCGTACTCCTGCTGGCGGGACGGCCAGTGGCCCAGCCCGCGGTGGTACGGCAGGGCCTGGCTGCTCTGCAACGGCAGGAAGACCTCGCGGAGCAGGGCCCACGGCGGGACGGCGACCTCACGGACGTCCGCACCGAGGGAGTCGGCGGTGGCCAGGGCGTCCCGGACTGCGCGCGCCACGTCGTTGGACGAGGTCGGCAGCGTGGCGTCGACCGGGCTCCCGATCCGCAGACCGGTCAGGTCGGTGCGCGTCCGCACGACCGGCGCACCGGTGAGCAGCCCGAGCGCCAGACGTGCGTCCGGCACGCTGGCCACCAGCGCCCCCGCGTGGTCGAGCGCCGGCGCGAGCGGCACCGCGCCGCGCAGGCTCACCCGGCCGTGCGTCGGCTTGTGCCCGACCAGGCCGCACCACGCGGCCGGCAGCCGGATCGAGCCCGCGGTGTCGGTACCGAGCGCCAGCGGCACCACGCCGGCTGCGACCGCCGCGGCCGATCCGCCGCTGGACCCTCCTGGTACGCGCTCCAGGTCGTACGGGTTGTGCGTCCCACCGAGGACGTCGTGCTGGGTGGTCAGCCCCCAGGCGTACTCGTGCGTCCGGGTGCGGCCGAGGACGACGGCACCGGCCCGGCGCAGCCGCTGCACCGTGTCGGCGTCCGCCGTCGCCCTCAGCCCGGTGGGGGGCACGCGCGAGCCGGCGCCGGTGACCTGGTCCTGGACGTCGAACAGGTCCTTCACCGCGACGGGGATGCCGTGCAGCGGTCCTCGCCAGGCCCCGGCGGCCGCGTCGGCGTCGAGGCGCGCGGCGAGCGCACGCGCCCCGTCCTCGTCGACCAGGGTGAAGGCGCGCAACGACGGCTCAACCTCCGCCAGGCGCGCCAGCGCACGATCGACCAGATCCTGCGCGGTCACGGTCCGCGCGCGGACTGCCCGGGCCAGGTCGGTGAGCGAGCCGCTGCTCCCGACGAGGGTCACCCGGCCACGATCCAGCCGCCGAGCGGCAGGTGCAGCCAGAAGTGGAACTCGACGTCCCGCCTCCGCTCCCGCACGGGGGCGACGCTACGGCGCGGGGCTCACAGCCGGCACACAGCGGGGCCGAGGCCCGCGGGCCGGGCGGGCCGGCCGCCTGCCTGGCCGCGGGTACGGTCCGGCCATGCAGATCCTGGTGCTGGGCGGGACGGCCTTCGTCGGTCGGGCGATCGTGGACGACCTCGTGGCCCGCGGCCATGACGTCACGCTCTTCAGCCGAGGTCGCACCGGCAGCGACCTGTTCCCCGAGCTCGAGAAGCGCGTCGGCGACCGCGACTCCGGCGACTACGCCTCTCTGGCCAAAGGCAGCTGGGACGCGGTCGTGGACGTCACCGGCTACGTGCCTCGCCATGTGCAGCAGGCGATGTCGGCCGTGGAGGGGCGCTGCGGCCGCTACCTGTTCATCTCGACGGGATCGGTCTACGACCGCACCAAGGCGCCCGACGTCCCCTCCGAGGACGCCCCGCGCCTGGCGCCCGAGCGCGACACCGAGGAGATCACCGGCGACACCTACGGCCCGCTGAAGGTCGCCTGCGAGGACGACGTGCAGGCCCGGCTCGGCAGCGCCTGCACGATCGTCCGCCCTGGCATCGTCGCCGGCCCGCACGACCCGACCGACCGCTTCACGCTGTGGGTCCGCCGGGCGGCCGCCGGCGGTCGCATCGCCCTGCCCGGTCGGCCGGACCAGCCGGTGCAGGTCGTGGACTCGCGCGACCTCGCCCGCCTGGTGACGCTGCTGCTGGAGGGCGACGTCTCCGGCACCTACAACGCCGTCGGTCCGCGCGACGCCGTCACCCTCGAGCAGCTCGTGCTGGCCTGCGCGCAGGCGGCCGGCACCGAGGTGTCGGTCGTGCCGGTCGACGCGTCGAGCGTCGAGCCCGGCTTCCCCCTGCTGCTGCCGGACCCCACGTGGGACGTGATGTTCACCCGCAGCCGGGCTGCCGCCGACGCGGCCGGTCTGCCGGCGACCCCGCTCACGCAGACGGCCGCCGACGTCCTGGCCTGGGACCGCGAGCGCGGTACGCCGCCGATCGCCGTCGCGCTCACTCCCGAGCGCGAGGCCGAGCTGCTGTCAGCCGCGGACCAGCAGGACGGCTGACACGACGACGCCGTACGCGATGACGGCCGCGCGCAGCGCCCCGGACGGAAGGCGACCGGCCACGCGGCCGCCGGCGTAGCCGCCGATCAGCGACGTCACTGCGATCACCAGGGCCGCGGCCCACGCCACCGGTCCGAACAGGCCGAAGGCCAGCAGCGCGACGACGTTCACCAGTGCCGACAGGACGTTCTTCAGCGCGTTCACGCGGCTCAGCCGTTCCGCGACCAGGACGCCCAGCAGCCCCAGCAGCAGCACGCCTAGCCCGGCCCCGAAGTACGCGCCGTAGACGCTCGCCAGCAGGACCCCGAGCTGCAGCAGGACGGGGCTCCCGCCGTCGGACCGCTCCTGCACCCGGCGGGCCAGTCGCGGCTGCGCGGCGAGCAGCGCACAGGCCAGCAGCACGAGGTAGGGCACGACGGCGCGGAAGACCTCGCTCGGCGTCGTGAGCAGCAGCACCGCGCCGAGGACCGCGCCGACGACCGCCGAGACGGCGAGCGACCGGATGCGCCCGCCCTGCCCGACCAGGTCGGCGCGCCCGCCGGCGACGCTGCCGGCGTAGCCGGGCACCAGGGCCACGGTGTTGGTGACGTTCGCGGTCACCGGCGGGTAGCCCGCGGCGAGCAGCGCGGGGAAGGAGATCAGCGAGCCACCGCCCGCCACCGCGTTGACCGCGCCGGCGAGCAGCCCAGCGCCGGCCAGCAGGGCGACGTCCTGCGGGGTCACCGACCGACCGCGTAGCCCTGCATGCCGCGCGCGTTGGCTGCGGCCTTGAGGAAGCCGGTCCCGGGCTCACGTCCGACTGCGGACAGCCGGCCGAGCGACCAGTCGTCGACGACCTGCACGTCGTGCCCGCGGTCACGCAGCCCGGCCACGACGGCTGGGTCGAGCCGCCCCTCGACGACGAGCCGCCCGGGAATCGCCTGCCGCGGCCAGAACGAGCTCGGCGCGTGGTCGCTGTGGAACATCGGCGCGTCGATCGCCGCCTGCAGGTCGAGCCCGCCGTGCAGGTGCGCCATCAGGAAGGCCACCTGCCACTGGTCCTGCTGGTCGCCTCCGGGGGTCCCGAAGGCGAGGTACGGCTCGCCGTCGCGCGTGGCCAGCGACGGGGTCAACGTCGTGCGCGGACGCTTCCCGCCGGCCATCGAGGACGGGAGACCGGCTTCCAGCCAGAGCATCTGGGCTCGCGAGCCGAGGCAGAAGCCGAGCTCGGGCACGGTGGGCGAGCTCTGCAACCAGCCGCCGCTCGGCGTCGCCGACACCATGGTCCCGTCGCGGTCGACGACGTCGACGTGGCAGGTGTCGCCGTGGGTGGCCCCGTCGCGGGCGACCGTCGGCTCGCCGGCGCCGGCGCCGGCCCTCGTCGCCGTCGGCACCGCCACGGTCGCGGGCAGCCGCGGCGTGCGCCCGTCCGGACTGCCCGGCCGCAGGTCATAGGACGCCGCATGCCCGACCAGCCCGCGTCGTGCGTCCGCGTAGTCCCCGCTGAGCAGCGTCTCGAGCGGGACGTCGACGTGCGCCGGGTCGCCGTACCAGGCCTCCCGGTCCGCGAAGGCCAGCTTCCCGGTCTCGGTGATCGCGTTCACCCAGTCCACCGACAGGTGGTCGCCCAGGTCCAGCCCGTCGAGCAGCTGCAGCTGCTGGAGCAGGACCGGCCCCTGCCCCCACGGACCGGTCTTGTGGATCGTCAGCCCGGCGTGCTCGACCGACACCGGGTCCTCGACGGTCGGCTCCCAGCGGGCCAGGTCGGCGGCGTCGAGCAGCCCGGAGTGCCGTCGCCCCGAGGTGTCCATCAGCTCGGCGGTGCGGCACCACCGGCCGAGCGCCTCGGCGACGAAGCCGCGGTAGAAGACGTCACGCGCCGCGGCGAGCTGCTGCTCGCGACCGGGACCGGCGGCCTCCGCCTCGGCGACGATGCGGCGGTAGGTGTCGGCGAGCACCGGGTTGCGCCAGCGGCTGCCCGCCTCCGGCACACCGGCCGCGGTGAGCCAGGTGGCCGCCGAGGTGGGCCACTCGTCGCGGAAGAGCTGCTCGACCCGACCGATCGTGTCAGCGGTGGCGGCCAGGAGCGGGAAACCTCCTGTGGCGTAGCCGATCGCGGGCTCCAGCACGTCGCGCAACGTCCAGGTGCCGCGCTGCTCGAGCAGCAGCGTCCACGCGCCGAACGCGCCGGGGACCACCGCGGCGAGCAGCCCCGTCCCGGGGACCAGGTCGAGACCGAGGTCGCGGTAGCGCTCGATGCTTGCCGCAGCAGGCGTCGGCCCCTGGCCGCAGTAGACCTGCACCGGGGAGCCGGGCGACGCGACCAGGATCGGCACGTCGCCGCCCGGGCCGTTCAGGTGCGGCTCGACCACCTGCAGCACGAAGCCGGCGGCGACGGCGGCGTCCACCGCGTTGCCGCCGCGCTCGAGGACGGCCATCCCCGTGGCGCTGGCGAGCCAGTGCGTCGAGGCGACCATGCCGTGCGTTCCGCGCAGCTCCGGGCGGGTGGTGAACACGTGGGGCACTCTCTCGTCGTCGGTGCAACGAGGCTAGGTGGGGAAGGGCAGACGCATGAGGACGCACCACCTGGAGCCGACACCGACGACGGTCGCGGACGTCTTCGCCCGTGACCTGCCGCCGGTGCTGACGGTCGACCCGGGAGACCGGCTGGTGGTCCGCTCGCTCGACGCGTCCGGCTACCTGTCACCGCAGCAGTTCCCCGGTGACCGGCCGCCGCAGCTCATCTCCCCGTCGCGCGGTCACTGCCTGACCGGGCCGATCGCCGTGCGCGGCGCCGAGCCGGGGACCTTCCTGGCCGTGCACCTGGTCGACCTCGTGCCGGACACCTGGGGGTGGACGGTGGCGGCGGCGCTGGACAACCCGCTCAACCGGGCGCTCGGCGTGCAGGGCGGCGAGCCGTCGTGGCTGCTCTGGGACATCGACATCGCGACCGGCAAGGCCACCAGCGATACCGGCTTCCGGCGCAGCCTCGCGCCGTTCCTCGGCGTCGTCGGCGTCGCTCCCTCGGAGGAGGGTGAGCACTCGACGATCCCGCCGCGGGCGGCCGGCGGCGGCAACATGGACTGCCGCGACCTGGTGGCCGGGTCGACGCTCTACCTGCCGGTCCTCGTGCCGGGCGCGCTGCTCAGCCTCGGCGACGGTCATGCTGCGCAGGGGGACGGCGAGGTCGGCGGGACCGCGATCGAGTGCGGCATGACGACGACGCTCGTGGTCGAGGTGGAGCCGCGGCGGCCCGTCCCGACCATCCACGCGCAGACGCCGGACGCATGGCTCACCTTCGGCTTCGACGCCGATCTGAACGCCGCCTCCGCAGAGGCGCTCGGGGCGATGCTCACCTGGATGCAGGACCTGTTCGGCGTGGAGCGCTCGGCCGCGCTGGCACTGGCCAGCACCGCGGTCGACCTGCGCATCACCCAGGTGGCGAACCGCACCTGGGGCGTCCACGCCGTCCTCCGCCACGATGCGCTCACCCGCGGCTGAGTACGGTCCGGAGATGCGCTCCGACCTCAGCCCGATGCAGGACGACCTCGTACGCCTGCGGCACGAGCTGCACCGCATCCCCGAAGTGGGACTGCAGGTGCCGAGGACGCAGGAGCGGGTGCTGGCGGCGCTGGACGGCCTGCCGCTCGAGATCACGACCGGGACCGCGACCTCGTCGGTCACCGCCGTGCTGCGGGGTGGTGCGAGCTCCGACGGTCCCGTCGTCCTGCTGCGCGGCGACATGGATGCGCTGCCCGTCGTCGAGCGGACCGGACTGGACTACGCCGCTGACGGCGAGCACATGCACGCGTGCGGTCACGACCTGCACACGACGATGCTCGTCGGTGCCGCGCAGGCGCTGTGCGGTCAGAAGGACTCCCTGGCAGGTGATGTCGTCTTCATGTTCCAGCCGGGCGAGGAGGGCTTCGACGGCGCCGGTCGGATGATCGACGAGGGCGTGCTGACCGCCGCCGGTCGGCAGGCCGACGCGTCCTACGCGCTGCACGTCACGTCCGCGATGCTCCCGTCGGGACTCTTCGCGACCCGGCCCGGTCCGCTGATGGCCGCCGCGGGCGTGCTCAAGGTGACCGTGCGCGGAGCGGGTGGTCACGGCTCGTCGCCGCACCGCGCCAAGGACCCGGTGCCGGCCGCCTGCGAGATGGTCACCGCGCTGCAGACGTTCGTGACCCGCTGCTTCGACGTCTTCGACCCGGTCGTCCTGACCGTCGGCACCTTCCACGCCGGCACGGCTCACAACGTCATCCCCGACGAGGCCGTCTTCGAGGCCACGCTGCGGTCGTTCTCACCGTGGGCGCAGGCCCGGCTGCTGGACGAGTCGGTGCGGGTCGTGCGCGGCATCGCTGCGGCCCACGGGCTCGAGGTGGACGTCGAAGCCGACGAGTTGTTCCCGCTGACGAGCACCGACCCGGGCCGCGCGGCCGGGGCGGCCGACGTCGTCCGCGAGCGCTTCGGAGAGGAGCGCTTCTTCGAGCTGCCGTTCCCGCTGACGGGGTCCGAGGACTTCTCGCGGGTGCTCGATGCCGTGCCCGGCGCGATGGTCTTCCTCGGTGCGACCCTCCCCGGGCGCGACCCGTCCGACGCGCCCTACAACCACTCACCGCTCGCGGCCTTCGACGACGCCGTCCTCTCGGACGGCGCCGCCCTCTACGTCGAGCTGGCCCTGCAGCACCTGCTGCCGAGCTAGATGCCCAGGTCCGCCAGCGCTGCGCGGTAGCGCGCGACGTTGCCGAGCTTGATGTCCTCGTAGCCGCGGACGATCTCGGCCGCAGCGGCTGCCGCGACCGCGGTGTCGTACGAAGCTGCGGAAAGCGTGCTGGTCAGCCGCTCTACGAGAGCCGTGTGCGAGGAGGCGATCTCACGCTCCACGCGACGGACCTCGGCCCGACCGAAGGGGTCGAGCGGGGTGCCGCGCAGGGCCTTGGCCTTGGCCATCGCGGCGAAAGCGGGGCGGGCCTTCGCGCCGAAGCGGAGCTTGCTGCTCATGCCCATCGCGCGCAGCACCGGCGGGTGCAGGTTGAACTGCACCTTGCCCGCGTCGGGCACCTGGGCGCGCACCTCGTCGAGCAGCTCCGGCCGGGTCAGCAGGCGTGCGACCTCGTACTCGTCCTTGTAGGCCTGCAGGTGCGCGACGCCGCGGGCGACCGCCTCGCTGTAGGAGGTGCGCTCGCCGAGGTCGCGCTCGGCCTGCCACGCGCGCTCGACGACGGCGACGTACTGGCGGGCCGCCTTGAGGCCGGTGTGGTCGAGCAGCAGGGTGGCGCGGACCTGCGCCAGCCGACGGGTCTCACCGTCGAGCGGCGAACCCACGAGCAGGTCGCGCGGCGCCGGCCGAGGGGCGACGGCAACGGTGGGGTTGACGGCCTCCGCGAAGGCGGCGGGGTCGGCGACGGCGACCCGTCCCCAACGGAAGGCCGCCGTGTTCGCGGCGACGGCGACGCCGTTGAGCTCGAGCGCCTCCTCGACGGCCGACGCCGGCAGCGGTAGCGCGCCCAGCTGGTAGGCGGCGCCGACCAGCAGCAGGTTGGCCGGTGCCGTCGACCCGAAGAGCGACTCGGAGGCGCCGAGCGCGTCCATCGTGAAGACCTGAGCGACGTGGCGCCGGACCTTGCCGAGCAGCTCGGCGATGTCCGCCGCGGGTGCCGAGGCGTCGGACACCTGGGTGCCGGTCGGCGTCGTGCTCGTCGAGACCACCGCGATCGTCGTGGCCGGCGAGCAGACGGCGAGGTTCTTGCCGTCGGCCAGCACCAGCAGGTCGAAGCCGAGCGCGACGTCGGCCGCTCCCCGCGGGACGCGGTTGGCCGGACCGCGGTCGCCAACGCGCAGGTGCGAGGTGACCGGACCGGCCTTCTGGGAGAGCCCGACCTGGTCCAGGCCGGTGGTCGCGCGGCCGCTGCGCAGCGACGCGGTCGCGAGCACCTGGTTGACGGTGACGATGCCCGTGCCACCGATGCCGGCCAGGAAGACGTCCGAGGTCGCGGGGGTGGCGACGTCCGGGAGGACCGGCGGCGCGGACACCGTGCGGCGCTTCGGCTTCTCGCCGGTGACCTCGACGGTGAGGAACGACGGGCAGTCGCCGAGCAGGCAGGAGTAGTCGGTGTTGCAGGAGGTCTGGTCGATGCGGGTCTTGCGGCCCAGCTCGGTGTCGACCGGCTGCACCGACAGGCAGTTGCTCTTGGCGCCGCAGTCGCCGCAGCCCTCGCACACGGCCTCGTCGATGACGACCCGCGTGGTGCGCACCTCCTGCTTGCCGCGCTTGCGGAGCCGGCGCGCCTCGTTGGCGCACTGCTGGTCGTAGACGATGACCGTGACACCGGGGACCTCGCGCAGCTCGCGCGACACGGCGTCGAGGTCGTCGCGGTGCCGGACCGTCACGCCAGGCGCGAGGCCGGTGACCCGCTTGTACTTCTTCGGCTCGTCGGTGACGACGACCGTGCGCACGACGCCCTCGGCCGCGAGCTTGCGCGTCAGCGCCGGCACGGGCAGCGCGCCCTCGGCGTCCTGCGCACCGGTCATCGCGACGGCCGAGTTGTAGAGCAGCTTGTAGGTGATGTTCACGCCCGCGGCCATGCACGCCTGCACGGCGAGCTGGCCGGAGTGGAAGTAGGTGCCGTCGCCGACGTTCTGGAAGATGTGCGGCACGTCGGTGAACGGCGCCTGGCCGATCCACTGCACGCCTTCGCCGCCCATCTGCGTGAGGCCGAGCACCTGCGACTCGGGTCGCTCGTGCATGGTCACCATCGCGTGGCAGCCGATGCCGCCACCGGCCAGCGAGCCCTCCGGCACGACGGTCGAGCGGTTGTGCGGACAGCCGCTGCAGAAGTACGCCGTCCGTCGTGCCGAAGGCGCGCCAGAGGACGACTGCACGGGCGAGAGCGAGAGCTGGGTACGGGGGGCCGGCCGCGGGTCGAGCAGCACGACGCGGTCGCGGAGCAGGGAGCGCAGCACGCGCTCGAGCCGGTCCGCGGTGAGCTGGCCGTCGGCGGGCACGAGCGCCCGCCCGTCGGCGCCGCGCTTGCCGAGCACCTGCGGCGCGCGGCTGCCGCCGTACAGCACGTCCTTGACCTGGAGCTCGAGGAACGGCTCCTTCTCCTCGACGACCAGGACGGTCTCGAGGTCGCGAGCGAACTCGCGGACCAGGCCGGCGCCGAGCGGGTAGGGCATGCCGACGCGCAGCAGCCGGATGCCGACGCGCAGCAGGGCCGCGTCGTCGAGGCCGAGCTCGAGCAGCGCCTGGCGGATCGCGTCGTAGGCGGTGCCGGTCGCGGCGATCCCCATCCACGCCGAGGCCGGGTCGACCTCGATGCGGTCGAGCGGGTTCGCGGCGCCGAAGGCCTGGACGCCGGCCCAGCGCGGGCCGACGAGGTCGGTCTCGGCGATGAGGCAGTCGGGCGGCGAGGCGAAGGTGCGCTGCGTGTAGGTCCAGGGCCGGCCCTCCCACTCGAGCGCCGGCACGACGACCGGCAGGGCGACGAAGTCCTCGTCGACGGTCCAGAGGCCGTCGGCGACGTCGGCCAGGACGGTCATGCCGACCCAGCAGCCGGTCAGGCGCGACAGGGCGGTGCCGTACAGGCCGAAGGTGATCAGCTCGGTCGCGTTGCGCGGCGCGAGCACCGGCATGCCGAACGACGCCATCGTGCGGGTGCTGGCGCACGGCACGGAGGACGACTTGGCGCCCGGGTCGTCACCGCAGAGCACGAGCACGCCGCCCTCGGGGTGGGCGCCGTAGAGGTTGCCGTGGCGCAGGACGTCGCCGGAGCGGTCCAGGCCGGGCCCCTTGCCGTACCAGACGCCGAGCACGCCGTCGTTGGTGCGCGTGCCGGGGACCTGCTGGCTGCCCCAGACGGCGGTGGCGCCGAGCTCCTCGTTGAGGCCGGGCACCAGGTGGACGCCGTGCTCGGTCTTGAGCTGGGGGAGGCCGTGCAGCAGCTTGTCCAGGCCGCCGAGCGGGCTGCCGGGGTAGCCGGAGACCAGAGCCTCGGTGCGCAGGCCGGCGCGGGCGTCGCGGGCGTTCTGCTCGACGAGCATCCGGGCGATGGCCTGGACACCGGTGAGCAGCACGGGACGGCCGCCGGGCCGGTAGCGGTCGGCCGGGTCGTAACCGGGGGCAGGCGCGGGCGCCGCGTCGGTCGAGGGCCGGTCGTCGAGCGCAGTCACAGCAGCTCCCAGGGGGCAGAGGAACCGTCACTGTCGCCAGGCGCAGCGCCAGGCGTCAACGGGATGGTGCTGCGTTGAGCGATCTGCGCAATCGCGGGGAGCGGAGCGGGCGGGGACTGCGCGGGCTGCGCAGTCAGTCCTCCGGGTGCAGCGACCTCAGCAGCGGCGTCACGCGGTACGGGACGCGGGAGGTGAGGACGACCGAGGTGGTGGTGCGCTCGACGCCCGGGATGGCGAGCAGGGAGTGGACGACCCGCTGGAGGTCGTCGGTGTCGCGCGCGGCGACCCGCACGAGCAGGTCGGCCGCGCCCACGGTCTCCTCGACCTGCAGGACGGCGGCGTTCTGGTCCAGTGCGACGACGACGCCCTCGAGCGACTGGTGCTCGATCTGGACCGACACGACCGCGGACACCGAGAAGCCGAGCGGGCGCAGCGCCACCCCCCGCTCGTTGTCGCCGAGGACGCCCGAGGCGTGCAGCCGGTCCAGCCGCGCCTGCGCCGTGTTGCGCGCGACGCCGGCGCGCTCGGCCAGCTCACTGACGGTGAGCCGGGGCTCGCCCACCAGCGCGCGCAGCAGCCGGACGTCGGTGCGGTCGGGGGTGAGCACAGCGCGCACGCTAGACCCGGGGCACGAGTCACCACCGACGTCGGCTGCGGCGCTTCGGCGCCGCGCACCGCTACCGGTGGGGGCGTGGCTAGCGCGGCTGTCGCGTCATCGGCATCAGCAGCGGGCAGCCGGCGGGCACGGGCAGCGGTTCGCCGCGGACGAAGCCCAGCCGCTCGTAGAACGACCAGTTCCGCGGGTTCGAGCTCTCCAGGTAGGCAGGGAGCCGGGCGTCGTCGCAGAGGTCGAGCACCGGCTGGACGACACGGCCCCCGACCCCGGTGCCGCGCGCCTCAGGCGTCGCGCCCAGCGCCTCGAGGTACCAGTGCGGCTCGGCCAGGTGGTGCCGCTCCACGACGGACTGCAGGTGCAGCCCGCGCAGCGCACCGGACCGCAGCGCGGTGGCCAGCGGGACGAAGGTCCGCAGGAAGGCCGAGGCCCCGCCCCGCCAGCCGCCGGGCGGCAGCCAGAGCGCGGCCGCGGTGCGCTCGGGGGTGACCAGCACCCGGGAGCCGGGCGTGCGGACGGCGGTGTCGGCGAAGGCGGTGAAGGCCCGGGTCAGCCGCCGCTCTCGATCAGCCCCCTTCACGAGCCAGCCGAAGAGCGGGTCCTCGAGGAAGGCCCGTCCGAGGACGGCTCCTGCCGTACGCGGGTCCGACACGTCCATCGCCGCAGCACCTCTCCGTCGTGAGCACCTGCCTCCCACAGTGTCAGCGGGGCGGGGCGTCCTCGACATGGCCTGCGTGAATGGCCGGGTCGGGGGAGGCGACCTCGGGGTTCGGCTGTCCCGCGGCGGCCGGTGGCGAGTCCGGCCCGGGCTCGAGCTCGGCGAGCTGCTGGCGCGCGTAGCGAATCGCCACGGCGGCGACCGACAGCGCCGGGACGGCGAGGAAGGCGCCGACGATGCCGCTCAGGCTGCCGCCGGCGGTCACGGCCAGGATGACGGCCGCTGGGTGCAGGTCCAGCGTCCGGCCTACGAGGATCGGCTGCAGCACGTTGCCCTCGAGCTGCTGCACCACGAGCACGATCACGACGACGATCAGGGCCTTGGTCGGACCGACGGTCACCAGCGCGACCAGGGCCGCCAGCGCGCCCGTGACCACGGCGCCGATGATCGGGATGAAGGCGCCGAAGAAGACCAGCACCGCCAGTGGCAGGGCAAGGGGAACGCCGAGGACGGCCAGGCCGACCCCGATGAAGACGGCGTCGACCAGCCCGACCGCAGCCTGCGCCTTGATGAAGCCGGAGAGCGTCACCCACGATCGCTGCGCCACCGCACTCACGTGCGGTGCGGCCCGCGGTCCGACCAGGCCGCCGATCCAGGGTAGGAACTTCGGGCCGTCCTTGAGGTAGAAGAAGCACAGCACCAGCGCGAGCAGCCCGGTGAGCAGCAGCGAGCCGGCGGCGGCCGCTCCGCTGAGCACGCGCTTGGCGATGTTCTGCGCGTTGGCCTGCAGGTCGCCGATGACGTTCTCGACGGTGGCGCCGATCTTCTCCTCCCCCAGGTTGAACGGGGGACCGGTCAGCCCCTGCTGCAGCTCGTCGAGCCCGGCGGTGACTTGATCGGCGATCTCCTGCGCCTGGCCGGTGACCTGCGGTGCGAGCCCGCCGAGGATGCCGAACAAGATGAGCAGCGCGAGCAGCAGCACCCCGATCGCGGCCAGCGCGTCGGGTATGCCCTTGCCGCGCAGGAAGCGCACGGCGGGCCAGAGGACCGTCGCGAGCAGCAGCGCCAGCAGGACGGGCAGCAGCACGACCCACAGCTCGCCGGCGAGGTAGCCGAGCACCACCACGCCCAGCACGATCAGCAGGAAACGCGCACTGGCCGTTGCCGTCGTGCGGAAGGCGGAGCCGACGGCCACCTCGCGACGGCGGCTTGTCTCCGGCACCTCGCGGTGGCGGCTGACCACCGGGGCACCCTCGTCCGCGGCGGTGCGCGCGGGGTCGTCCGTGGTCTGGTCAGATGACGTCACGCGGGCATCCTGCCCCGTAACGCAGCAGCGATGCTGAGGAGCGACGTGCCCCACACCAAGCTGGGCCTGCCCCCGGAGATCCGCTTCTGCCTGTTCGACCTCGACGGCGTGCTCACCGACACCGCGGCCGTGCACACGGTCGCCTGGAAGCAGATGTTCGACGCCTACCTGCAGGAGCGCGACGGCGACGGCTTCAGCCCCTTCGACCCGAGGGCCGACTACACGCGCTACGTCGACGGCAAGCCGCGCGCTGACGGGGTCCGGGCGTTCCTCGCCTCCCGCGAGATCGACCTTCCGGAAGGCGATCTCGACGACGGTGCCGACTGCGAGACGGTGCACGGTCTCGGCAGTCGCAAGAACGCCCTGGTCCTGTCGCTCATCGAGCGGGACGGCGTCGAGGTCTTCCCGCCGTCGGTCCGCTACCTGGAGGCCGTGCGCGCGGCAGGCCTTCGTACGGCCGTCGTGTCCTCCAGCGCCAACACCCAGCAGGTGCTCGAGGTGACCGGACTCGCGCCGCTGCTCGAGCTGCGCATGGACGCGCTGGTCGCCCGCGAGCGAGGGCTGAAGGGCAAGCCGGCGCCCGACACGTTCCTCGCCGCGGCCGCCGACCTCGGCGGAGGACCGGAGGACAGCGTCGTGTTCGAGGACGCGCTGGCAGGGGTCGAGTCGGGCAAGGCGGGCGGCTTCGCGTACGTCGTCGGAGTCGACCGCGCCGGGCAGGCCGAAGCGCTGAAGGCAGCCGGTGCCGACGTCGTGGTGCGCGAGCTCGACGAGCTGATGTCCCCATGAGCGACGACTTCCCGATCGAGCCCTGGTGCCTGCGCGAGCCGGAGCTGGACCTCGACCGACTGGCCCGCACCGAGTCGCTGTTCACCGTGTCCAACGGGCACATCGGGTTGCGCGGCAACCTCGATGAGGGCGACCCGCACGTCCTGCCCGGCAGCTACCTCAACTCCGTCTACGAGCAGCGCCCGCTGCCGTACGCCGAGAGCGGGTACGGCTACCCGGAGTCCGGGCAGTCGGTCATCAACGTCACCAACGGCAAGCTCGTCCGGCTGCTCGTGGACGACGAGCCCTTCGACGTGCGGTACGGCCTGCTCGATCGGCACGAGCGGGTCCTGGACTTCCGCGCCGGACTGCTGGACCGGCAGGTCGAGTGGACCTCCCCCGCGGGGCAGCAGATCCAGGTCCGCTCGCGTCGGCTGGTGTCGCTCACCCAGCGCGGGATCGTGGCGCTCTGCTACGAGGTGGAGCCGGTTGGCGGACCGGCCCGCGTCGTGGTGCAGTCCGAGCTGGTCGCCGACGAGGAGCTCGTCCAGCTGTCGAAGGGCGACCCGCGCGCCGCGGCCGCGCTGAGCCACCCGCTGGTGTCCGAGGAGGCCTCGGCCAGCGGCAGCGGCGGCCACCTGGTGCACCGCACCAAGCAGAGCGGCATCCGCGTGGGTGCGGCCATGGAGCACGTCGTGTCCGCGCCCGACGGGGTCGAGGTCGGCATCAGCGCGGCCGCCGTCGACGACTGGGCCCGCGTCAGCATCACGGCCAAGCTGCAGCCCGGCCAACGGCTGACGATCGTGAAGCTGGTGGCCTACGGCTGGTCGCACCGTCGGTCCATGCCCGCCGTCCGCGACCAGGTGGCGGCCGCGCTGACCGCCGCGTGCGCCACCGGCTGGGACGAGCTGGCGGCCGAGCAGCGTGAGTACCTCGACGCGTTCTGGGAGCGCGCCGACGTGGAGGTCGACGGTGACCCGGAGCTGCAGCAGGCGGTCCGCTTCGGGATGTTCCACGTGCTGCAGGCAGGGGCGCGCGCCGAGCGCCGACCGATCGCGGCCAAGGGCCTCACTGGTCCGGGGTACGACGGCCACGCGTTCTGGGACACCGAGACGTTCGTGCTGCCGGTTCTCACGCACACGACGCCGTCTGCCGCAGCCGACGTGCTGCGCTGGCGGCACGCGACGCTGCCGATGGCGGAGGAGCGCGCGACGCAGCTGGGCCTCAAGGGCGCGGCCTTCCCCTGGCGCACCATCAACGGCGAGGAGTGCTCGGGCTACTGGCCCGCCGGCACCGCGGCCTTCCACATCAACGCCGACATCGCCCACGCGCTCGCCCGCCATGTGGCCGCGACCGGCGACGTGCAGCTCGAGCGCGAGATCGGCGTCGACCTGCTGGTGCAGACCGCGCGCCTGTGGATGTCGTTGGGCCACCGAACGATGCAGGGCCAGTTCCGCATCGACGGCGTCACCGGGCCGGACGAGTACAGCGCCATCGCCGACAACAACGTCTTCACCAACCTCATGGCGGCGCGCAACCTGCGCGCCGCGGCCGAGGTCGCGGTGCGGCACCCGGACCTCGCGTCGCTGCTCGAGGTCGGGGCCGAGGAGGCCGCCGCCTGGCGCGACGCCGCCGCGGCGATGTACGTGCCGTACGACGAGTCGCTCGGGGTGCACCCGCAGTCGGAGGGCTTCACGCTGCACCACCCCTGGGACTTCGCGGGCACGGCGCCCGAGCAGTACCCGCTGATGCTGCACTTCCCGTACTTCCAGCTCTACCGGCACCAGGTGGTCAAGCAGGCCGACCTCGTGCTCGCGATGCAGCTGTGCGGGGACGCCTTCACCCCGGAGCAGAAGCGCCGCAACGTCGACTACTACGAACCGCTCACGGTGCGGGACTCGTCGCTCTCGTCCGCGACGCAGGCCGTGCTCGCCGCGGAGGTCGGCTACCTGTCGCTGGCCTACGACTACGCCGCCGAGGCGCTGCTGATGGACCTGCGCGACCTCCACCACAACACGGCCGGCGGCTTGCACATGGCCTCGCTCGCCGGTGGGTGGACGGCGCTGGTGGCGGGCTTCGGCGGGATGCGCGACGAGGCGGGTCTGCTGTCCTTCGACCCCTGCCTGCCTGAGGGCCTGGACCGGCTGGCGTTCCGGATCGTGCGCGGCGAGGCGGTCCTGCTGGTCGAGGTGCTGCCCGACCAGGTTACGTACCGGCTGCTGCGCAGCGAGCAGGCGCTGCGGATCCGGCACCGCGGGGAGGAGCTCGAGGTGCCTGCCGGGAGGCCGGTCGTGCGCCCGCTGGCGCGACGGGTGGAGGCCGTGCCCGCGCCGTTCCAGCCGCAGGGCCGAGCGCCCTTCCACCGCGCCCGCGGCTAGGCGCTCTAGGGCAGCACGCGGAACGTCGCGCTGGTGAGTCCGCAGCGGTCTGCCGGCCTGACTACTGTCGATCCGGTGGAAGGCGCCGACGACGTGCGCCGCCTCGGATACCCCGTCGCGGTCGTCCTCGTCGCGCTCGTCTCGGCCGCGACTGCCGTCGCTGCGTGGGGCGGCGCGTCGCGCGACATCGGACCGCTCGAGACGCGACTGTCCCTCGCCCCGGCGCTCACCGGCGGGGTCACCATCGGGGTGCCGCCGCTCGGGCGCCTCGACCTCGACACGCACGCCGGACCGCTGCAGGTGCAAGCCACGATCACCGGCATCGACCCGGGTCGCGCGCGCAGTCTCCTGACCGCGCGCAACCCCGGTCGCACCGTCACCAGGCAGGTCACGGCCGACTCCCAGGACGCGGTGGCCGCGGCTGCTGCGCGGGCGCTGCTCGTCGGACTCGCCGCGTCCGGCCTCGCGTGCGCGGTGGTATTCCGCCGTCCGCGCGCCGTGCTCGGCGGGACGGCGGCCGTCACCGCGACGCTCACCGCATCCGTGCTCATCGCCGGGACGACGCTGCGCACGCAGGCGCTGGACGAGCCGCGGTTCGACGGGCTGCTCGTGCAAGCCCCCGCGCTCATCGGTCGGGTCGAGGGCTTCGAGGAGTACGGCGAGCGGGTCGCCAAGCTGACCTCCAACGTCGCCCGTGTCTACAGCAGTCTGGCCACCTTGCCGGCCGCGCCCGGTCCGGACAGCACGCGGGTGCTGTGGGTGTCCGACGTGCACCTCAACCCGAACGCCTTCGCCGTCATGGCGCAGCTGGTCGAGCAGTTCGAGGTCGCCGCCATCGTCGACACCGGGGACATCACCGACCTCGGCAGCGTGCCGGAGAACCGGCTCGTCTCTGCCGTCGGCACCTTCGGGGTCCCCTACCTCTACGTCCGCGGGAACCACGACTCGCGCGCCGTCACCCAGCCCTTCCTCGGTCGGCAGGAGGGGGTGCAGGTCCTGGCCGAGGGCGAGATCGTCGAGGTGGCCGGCGTCCGCTTCGCGGGAACGGGGGACCCGACCTTCACGCCGAACAAGCAGGCACCGGTCCAGCGCGCGACCGACGACGAACGGCTGCGCGAAGCCGGGGAGTCGCTGCGGGCGGCTCTCGACGGCGCCGACGTGGACGTCGCCCTGGTGCACCAGCCGAAGGTGGCGCGGCCGCTGTTCGGCGTCGTTCCGCTGGTCCTGGACGGCCACACGCACGAGCGCGGCAGCCGCATCGGGGACGGGACGTTGGAGCTGACGCAGGGCTCGTCCGGCGGTGCCGGTCTGCGCACGCT
>JBKJQQ010000089.1:0-5629 GCA_046593875.1 Mycobacteriales bacterium | reverse complement strand
GCCGAGGCCCTCCCGCACCCAGGGCAGCGCGTCGTCGGTGCGGCTCATGTCGTAGCCGGCCAGCACCAGCTGCGCGGCGAGCTGCCGGTCGGTCCAGCCGGCCGGGTCGCCCGTCGGTCCGGCTGCCCAGGCCGGGGCCGGGACGAGGGGGAGCAGCAGGGCCAGGAGGGGAAGCAGACGGTGCATCAGGACTCCCGCAGCCACGCGTCGAAGCTGCTGCCGGTGAGGCGCTCGTAGGCCTCGACGTACTTCTCACGGGTGCGCTCCACCACATCGGCCGGGAGCTCCGGCCCGGGAGCGGTCCGGTCCCAGCCGCTCGCGTCCAGCCAGTCGCGGACGTACTGCTTGTCGTAGGACGGCTGGGCCCGTCCCGGCTGCCACCCGTCGGCCGGCCAGAAGCGGCTGCTGTCGGGGGTCAGCACCTCGTCGCCGAGGGTCAGCGCGCCACCGCTGTCGTGGCCGAGCTCGAGCTTGGTGTCGGCCAGCAGGATGCCGCGGCCGGCCGCCAGCGAGGCTCCGCGGCCGTAGACGGCGAGGGTGACCCGGCGCAGCTCGGCGGCCAGGTCGGCGCCGACCTGCTGCACGACCACGTCGTAGGAGACGTTCTCGTCGTGGTCGCCGACGGCGGCCTTGGTCGCCGGTGTGAAGACGGGCGAGGGCAGCTTCGAGCCGTCCTCCAGGCCGGGCGGCAGCGGCTGGTCGCAGACCGTCCCGGACGCGACGTACTCCTTCAGCCCGCTCCCGGTCAGGTAGCCGCGCGCCACGCACTCCACCGGCACCATCTCCAGCCGGCGGCACAGCATCGAGCGGCCGCGGAGCTGCTCCGCGAAAGGCGCGAGCACCTCCGGGAACTCGTTGACCTTCGCCGTGACGAGGTGGTTCGGCACGAGGTCGGCGAGCTGGTCGAACCACCAGACGCTCAGCCCCGTGAGCACCGCCCCCTTGTCGGGCACGCCGGTCGGGAGCACGACGTCGTAGGCCGACAGCCGGTCGCTGGCGACGAGCAGCAGGTGCTGGTCGTCCACCTCGTACAGCTCGCGGACCTTGCCCTTCGCAACGAGCCTCAGCGGCAGGGTCATGAGAGCTGGGCGAGCCGGTCGAACACCGGCTTGAGCCGCGCGACGTAGCGCTCCGGCCGGCACACCTCGTCCAGGCGCGCCTCGTCCAGCTCCTGCCCCGCCGCAGCGGCCTCCGCGGTCAGCGTCGCGCGGAAGGGCTCGCCGGTCTCCCACGTCCTCATCGCGGCCCGCTGCACGAAGGAGTAGGCGTCCTCGCGGGAGAGCCCGGACTCGACCAGCTCGAGCAGGACGGTCGAGGTGTAGATGAGACCGCCTGAGGACTCGAGGTTGTGCCGCATCCGGTCCGCGTCGACGACGAGCCCGGTGACCAGCCGCGTCGTGAGGTGGAGCAGGTAGTCGGTGGCGATGGAGGCGTCCGGCAGCGCGATGCGCTCGCTGGCGATCGGGTTCTTCTTGTGCGGCATCGCGCTCGAGCCCTTCTGGCCCTTGGCGAACGGCTCCCACAGCTCACGCACCTCTGTCCGCTGGCCGTGGCGCACCTCGAGCGCGAACGCCTCGCACACGGTCGCGATGACGGCCAGCGCGCTGACCCACTCGCTGATGCCGTCGCGGATGACGACCTGCGTCGCGGCCGGCGCGGGGGTGAGGCCGAGCCGCGTGGCGACCGTCTGCTCCACGCCCGGGTCGATGTTCGAGTACGTCCCGACGGCGCCGCTGATCTTCGCGACGGCGACGGCGTCACGGGCGCGGAGCAGCCGGTCCCTGCTGCGGGCCATGGCGAACGCGAGGTCCGCGCAGCGGTGCCCCCACGTCGTGGGCTCGGCGTGGATCCCGTGCGTACGACCGACCTTCACGGTGTCCTTGTGCTGCAGGCCGAGATCGCGCAGCGCGGCGACCAGCGCATCGCACTTGGTCAGCAGGATGTCGGTCGCCTCGACGAGCTGGAGCGCGAGCGCGGTGTCCAGCAGGTCCGACGAGGTCATGCCGAAGTGGACGTACGCCGCAGCCTCGCGCGGCTCGGTGTTGTCGGCCCACGCGGACAGGAACGCGATGACGTCGTGCTGGGTCACCGCCTCGATCTCGGCGACCGCCTCGGGCGTCGGCGGGGTGGCGCGGCGCACCGGCTCGACGGTGTCGGCGGGGACGACGCCGGCCTCGGCGTGCGCCTCCAGGACCATCACCTCGACCTGGCACCAGAGCTCGTACTTGTGGGCCTCGCTCCAGACCCGCCCCATCTCGGGGAGGGTGTAGCGCTCGATCACGTGGTGCTCCAGTCGTCCGGCGGGCGGCCAGTCTCCCAGACCGCCCGCGGACGGCGTGGATCAGCCGAAGCGGCCGACGCGGTAGCGGTCGGTGTAGATGGCCTGCAGCCGGACCCGGTCCGAGCCGGTCGAGGCAACCCACATGTCGCCGCCGCCCGCGTACACGGCGACGTGCGTGACACGGCCGTCGCTGTTGTGGATGGCGATGAGGTCGCCGGGGCGCTTGTCGCTCTTGGCTACCTTCTGCGAGGCGGCGTACTGCTCGCCGCTCGTGCGCGGCAGGTCCTTGCCGAGTCGGCCGAAGACGTACTGCACGTAACCGCTGCAGTCGAAGCGATCCGGGCCGGTGGCGCCGTACTGGTAGTCCTTGCCGTCATGGCGGGCGGCCTCCGCGACGACGCGGTCACCGAAGGACTGCTCCTGCGCGACGGCGACGGACAGCATGGGGGCAGCCGCGACGGAGACCGGCAGCAGGAGCGCACCGGTGAGGCCGGCGACGGCGGCGAGACGGGCGGGGGTGCGGGTGTTCGTGAACACGGTCGACTCCACTTCCGGGCCCGTCTTCGTGCACCGCGCCCGGACTGACAGGCAGCGATGGAGGGGTTCGCAGCACCGGGCCCATGACGCACGGTCGTGGCTCGGCAGCGTGGCGAGAGGCACCGGGGACGGACCCGCACCCGGTGCAGTGCACCGCCGACTCGGCGGGACACGGTTCCCAGGTTACCCGGCGGTAGCCAGATAGGACCGTTTCGTGACAGGTCCCACAGTTGTGCCTAGTGCACCCGGATGCGACCCTCGGCCGCCGCCTGGGCGATGTCGGTGCGCCAGTGCGCGCCCCGCAGTGACACCGCGGCGACGCCCTCGTAGGCGCGGACGCGGGCCTGCTCGAGGTCGCCGGCGACAGCCGTCACCGACAGCACACGGCCACCTGCAGCCACGATCGCGTCACCGTCGGAGCGGGTTCCGGCGTGCAGCACCTGGACGCCCCCGGGCAGCGCCGCGATCGCGACGGCGTCGCCCGCGGTGGGGGTGCCCGGGTAGCCCTCCGCCGCGACGACGACGGTCACCGCGGCGCCGTCGCGCCACTGCAGCGGAGCGATCTCGTCGAGCCGGCCGGTCGCGCAGGCGAGCAGCACTCCCGCCAGCGGCGTCTCCAGCAGCGCGAGGACGACCTGCGTCTCGGGATCACCGAAGCGGCAGTTGAACTCGATCACCTGCGGGCCGGTCGATGTCATCGCGAGGCCGGCGTAGAGCAACCCGGCGAAGGGTGTCCCGCGGCGGGCCATCTCCTCCACCACGGGCTGGAGGACCTCCCGCTGGACCTGCTCGACCGTGCCGTCCGGCAGCCAGGCCAGCGGCGCGTAGGCCCCCATGCCTCCGGTGTTCGGACCCTGGTCGCCGTCGCCCACCCGCTTGAAGTCCTGGGCCGGCAGCAGCGGCACGACCGTCGTGCCGTCCGACAGCGCGAACAGCGAGACCTCCGGACCGTCGAGGTAGGCCTCGACGACAGCGACGGACCCGGGCGCCGCGAGCACGTCGCGCGCAAAGGCGACGGCGGCGTCCAGGTCGCTCCCCACGTGCACGCCCTTGCCGGCGGCGAGTCCGTCGGCCTTGACGACGTACGGCGCCGCCGCCGCCCGCAGGTGCTCTGCGCAGATGTCTGCCTCGGTGAAGACCTCGGCGGAGGCCGTGGCGACACCGGCGTCGCGCATCACCTGCTTGGCGAAGCTCTTGCTGCCCTCGATCTGCGCCGCGGCCGCCGACGGTCCGAAGCACGCGATGCCCGCCGCGCGCAGCGCGTCGGCGACGCCGGCCACCAGCGGCACCTCGGGCCCGACCACGACGAGGTCGGCGCCGACCTCCTGGGCGAGCGCCACGACGGCCATCGGGTCCGCGACGGCGACGGCCCGGTTCTCGGCCAGGGCCGAGGTGCCGGCGTTGCCCGGGGCGCAGACCAGGGCTGTCACCGCGGGGTCGCGTGACAGGGCGAGCAGCAGGGCGTGCTCGCGCGCACCGGACCCGAGGACGAGGACCTTCACGCGCGCAGGTCCACCGTGGCCAGGCCCTTGCGGATGTTGCGCTCAAGGCCGACCGCGATCACCTTGTCCAGCAGCGGGAGGACCGCGCCGAACTCGATGACGTAGACCAGCCGCGAGCCCGAACCCGTTGACGAGAAGCGCATCTCGCCACGGTGATCCCGCAACGGCGTCGTGCCGCTGGTGATGCGGTACTCCACGAGCTGGTCGGGCACCGCCCGCGTGACCGTCTCCTCGAAGGGCGGCAGTGGGCCGACCTTCAGCCGGCGCACCGAGCCCTCGCCGTTCCGCGTCGTGGCCCCGTCGCGCACCCGCGCGATGTCCGCCCCGAAGAGCGCGCCGAGGTTCTCGTGCTCGGACAGGTAGGCGTAGACGCGCTCGACCGGAAGGGCGAAGTCGTAGGTGATCTCGATCCGGGCCATCAGCCCTCCATCCTCAGGATGCGTGCGTGCAGGACCTTGCGCTGGGCGAGGGCGCAGCGCAGTGCGCGGTGCAGCCCGTCCTCCAGGTAGAGCTCGCCGCGCCACTCCACGACGTGCGCGAACATGTCGCCGTAGAAGGTGGAGTCCTCGGCGAGCAGCACCTCGAGGTCCAGCGTCCGCTTGGTCGTGACGAGGTGGTCCAGCTGCACCTGCGTCGGCGGCAGGGCGGCCCACTCCCGGTGCGACATGGCCGGGTCGGGGTAGGGCCGCTGGTCGCGCACGCCCTTGAAGATCATCCGACGAGCGGGCGCAGCTCGAGGGTCTGCTCGCGGTCCGGGCCGACCCCGATGGAGGCGAACGGCGCGCCGCTCATCTGCTCCAGCGCGGTGACGTACGCCTGCGCCGTCTTCGGCAGGTCCTCGAAGGTGCGGGCGCCGGTGATGTCCTCGCTCCACCCGTCGAAGAGCTCGTACACCGGTGTCGCGTGGTGGAAGTCCGTCTGGGACATCGGCATCTCGTCGAAGCGCTGGCCGTCCACCTCGTAGGCCACGCAGACCGGGATCTTCTCCCAGCCGGTCAGCACGTCGAGCTTGGTCAGCACGAAGTCGGTGACGCCGTTGACACGGGCGGCGTAGCGGGCGATGACCGCGTCGTACCAACCGCAGCGACGCGGTCGGCCGGTCGTCGTGCCGAACTCGTGACCGTTCGCGCGCAGGGTCTCGCCGTCGGCATCGAGCAGCTCGGTCGGGAACGGGCCCTCGCCGACGCGGGTCGTGTACGCCTTGACCACCGCGATGACCTTGTCGACCCGGCGCGGGCCGATGCCCGAGCCGGTGCAGGCGCCGCCGGCGGTGGCCGAGCTCGACGTGACGAACGGGTAGGTCCCGTGG
>JBKJQQ010000001.1:0-5551 GCA_046593875.1 Mycobacteriales bacterium | reverse complement strand
AGTGGAACGCCGTCCCCGAGGACGGGATGTCGCTGACCGGGATGAGCTACGACAACTCGGTCGGCCTGGGTGCCTCCACGTGGCGCCACGTGGCGTTCATCGAGCAGCCCGCGTCCTCCGGCAACCAGGAGTCCGGGGTGCGCCACGACGAGAGCCACGCGAACCTGGACGTGCTCGCCCTCGCCGGGGGGCAGGGTGACCCTTCTCCGCCGCCCGCCTCGGTGGACCTGGGCATGCCGCTGCCGACCCTGCCCGGTGCCGGCGGCGAGGACTCCAGCGTGCCGTTCCGCTGGCTGATGGAGTCCGACGTCCGCAAGCACTGCACCCACGCGGCCTGCCTGGACGTGTGCCCGACCGGCGCGCTGTTCCGCACCGAGTTCGGCACCGTCGTCGTGCAGGACGACATCTGCAACGGCTGCGGCTACTGCGTGCCGGCCTGCCCGTTCGGCGTGATCGAGCGCCGGGGCGGCGAGAAGGGCGTCACCAAGAACGAGGGCATCGCCCAGAAGTGCACCCTCTGCTACGACCGCATCGGTGACGGCCTGGAGCCCGCGTGCGCCAAGGCCTGTCCCACCACGTCGATCCAGTACGGCGACGTCGACGAGCTGCGCCTGCGGGCGCAGGAGCGGGTGGACGCGCTGCACGCGCAGGGCGTGCACGACGCCCGGCTCTACGGCAACGACACCTCGGACGGCATCGGCGGGCTCGGCGCGTTCTTCCTGCTGCTCGACGAGCCGGAGGTCTACGGCCTGCCGCCCGACCCCGTGGTCACGACCCGCGACCTGCCGGTGATGTGGAGGAAGGCCGGGCTCGCCGCCCTCACCATGCTGGCCGGTGCGGTCGCGGTCTTCGGCGGCCGAGGGTGAGCAAGCGCGAGCGTGCGATGGTCCCGCCCGCCGACTTCACCTCCTACTACGGGCGTCCCATCGTCAAGGCGTCGCCGTGGGAGCACGACATCCCGGCCTACCTGTTCCTCGGCGGCGTGGCCGCCGGCTCGTCCCTGCTGTCTGCCGGCGCGGACCTGACCGGCCGTCCTGCGCTGCGGCGCACCGGGCGGATCGGCGCCTTCGTCGGGCTGACCCTGTCCATGATCGCGCTGGTCAAGGACCTGGGGCGACCGGAGCGCTTCCACCACATGCTGCGCGTGGTCAAGGTGACCTCGCCGATGTCGGTCGGCACCTGGATCCTCACGCTGTACGGCCCCTTCGCCGCGCTGGCCGCGGCGGCTGAGCTCCTTCCCCGCCGCTTCCGCAGCACCCGGCCGGGGCGGCTGCTGGGGTGGGGAGCCCGCCCGGCCGGGCTGACCGCCGCGCTCGTCGCGCCGGCTGTGGCCTCCTACACCGCGGTCCTGCTGACCGACACGGCGACACCGACCTGGCACGCCGCCCACCGGCACCTGCCGTTCGTGTTCGTGGGCTCGGCGTGCGCTGCCTCAGGTGGTCTCGGCATGCTGGGTGCCCCCGTGCATGAGGCGGGACCGGCCCGGCGGCTGGCCGTGGGCGGCGCCCTGCTCGAGCTCGCCGTCGAACGCCAGATGGAGCAGGCGATGGGCATCACGGCCGAGCCGCTGCACGACGGCCACGCCGGCAGCCTCATGCGGGCCAGCCGTGCGCTGACCGTCGCCGGGGTCGCGGGCACGCTCCTGCTGGGCGGTCGCAGCCGGCTCGCCGCGGCGCTCGCCGGCGGCGCGCTCATGGCCGGATCGGCCTGCCTGCGGTTCGGGGTCTTCGAGGCGGGGCAGTCTTCGGCGAAGGATCCGCGCTACACGGTGGTCCCGCAACGGGACCGGCTTGCACGCGGACTCCAGGAGCGTCACCCGGACGGGCCACCGCCCGCGAGGCCCTTGCAGGAGAAGAGGTAGCCGTGACCGCGCTGTCGTTCCTGGACCGAGAGCGGTCGGTGGCCGGACCGGGCTACAGCCGCTGGCTGGTCCCCCCCGCTGCTCTTGCCATCCACCTGTGCATCGGCCAGGTCTACGCCTTGAGCGTCTTCAAGAAGCCCCTGGTGGAGAAGTTCGACACCAGCGAGACGGCCATCGCGATCGTCTTCAGCATCGCGATCGTCATGCTCGGCCTGTCGGCCGCCTTCGGTGGCAAGTGGATGGAGCGCAACGGCCCGCGCAAGGCGATGTTCCTGTCCGCGGTCTGCTTCTCCTCGGGCCTGCTCGTCGGCTCGCTGGGTGTCGCCACCGAGCAGCTGTGGCTGCTCTACCTCGGCTACGGCTTCATCGGGGGCATCGGCCTGGGGATCGGCTACATCTCGCCGGTCTCGACCCTCATCAAGTGGTTCCCCGACCGGCCGGGCCTGGCGACCGGCATGGCCATCATGGGCTTCGGTGGCGGTGCCTTCATCGCCTCGGCGCTGTCGGCGCGGCTGCTCGCCGGCTACTCCAGCCTGCCCGCGGACGCGGTGCCGACCGACGCCATCGTGCCCGCCTTCATCACCCTCGGGCTGGGCTACCTGGTCTTCATGATGTTCGGCGTCTTCACCGTGCGCGTCCCGCCGCCGGGGTGGCAGCCAGCCGGGTGGACGCCCAAGGAGGCGACCGGCAACAAGATGATGACGGTGCACAACGTCTCGGCCGACAGTGCCCTGCGCACCCGGGCTTTCTGGTGCCTGTGGGTCGTCCTGTTCTGCAACGTGACCGCCGGTATCGGCATCCTCGAGCAGGCCGCCCCGATGATCCAGGACTTCTTCCCGGAGGACGTCACCGCGGCCACGGCCGCCGGCTTCGTCGGTCTGCTGTCGCTGTTCAACATGGCCGGCCGCTTCATCTGGTCGTCCACCTCGGACTACATCGGCCGCAAGCCCACCTACATGATCTACCTGGGCGTCGGTGCGGTGCTCTTCTTCTTCCTCGCGACGGCCGGCGACACCTCCGTGCCGGTCTTCGTCCTGCTGGCCTGCCTGATCCTGTCGTTCTACGGCGGCGGCTTCGCGACCGTGCCGGCGTACCTGAAGGACATGTTCGGCACCTTCCAGGTCGGCGCCATCCACGGCCGGTTGCTGACGGCCTGGTCGGCCGCCGGTGTGGCCGGCCCGCTGATCGTCAACGTCATCACCGAGAGTCAGCGCGAGGGCGGGGCCGAGGGTGCGGCGGCCTACCGTCCGTCGCTGCTCGTGATGGTCGGGCTGCTCGCCGTCGGCTTCGTGGCCAACCTGCTGGTGCGCCCGGTCTCCGAGAAGTACTACGAGCCCGATGACGCCTACCCCGTCAGCCCCCAGCTGGCCACGGCCGGCATCGGCGGCCCCACCGCCGCCACCAGCAGCAGCGCCGGCACCCCCTCGGAGGGAACGCGATGAGCACTGAGCAGAAGAACGCCACCGCAGGCAGCTCCGTGGGAGCCAGGCACCCGGGGGCTGGCATGGGCGCCCGCCTGGCCCTGGCATGGACCGTCGTGGGCGTGCCCCTGGCCTACGGCATCTACGAGACCGCGAAGAAGGCGGCCGCGCTGTTCACCGGGTGAGCCCGACGACGACGGCGGCTCCGCTCCAGGAAGGAGCGGGGCCGCCGTCGTCGTGCTGTGGGGGAGCGGGTCAGCCGCCGCCCTTGCCGCCCTTGCCGTCCTTGCCCTTGCCTCGCTGGGGAGCTGTCGCCGCGCCGGGCGCAGCGACGGCGGCCTGCGCGTCGACGATGCCGAAGCCGTACTGCGGGGTGAACAGACCGCGCGTGCCGGTCACGCCCTGCCGGGACGTCGTGAGCAGGACCTCGAGGACGTTGTCCGAGGTGCGGCCCTGCGCCATGAGCAGCGCGGCGACGCCGGCCACGTGAGGAGTCGCCATCGAGGTGCCGGCGTACTCGTCGTAGGCCGTGCCGTAGCCGCAGGCCGCCGAGCGGCCGGTGCCCTCGGGGACGGTGGACAGGACGTCCTCACCGCACACCGGCAGCAGCGAGCCGCCGGGTCCGGCGACCGCCATCAGGTCCGGCTTGATGCCGTTGTTCGAGAAGGCCGACGGGAGCTCGCGCTTGTCGGTCGAGGTCACGCACAGGGCGCCGTCCTCGAAGGCCGGCGTGCCGCACAGCGGGAACTGGAAGTCGTTGCCGGCCGCCGCCACGACGACGACGTCCTTGCTGCGGGCGTAGGCCACCGCCTCGGTCGTGTCGCTGATGAGGCCCGTGTAGGTGAGCGCCTGCACGCCCGGGAGCGCGCCGAGCGACAGGTTGATGACGTCGGCGCCGTTGTCGGCGGCCCACCGGATGCCGGCCGCGATCTCCTCGAAGGAGCCGGAGCCGCCTTCGAGCACCTTCACCGGCATGATCTTGGCGTCCGGGGCGACGCCCGCGATGCCGATCCCGTTGCCGGTGGCCGCCGCCGCGATCCCGGCCACGTGGGTGCCGTGCTCATCGCCGTCGTTCTTGCCGTCCGGCCCCTTGAAGTCGCCGTTGCCGCAGGGCGAGGCCTTCTCGTCGCAGGTGAAGGTGGCGCCCCGGACCAGCTGGCCGGACAGGTCCGCGTGCCCGAGGTCCACGCCCGTGTCCACGATGGCGATGACGGCGCCGGCGCCACGGGTGGTCGGCCAGGCGGCCTCGGCGCGGACCTGGTCGAGGCCGAACTGGGCCCCCCGGAACGGGTCGTTGGTCGCGGCCGACGCGCCGTGGGGGACCAGCGTCAGGCCGGCCACGGCAGCGGCGGCAAAGGCGAGGGTGCTCGGGTACGCGCGCACGGTGGAGCCTCCGGGAGCATCGGGGGAAGTCCCTCCACCGTCCCACTGTGTGCCCGGTTTGTCACGCTTCGCGCCCGGGTCAGCGCACCTCGACGACGGCCTCGCGCCGCAGGACGACCTCACCGACGACAGGGTGGCCGGGGACCTCGCCCACCACCAGGAGACCGCCGCTGGTCTGCGCGTCGGCCAGCAGGAGGAGCTCGTCCTCGTCGACCGTGCCGGCCAGGTGCGGGCGCACCCAGTCCAGGTTGCGTCGCGAGCCGCCGCTGACGAAGCCGTCGCGCAGGGCGTCGCGCGCACCCTCGAGGTAGGGGACAGCGGCGGCGTCGACGACAGCCGTCGTCCCGCTCGCCCGCATCATCTTGAACAGGTGCCCGAGCAGGCCGAAGCCCGTCACGTCCGTCGCGGCCTTCGCGCCCGCGGCGACCGCAGCCTGCGAGGCGTCGCGGTTGAGGGCTGCCATGCTCTCGACGGCGTGCGCGAAGACCTCGCCGGTGCTCTTGTGTCGGTTGTTCAGCACGCCGACGCCGAGCGGCTTGGTCAGCGTCAGCGGCAGACCGGCGACCGCAGAGTCGTTGCGCAGCAGGAGGTCCGGGTCCACCAGGCCGGTCACGGCCATCCCGTACTTGGGCTCGGGGTCGTCGATGCTGTGTCCGCCCGCGACGAAGCAGGCCGCCTGCTTGGCGACGTCGTTGCCGCCGCGCAGCACCTCCGCCAGCAGCTCCTTGGGCAGCTTGTCGCGCGGCCAGCCGACCAGGTTGACCGCGACGACGGGCCGGCCGCCCATGGCGTAGACGTCGGACAGGGCGTTGGCCGCGGCGATGCGGCCCCAGTCGTAGGCGCTGTCGACGACGGGGGTGAAGAAGTCGGCGGTGGCGACGACGGC
>JBKJQQ010000242.1:0-11099 GCA_046593875.1 Mycobacteriales bacterium | reverse complement strand
CCGACACGGTCGCGATCCGCTCCAGCAGCTGCGATTCGGACAGCACGCCAAAACCGATGGGCATGATCTTTCCGGTGAAGGGTTGGGCGAGGTAGACGGCGGGAACCTGGCTGACCTTCAGCGTGGTGGCGATGCCGTTGTCGCGACGGGCGTCCGGGAAGCCGGGCATCGTGCCGCCGATGCAGGCGCCGCCGGCGTTCATGCAGCCGCCGATGCCCTTCACGGCGCCACGCGAGGTGATGTTGCAGTTGACGACCGGTCCCCAGCAGCCGATCTCGACCAGGCACTCGGGGTCGCCGAACTCGTGCGCGAACTGGCCTTCCTCGTAGTAGGCGCCGCGCACACAACGACGGTGCACCGTCTCGCCGAACAACCAGGCGGGCCGGCCGAGCTCGTCGAACTCCGGCAGCGGACCGAAGCCCTGCAGGAAGTACAGGACCGCGGCGACCGTCTCGGTGAAGTTGTCGCCGACGGGAGGGCAGCCGGGGACGTTCACGACCGGGACGCCCAGCACCGAGCGGTAGTCCTTGCCGAGGAAGTCCATCAGGCTCATCGCGCCGGTGAGGTTGCCGGCGGCAGCCGGGATCCCGCCCCAGGTCGCACAGGTGCCGATCGCCAGCATGGCCGCGGCGTTGGGGGCGAGCCGGGCGATCCACTCCGTCGAGCTCACGGTGCGCATCTCACCGTCGGGGCCCCAGGGCTCCTCCCCCACCGCGGACCAGTAGCCCCCCTGCAGGTGGGCGATCGTCTCGTCGGCGATGGAGCCCTCGAGGATCACGACATAGGGCGCCTCGAGGGTCCCGGCGATGGCCTGCTCGGCAGCCTGCAGGTAGTACGGCCCCGACTCCATGTTGATGACCGTGTGGTGCAGCACCACCCGGGGGATGCCCGGGTGGGCGCCCATCATCATGCTCTCGACCGAGGGGTTGGTCGCCCCGGTCACCGCCACGCTGCAGCCGTCACAGCTCAGCCCCGCGAACCAGAAGGCGTGCACCTTCTCCAGCGGGCCGAAGCGGGTGGCCGCGCCGGCCACGGCCTCGGGCGCGAGCATGTCCTCGGTCATGGCCCCCGACGGCATGCCGAACTTGCCGAGGTGGCTGGTGTCGTGGAACGCCGTCACCGGCCCGAGCAGGTCCAGCAGCTCCTGCGCCGGCGTGCGCTCGGCGGACCCGTTCGCGGAGGCATGTCGTCCCGCCATCTGCTTCTCCTGTGCTCGAGCCAGGCCGAGTGCAGTGCGTCACATCGCGCTGTAGGTGCACCATACACATACCGGGCGATCGCGTGTACCGTGCGCGCTCTCACCGAGATGCGCGCATCTGGAGGCCCCGTGAACGGTTGGATCCTGGGCTACGTCATCGGGGCGGTGGTCGTCGTCATCGTGGTCGCCGTCCTGCTGCTCATGATCGTGGGTGCCCGTCGTACGGCGGAGAAGGCCGAGGCGATCCTGGCCGGCCTGCACGACGTCCGCGACAACACCGAAGGCCTCTGGCAGGTGGCGGCCACGGTGTCCACCGCGGAGCGCATCGTCGCGGCCGCCGCCGACGCGCGCCTCAGCCTCACTCCTGGCGGTCGCTCATGAGTGACGAGGCGTACTGGTTCATCGCCCTGGGCCTCGGTCTGGTCGTCGCCGTCGTGGCGGTCGTCCTGCTCGAGGTCTTCCTGCGTCAGGTGCACCGCGTCGAGAACGGCGCGGGCCTGGTCTGGACGGCCGGCAAGCAGGTGGCCCGCAACACGGCCACGACCTGGCTGCTGCCCGAGACGTCCAAGCGGCTCGACCTGCTCACCGACGAGGCGATGGAGCACGTCGCCCTGCTGACGCCTGCACCCGCGCCGACGCCACGGAGGGCGACCCGATGACCGCACTTCTGGTGACCCTCACCATCGTCGAGATCGTTCTGGTGGTGGTCGTTCTCGTCTACTACCTCGCTCGCATCGCCGCCTCGCTACGACGCACCGCCGTGCTGCTCGGGAAGGTCGCTTTCGGGGTCCGCGCGATCGAGACGCAGTGCCAGGTGATCGGACCGTCGGTGCTGACGGTGAACGAGCAGCTGTCCGGCGTCGCGGACGCACTCGCCAGCCTGACCGACCTGGCGACGGCGGCCGCCGGGCCGGCCCCGCAGCGGCGCTGACGTGGACGAGCTCCACCCCCCCAAGTCCGAGGCGCTCCGGGCGCTCTACTGGCGCAGCGAGATCCTGCAGGTCATGTACTGGCTGCGCGGCGAGGGGCTGGGTGAGGTCGTCGACGCCGGGCTGCTGGAGCGTTTCCTCGGGGTCGAGGCCGAGGTCGGCGTCGGCTACCTGGACCGGCTGGTCGTCGACGGCTACCTGGAGTTCGCGCCGGGTGGCGGCTACGTGATGTCGGAGTCCGGCCTGGCGGAGGGCAAGACGGAGTTCGCGCTGTCCTTCGCCGACCTCACCCGACCGACGCACGGTGAGTGCAGCGCCGACTGCTGGTGCAAGAACTCCGTCGAGGAGGCCATCGCCTGCGCAGCCGAGCGGGCGCCGAGGCCGGCCGGATGAGCCGTCCTGAACCCGAGGTCCCGATCGGACTGCCGCGCAACTACCTGCGTCCGTGCCTGCTGCTGCTGCTCGCCGAGGGCACGTCACACGGCTACGAGCTGCTCGACCAGGTCGCCGCGCTCGGCCTGGACAGGGTCGACCCGGGCGGGCTCTACCGGTGCCTGCGCGCGATGGACGAGGAGGGCCTGGTGCGCTCGAGCTGGGAGCCGTCGGCCGCAGGGCCGGCCCGGCGCACCTACGAGCTGACCGACGAGGGCCGCGAGTGGCTGCACGTCGTGGCCGGCTCGCTCGCGGAGGTGTCCCGGTCCCTGGCGAGCTACCGACGCCGCTACGCGCGCGTTGCCGAGCAGCCCGACAAGGTCCGTTGAGGCTCGCCGTCGCCGGGAAGGGCGGCGCGGGAAAGACCACGCTCAGCGCCACCCTCGCCCGGCTTGCCGCCCGATCCGGCTGCCCCGTCGTCGCCATCGACGCCGACGCCAACCCCAACCTGTCTGCCGCGCTGGGGATCTCGCCCGAGGACGCCACCGCGCTGGGCCCCGTGCCTGCGTCGTTGGTGTCACGCCGCATCGGGGGTACCGGCCTGCTCGAGCCGATCGACGAGGTGCTGGAGCGGTTCTCCCTGCCGGCCCCGGACGGGGTCCGCCTGCTCGGCATGGGCGCACCGGCTCACGCCGACGAGGGATGCCTGTGCTCGGCGCACGCCGTGGTGTCCGCGCTGCTGGAAGACCTCAGCGCCGCCGAGCGCGTCGTCGTCGTGGACATGGAGGCCTCGCCGGAGCACCTCAGCCGCGGGACCGTCCGGCACGTGGACGCCATCGCCATGGTGGCCGAGCCCTACTACCGGTCCCTCGAGACCGTGCGCCGGATGGCCGCGCTGGTGGCGGAGCTGCCCGTCGAGCGCGTGGTCGTGATCGCGAACAAGGTGCGCACGGTCGCCGACGAGCAGGCCATCACGGAGTTCTGCGATCGGCACGGCTATGAGCTGGCCGGGGTTGTGCCGTGGAGCGAGGAGGTGGTCGCCGCGGACCGCGCCCGCGTACCGGTCATCGAGTGGCCATCCGCCGCAGCTGTCGTGGCGGCGGTCACCGGCGTCGCGGAGCACCTCGGCATCCGCGTGGCTGCTCGCTGACCGCGAGGTCCTTGCGGAAGTCGGGCATTCGGGCACAGTGTGGACGAGGAGCATCGTCTACGTCGCGACGGACCGCGGCAGATCGAGGAGCAGCCATGACGTCTGTGGAGACGCGCGCCACCCGTACCGAGCCGATCAGGGACGACATCGAGCCGATGACCTCGCGCCTGCGCCGGGCCGCCCCGCTGTTCGTCGGCGCAGCGCTGGTCCTGTTCCTGCTCGAGCCGATCGGGGAGCTGCCACTGCGCGGCTGGGTGCCCGTGCTCATCGGGCTCTCCTACATCGCCTCCGGACTGCTGTCCGGCACACGCGGCGTGCTGCTCGCCCCCGGTGTGGTCATCGCGGCATGGGGCATCGCGCCGATGACGGTCCAGTACGCCGGGGAGGAGTTCCCGGGCATGTTCTACCTCTGCCTCGGCAGTGGCCTGCTGGTGGCCGCGCTGCTCGCGCAGCGCGGCTTCTCGCGCATCACCCCGATGAGCCTGGCCCTCCCCGTGCTGTTCATCGGCGGCACGATGTACGTGTCCCAGTACGCCAAGGACAGCCTGACCACGGTCCTGGCCGTGCTGCTTGTCGGCTGGGGTCTGTTCGAGCTGCGTCCGCTGCCGACGCAGCGGTCCGCCGCGACCGCGAGCCACGCATGACCAGGCGCCGGCTCATCTTCTTCACGACGGCCGACCCACGTCAGAACCCAGGCCCGGCGGGCCAGGCCTACCACTTCGCCGGCGTGGCGGCCCGTACCGGGCTGGACGCGGAGGTGCGACTGGCCGGCGACGCCGTCCGGCTGGCCCGACCGGACGGCGTGGCCGCCACCCCGGCAGGCCTGGCTCTGCGGGCACGCGCACTGGAGGACGCGCCCTTCCTGGTCTCGCTTTGACCGTCCTGCGTGGGCTCCCGTGAGGTGTCCGAGCAGCAGGTCGCGAGTGTGCACGGGGTGCTCCGTGGTCTCGACGTGATCTTGACCGAGGTCGCAGAGGGCCGCTCCGAGATGATCTACATAGGCTGATCCGCGTCCCACCTCCGGCTCGCGCTCCGGCGGCAGGTCGGCGTGGCACGGCTGCTCAACGCACGCTCTCGCTGGCCGCGAGCAACGTGCGGGTGTAGGGATGCTGGGCGCCGCCGATGACGTCCTCGGTCCTGCCCTGCTCGACGACGCGACCGCCTTGCAGCACGGCGATCCGGTCGGCGACGTACCGCGCCATGGCCAGGTCGTGCGTCACGAAGACGAAGGCGGTGCCGTGCGTGGCGCGGATCGTCGTGACCAGGGCGAGCATCTCCGCGCGCAACGAGGCGTCCAGCATCGAGGTCGGCTCGTCGGCGACGATCAGCTCAGGCCGTCCGATGACCGCCCGTGCCAGGGCCACGCGCTGGCGCTGGCCGCCGGACAGCTCGTGCGGGAAGCGGTCGACCACGCTGGCGGCCGGCGCCAGCCCCGCCTCCTCGAGCGCGGTGAGCACCAGCGCCCGGCGTTGCTGGCGGGGCACCCCGGCGATGGCCAGTGGCTCGCCCACCAGCGCGACCACCCGCATCCCGGGGTGCAGGGACTGGTACGGATCCTGCAGCACCAGGTGCATGCGCCGGCGTACGGCGCGCAGACCGCTCGCGCTCAGCGTCGAGAGGTCGACTCCGCCGAAGCAGACGGTGCCGGTATCGGCACGCTCCAGGCCGAGCACCAGCCGGGTGAGGGTCGTCTTCCCCGCACCGCTCTCCCCTACCAGCCCGAGGATCTCGCCGCGGCCCACCTCCAGGGACACGTCGATGACCGCCGGACGTCGAGGGGCGCTCCTGCCGAAGGCCGACCGGCGCTGGTAGCCCTTCGACACCCCGCGCAGCTCGAGCAGAGAACCGGTCACGGTCGCTCCGCCGGGTCGACGTACCTGCTCGGTTGCAGCACCACGCGCGGTCCGAGCACGCTGGGGAAGGCCTGCAGCAGGTGCCGTGTGTAGTCGTGCTGGGGCGCGGCGAGGACCGTCGCGGACGGGCCTGCCTCCACGATCCGGCCGCGGTGCATCACGAGGAGCTCGTCCGAAGCGTGCGCCACCATGGGCAGGTCGTGCGAGATGAGCAGCATGGACATGCCGAAGCGGTCGCGCACGTCGTGCAGCAGCTGCAGGATCTTGGCCTGGGTGACGACATCGAGGCCGGTGACCGGCTCGTCGGCGAGGAGCAGGGACGGGTCGTTCGTGAGGGCCATCGCGATGACCACCCGCTGCCGCATCCCGCCGCTGAGCTCATGCGGATAGGCCCGGTGGCGCGCCGCGGGGATGCCGACGAGCTCGAGCAGCTCGGCAGCGCGGTCGGCGGCCTGCCCCGCTTCCCGGGTCAGCGCCGCGGCCTCGGCCACCTGCGCCACAACCGTGTAGACGGGGTTCAGCGCGTTCATGGCACTCTGCGGGACCAGGGCGATCTGCCGGCCGCGGGCGGCCGCCAGCAGAGACCGACGAGCCCGGCCGAGGTCGTGTCCGTTGAGCCGCACGTTGCCCTCGACGACCCGGCCGGGCGGCCGGGTCAGCCCGAGCAGCGCGGTGACCAGGGTGCTCTTGCCGCTGCCGGACGCGCCGACCAGACCGACCGTGGTCCCGGTCGCGACCGTCAGGCTGACGCCGTCGACGGCCCGCAGGACGCCGTGCGCCGTCCGGTACTCCACCGACAGCTCGCGCACCTCGAGCACGGGGCCGCTGTACCCCGGCGACGGCACCAGCGACGTCGACGCGCCCCGGCGTGCGGGACGCGGTCTGCGGGTGCGCTGGGCGAGCCGAGGGTCGGCCCACTCCTCGACGGCGTAGCCGAGGAAGGCGAAGGCGACGACAGCCGCCGTGAGTGCCAGGCCCGGCGGGAGGATCCAGTAGGGCCATGACTCGGTGAGGATGGCGTTGCGGGCATTGGCGAAGTGCAGGATCGACCCCCAGCTGACCCGGTTGGGATCGCCCAGGCCCAGGAACGACAGCGAGGCCTCCAGCAGCACCGAGACGTTGGCCGCCCGGACGAACTGCGCTGCCGCCAGCGGGGCGACGCGGGGGAGCAGGTGCCTCGTGACGATCCGGTAGCCGGTCGCCCCCATGGCCGAGGCCGCGGTCACGTGCTGGTACTCGCGGGTCTTGACGACCTGCGAGCGCAGGACGCGTGCCGGGCGGGCCCACATCACCGAGGCGATGACGAGCACCGTCGTGCCGAGTCCCCGCCCGAAGAACGCGGACAGCACGATCACCAGGACGAGGAAGGGAAAGGCCAGGGTGAGGTCGACGACGCGCATCAACGCGGACTCGACCCGACCTCGGGCGTAGCCGGCGACCAGCGCGACGATCAGCCCGACGGTGACGGCGAGGAGCGCGGACAGCAGGGCGATGGTCAACGAGACACGCGCGCCGTGCAGCAACTGGGAGAACAGGTCCTCCCCGATGTCGTTGGTGCCGAGCCAGTGCTGCCGGCTCGGTCCCTCGAACGGCCGTCCCGAGGCAGTGGTCGGAGGGTGCCGCGAGAGGACCGGGGCCAGCACCGCCCCGGTCAGCAGCACGGTCAGCAGCACGCTTCCCACCAGCCCGAGCCGTCTGCCGGGCGACCAGCGCAGCGGGCCGCCTGTCGGCGCGGGTGCGATCGGCGCCGGCCCCGTCACGCGTTCGCTCCGGCCGGCCGGCGCACCCTCGGGTCGAGCAACGGGTACAGCAGGTCGCTCACGAAGTTCGCGGCCAGCACCCCGACGACCAGCAGCAGGAACGCGCCCTGCAGGACGGGGTAGTCGCGGGCGAGCACGCTCTCGTAGATCAGCCGGCCCAGCCCCGGGTAGCTGAAGACGGTCTCGACGACGACGGCGCCCCCGGCCACCGTTCCCAGCCCCATCAGCATCACCGTCGACACCGGGATCAGCGCGTTGCGCTGGGCGTGCCTGCGGACCCTGCGGTGGGAGAGCCCCTTCGCCTCGGCCATCAGGACGTAGTCCTCCTGCAGCTCGCTCAGCAGTGCGGACCGCGCCACCAGGTAGATCGGGCCGAGCGAGGCAGCGGTGAGGGTCACCAGCGGAAGGACGAGTCGCTCCAGGACCTGCCCCACCAGGGCGAAGCCATCCTCCGCCAGCGACGGCTGCGCCCCGAACGACGGCAGCCAGCGCAGCTGCACCGAGAAGACCAGCAGCAGCAGCATCCCCACGAAGAACGGCGGCATCGAGTCGATGAGCATCACCGTCGACAGCTCACCGGCATCCCCCGCCGATCCGCGCCGCCAGGCCGACCGGAACCCCAGCAGGGTCCCGATCAACGCGGCCAGGACGAGAGCGGTGCCCACGAGCAGGAGGGTCCAGCCGATGCGCTCCCCGAGGAGCTCCGACACCGGTCGGCCGTACCGCACGGACACCAGCAGGTCACCTCGGGACAGGCCCTTCAGGTAGCTCACGAACTGCGTGGGCAGCGGCTGCTCGAGTCCGAACTCCTCGAGGACCTGGTCCCGCTGCTCGGCCGTCAGGGCGCCTGTCTGCTCCGGGGGGAACAGGTAGTCGACGACGTCACCCGGGGCCAGCCGGGGCAGCGCGAAGTTGAGGCAGATCGCGGCCGCGAGCACCAGCGCGTACTGCAGCAGGGTGCGGACCGCGTGGCGCGCCACCGGTCAGTCGTCGTCGTCGCCGACGATCCGCCGGCGTCGCAGCAGGACGACCCCTCCGACGACGGCGACCAGCGCGACCCCGGCCGCGAGCAGCAGCACCGGTGTGGCGGCGCTGTCGGACGTGTCGTCCCCGGCGGAGGCCTGGGTCTGCGCGCCGCCCTTCTCGCGCGCCTGCTCGACGTACTCGGGCAGGAACGACCGCTTGGTGAAGATGCCGTGCCCGGGATCGGGCACCCAGCCGTCGTAGGCTCCCGGGCGGTAGGCCCAGTCCCCGTCCCGATACCACAGCGCGATGACCGGTGCCTCCTCCGCCAGCATCGCCTGCGCCTTGGCGAGCAGCTCCTTGCGCGGCGCGAACTCCGCCGTTGTTGCCTCCTCGACGAGCGAGTCGAAGGCGGCGTTGGTGTAGCCGCTGATCCCACCCCCGAAGCCCTTCTTGCCGGGCGAGTGGAAGAAGTAGTAGAGCCCGTCCGGGTCGACGTGGGTGTGGGCCTCCAGCGAGGAGATGTAGGCGTCGTAGCCGGGGACCTTGCCGGGCTCGCTCTGCCGCCGCTGCCGCAGCGTTGCCGGGTCGAGCGCCTCGACCTCGAGACGAACCCCGAGCGGCGCGACCTGCTGGCCGATCAGCTGCGCCGCCCGGATGTCCTCGGGGGCGAAGGACGACACGAGCACGGAGAACGTCAGCGGCTTGCCGTCGGCGCCGGTCCTCATGCCACCGGCCCCGGCCCGGAAGCCGGCCTCGTCCAGCATCGTCTTGGCAGCCTCCACGTCCAGGTCGGGCTGGGCGATCGGATCGCCCTCTGGGACGGCAAAAGGCGAGTCCGGGTGCAGGAAGCTAGGGCGGCCGGGACGGGCGCGCCCGAGCAGGACGGTGTCGACAAGGGCCTGCCTGTCCACCGCCATCGCGATGGCCTTGCGCAGCCGCGGGTCGTTCAGGGGGGCCTTGCGGGCGTTGAAGAACAGCTGCGTCGACTCGAACTTCGTGCTCTTGGCCAGCGCGAGCTCCTCGTTGGAGGAGAACTGGTCGAACAGCTGCGGGGGAACGGCGGAGGCGACCGAGGCGACCTCACCGGTGCGCAACGCCGCAAAGGCCGCGGACGGGTCCTTCACGACCGGCAGCTCGAGTCGGTCGACCGTCGGCTTGCCTTGGAAGTAGTCCGGGTTGGCCTCGAAGGAGTAGAGCTGGTCGGGCACGATCTTCACGAGCTTGAAGGGGCCGGTACCCACCGGGAGGCCGGTCATCTGCGTCTTCGGGTCCTTCACCCCTGCCCAGAGGTGCTTGGGCAGGATCGGCAGGTCGGCACCGGGCATGATCTTGAAGGCCGGAGCCGGCATCGCGTAGGAGATGCGCACCGTCGTGGCATCGACGACCTCGCTGGAGGCGTACTTCGGCACGTCGTAGACGTGGTGTCCCCAACGGCCGGCCGCCCCGACCTGCCCCGCGTAGTAGTCGAAGCTGAACGCCACGTCGTCGGCGGTGAAGGGCTTGCCGTCGTGCCAGGTCACGCCTTCCCGCAGCGTGACCGTCCACTGCGTGAAGTCGGCGTTGGGCTCGGCACTCTCGGCCAGCCACGGCTCGGGGTCCTCCTTGACCTGCGACCAGAACAGCGAGTCGTAGACCAGGCTGACCAGGTCGTGGGTGTTCGGGAAGGCGCCGAAAGTGACGTTGAACGGGGTGAGGTTGTTCTCGAAGCCGTTGATGGCCACCCGCAACGGTTCGGGCTCCTGCTGCGCCTGCCCGGACGCCGCCGGAAGGGCCACCAGCAAGCATGCGGAGAGGCACGCCACGAGGGCCTTCGGTCTGCTCACGCGTCGGCCCGGGGTCCTGTGCACGCCCCGGAGGTGAGGGGTGATGCTGCTCCGGTTCCGGCGGGTGTGGGAGGACATGCGCGGCACCCTGCCAGACAGCAGCAGCGCCCGGTAGATGCCTTTCACACCTACCTGGGCAACCGTGGTCCGGACTGCGTCCAGCGGGCTGCTCGGTAGCGCCCTAGAAGTCGCGGTAGGCCGCTTCGAAGAACGACCACAGCGCGTAGGCCAGCACCCCGATCACGGTCAGCCCCAGCAGCACCTGTCCGTACTCCCGCTCGACGACGGCCTGCAGCGCGGCGTCCAGGCCCTTGGCCTGCTGCGCGTCGAACTGCACGGCTGCCTTCACCAGGAACGCCCCGAGCAGCCCGAAGGTGACCCCGCGCCCGACGTAGCCGACAGCGCCGACCAGGATCGCCGGGCGGCGCAGCCGGTCCGGCACGCGGTAGTGCTCCAGGCACTCGGCGTGCTTGCGGCGCACGCCCTTGGCGACGAAGTAGGCGCCGATGCCGAGCAGCACCACGCCGACGATCGCGACGGCCGTGCGCCCGCCGGTGCGTGACATCAGGTCGGCGGTCCTGCTCTCGGCCGACGCACCGCCTTCACCCCGGGCCAGGAACTGCAGCGTGGTGACGCACAGCGCGGCGTAGACCAACCCCTTGAGACCGGACTTGACGCGGTGCGAGGCCTTCTCCCGGCCCACCGCGGCCTCCAGCAGCAGCCAGAGGGCGTAGCCGGCGAAGCCGACGGCGAGCACGAACAGCAGCGGGCGGCCGAAGGGCGCCTGCACCAGCTGCTTGAGCGCACCGGTCTGGTCGGCCTGCGCGTCCCCGCCGCGCACGAGCGAGACCGCGAGGATCCCCAGCACCAGCCAGACGAGCCCGCGGGACGCAAGGCCGAGGCGGGCCAGCACCTCGATAGCCCGACTGTCCTTGACGGTCCGGGCGGCCTGCTCGGCGGTGTCGACCGGGGTGCTCATGGCCAGATCCTGCCCGAGGCGCGCACCCTCAGTCCTGGCTGTCCGCTTCGTCCCCGAGCCAGCCGGCGA
>JBKJQQ010000144.1:0-21344 GCA_046593875.1 Mycobacteriales bacterium | reverse complement strand
CGCCCTGGCGCAGCTGCCGCAGGACAAGCAGATCATCCTGCACTGCAAGAGCGGCGTCCGGTCCGCCGAAGCCCTCGCGGCGCTCAAGGCGGCCGGTCTGACCAACAGCGTGCACGTCCAGGGCGGCGTGCTGGCCTGGGCCGCGCAGGTCGACCCGAGCCTGCCGACGTACTAGGCGTTCTCGCTCGGCCGCGTGCTCCCTCTCACGAGGTGGGCACGCGGCCGAGGATGCCGGACGCTGAGGCGAACGGCGACCCCAGCACGAGGCCGGCGTTGCCGATCGTGAACTCGCGGATGGCTGGGTCGTGCGCGCTGCCGCGCATCTTCAGCACGGCGAGTGCGCGGCGCACGGTGCTGTCGACCTCGACGTAGCGCAGCAGCACGATGGCGTCGATGAGACCGGAGATGTGGCTCTCGGTGGCGGATGCCCCGCCGAGCAGGTCCGGCGCCGAGGCGGTGACCACGGACGCGACGCCGGTCTCCTTGACGAAGGAGGTCAGACCGATGACGAACTCGCGGTAGGACGTCGGTGACCCCAGGCGCTCCAGTGCGGACAGGCTGTCCACCGCGATGCGGGCCGGCGCGAAGCGCTCGACCACCGCCTTGATCTCGACGAGGTGGTCGTCCAGCGAGGCGACCTCGGGGTAGAGCGGGACGACGAGCAGCAGGCCGTCGCGCTCGTACCGCTCGAGATCGCGGCCCCAGCCGCGGGCGTTGCGCAGGACCTGCTCGCGGGTCTCCTCGTAGGCGAACAGGACCGCCTTCTCGCCCGCCTCGAGCCCGGCCATGAGGAACTGCGTCGCGAGCAGCGTCTTGCCGGTGCCGGTCGGACCGGAGAGGAGCGTGCACGAGCCGCGGAACAGCCCGCCGCTGGTCATCAGGTCGAGCTCGGCGTTGCCCGTCGAGAGTCGCGCGTCGGCGAGGTTGGCCTCCTGCTCCGGCTCGCGCACCGGCAGGACGACCATGCCCTGCCCCGGCACGACCGTGAACGGGACGTCGCCCTTGTGGTGCATGGCGCCGCGCATCTTGAGCACCTCGACGGTCCGCCGCCGGAAGGTTCCCTCGCGGACGTTGCGCAGGAGCACGACGCTGTCGGCGACGAACTCCTCGATGCCGTAGCGGGACAGGGTGCCGCCGGGGTCGCCCGGGGTCTCGACGGTCAGCACGATGGTCATGCCCATCCCGCGCAGCATGGCGATGAGCGACCGCAGCAGCTGGCGCGCGACGGCGACGTCCTGGTGCAGGGCCAGCACGGCGTTGAGGCTGTCGAGCACCAGCCGGTCGGCGCCGGTCGCGTCCACGGCGTGGCCGACCTGCGCCGCGAGCGTCTCCAGGCTGTACGGCGTCGCGCCGCTGGCGCCCATGACCGGGGACGCGTCGACGAAGCGCCAGCGGTCCTCGGCCTCCCAGGTCGCGACGTCGAAGCCCAGGGTGGACAGGTTGACCCGCAGGTCGGCGGCCGGCTCCTCGAGCGTCACGAACACCCCCGCCTGTCCGGCCCGGACGCCCTCCGCCAGGAACTGCCCCGCGAACACCGTCTTGGCGCTGCCGGCCTGGCCGGCGACGACGGTGGCGCGGCCTGCGGGCAGGCCGCCCATCGCGACGTGGTCGAAGCCGGCGATCCCGGTGGCCAGCTTGCGGATCGACGCGCCGCTCTCGTAGCCGTCGCGGCCCAGGTGCAGCAGACCGGCTCGGCGCGCGATCTGCGCCGGGTTCGGTGCGTCCGTCGCGCTCACAGTCCCACCGTCCCGGGCTCGTCCTGGCCGGTGCGCGTGGCCGCACCGGCGTCCGCGTCGACGGACTCGTTGCGCGGCAGGACGAACCACGCCGTCTTGCCCTCGCCCTCGTGGTGGGTCATCGCCGACCTCGAGGCCAGAGCGGTGACCAGGCCGAGACCCCAGCCCCCCTCGCGTCCTTCGTACGGCCGCTGCTCGGGGCGGGTCAGGTCCTGGTCGTGGACGGTGACCAGGACCGAGCGGTCGGCCACGGTGATGCCCAGCTCGATCTCGGTGCGGGCGTGCAGGACGGCGTTGGTGACCAGCTCGCTGGTCAGGAGCAGGAGCACCTCGCGGGTGTCGTCGGACAGCGGCGGGGCGTGCTCCTGCACGAAGGCCCGGGCCGCGCCGACCTGGCGCGGCAGCGGCGGCAGGTGGACGTGGTGGCTGGACAGCACCGCGTCGTCTGCCTGCAGGATGCCAGGCAGCAGCCGCTGACAGCTCAAAGCCCGTGCTCCCGTCCGCGTCCGCCGCCACCCGTTCGTGACCATGGTGCCCCCACACTGTGCCCGGTGAAACGCCCCGCTGCCACTGCCTCTGCCGGGGTCGCCGTCCGCGCCCGTTCCGGGGCCCCGCCCACCCCGTACGCCCGGCAGGTCCTCGACGTCGTGGACCGCATCCCGCCCGGCAAGGTGATGACGTACGGGGACGTCGCCGAGCTCATGGGCCGCGGATCGCCGCGCACCGTGGGAGCGGTCATGAGCGACCACGGACGTGAGGTGCCGTGGCAGCGGGTGGTCCAGGCGTCCGGCCGGCCGGCGGAGCCGTACCTCACCGAGGCGCTGGCGCTGCTGGCCGCGGAGGGCTGCCCGATCCAGGGGGAGCGGGTCGACCTGGCGGCGGCGCGGTGGGACGGAGCAACGAAATGACCGCTGGCTCGTTGTACCCGGCAGACCTCCAACCTGAAGGAGAGGCCGCCGTGAACCTGCGCCCCCTGCTCGCTGCCGCCGTCGTCGGCGCGCTGTCCCTCGGCGTGACCGCCGCCACCGCCGCGCCCGCCCCGGCCAAGAAGCGCACGCCGGTCTTCGCCCCCGCGGCGACGGCCACGGTCACCCCCGGCGTCCAGACCGTCACGTCCGGCGCCCAGTGCACGGCCAACTTCGTCTTCACCGACGGCACCGGCGCGGTCTACCTCGGTCAGTCCGCGCACTGCGCCGGCACGGGGACCGCGACCGAGACCGACGGCTGCCTGGCCGGATCTCTCCCGCTCGGCACCCCCGTCCGCGTGACCGGTGCCGCCAAGCCGGGCACCCTGGTCTACAGCAGCTGGCTGGCCATGCAGCGTGCCGGCGAGAAGGACGAGAACGCCTGCAGCTACAACGACTTCGCGCTCATCCGGCTCGACCCGTCCGACGTCGGGCGGACGAACCCGTCGGTCCCGGTCTTCGGCGGTCCGGTGGCGCTGGACACCGATGGGACCAGCACCGGCGAGCTGGTCTACAGCTTCGGCAACAGCAGCCTGCGCTTCGGCCTGCGCGCGACCAGTCCCAAGCGCGGCGTCTCCCTCGGCGACGCGTTCGACGGCTGGAGCCACACCGTCTACACCGCGACGCCGGGCATCCCCGGCGACAGCGGCAGCGGTGTGCTCGACGGCGCCGGGCGCGCCATCGGCACGCTCAGCACCGTGGCCCTCCTGCCGTTCCCGCTCAGCAACGGGGTCAGCGACCTCGCCCGCCAGCTTGCCTACGCCCGCAGCCACGGGATGCCCGGGCTGACGCTGGTGGCCGGTACGGAGAAGTTCGCCGCGCGCTAGACCTGCCGGGCTGCTCGCGCCCAGATCTGTCGGACCCGCGTGGTGGAGTGGGTCCCCGTGAGCCCCGCCGTCCGCACCGCCGCGACCTCGTCGTACCGGCTGGTGCGCACCCCGCCGACGCCGGCGCGCGCGATGGTGCCCGACGCCGAGCAGGCGCAGGTGCTCGCCCATGCCGGTGGGCCGCTGCTCGTCCTGGCCGGCCCCGGCACGGGCAAGACGACGACGATGGTCGAGGCTGTCGCGCGCAAGGTGGAGGCGGGGCTCGCGCCGGAGCAGGTCCTCGTCCTCACCTTCAGCCGCAAGGCCGCACAGGAGCTGCGCGAGCGGATCACCGCGCGCCTGGGCACGACGAGCGCCGGTCCGGCGGCGTGGACGTTCCACGCCTTCTGCTACGCCCTGGTGCGTGAGCACGCGCCGGCCGAGCTGTGGTCCGAGCCGCTGCGGCTGCTGTCCGGCGCCGAGCAGGACGTCGCCCTGCGCGAGCTGCTGCTGGGCTCGGTGGAGCTCGGCCGGCCCTGGCCGCCGGCGCTGCGGGCCTGCCTCACCACCCGCGGGCTGGCCGAGGAGGTGCGCGCGCTGCTGTCCCGCGCCCGTGAGATCGGCATGGAGCCGGCCGACCTGGCCGACCTGGCGCAGCGGGAGGGGCGGGCCGACTGGGGCGCACTGGCCGGCTTCTTCGGCGAGTACCTCGACGTGCTCGACGCGCAGGGCGCGATCGACTACGCCGAGCTTGTGCACCGGGCGGTCCTGATCGCCGAGGACCCCGAGCACGGGCCGGCGCTGCGGGCGCGGTTCGGGGCGGTGTTCGTCGACGAGTACCAGGACACCGATCCCGCGCAGGAGCGGCTGCTGCAGGCGCTGGCCGGCGGAGGGCGCGACCTGGTCGTCGTCGGCGACCCGGACCAGTCCATCTACGCCTTCCGCGGCGCCCAGGTGCGCGGGCTGCTGGAGTTCCAGGACCGGTTCCCGACCGCCACCGGCGCTCCTGCCCCGGTCGTCGCGCTGCGCACCTGCCGCCGGTCGGGGGCGGGACTGCTGGAGGCCTCCCGCCGCGTCGCGACCCGCCTGCCCGCACCGGGTCTCGCTGCCGACCGCATCCGTGCGCACCGCGACCTCCAGCCGGTCCCCGGCGCCCCCGACGGCACCGTCGAGGCGCACACCCACCCGTCGGTCGGCGCCGAAGCCGACGCCATCGCCGAGCTGCTGCGCCGCGAGCACCTCGAGCGCGGCACGCCGTGGTCGCGGATGGCGGTGCTCGTCCGCTCGGGTGCCCGATCCGTGCCGCTGCTGCGTCGCGTCCTGACCGCCGCCGGGGTCCCGCTGGAGGTCGCCGGCGACGAGCTGCCGCTGTCCCGCGAGCCGGCCGTCGCGCCGCTGCTGCTCGCGCTGCGCGTCGCGGACGACCCGTGCGAGCTGACCGTCGAGACCACGCGTGCCCTGCTGGTCTCGCCCCTCGGCGGCGCCGACCCGGGGCTGCTGCGCCGGCTCGGCCGCGAGCTGCGCGCCGCCGATCGGGCGAGCGGCGTCGAGGCGGCCGCTACCGGCGACGCGCCCTCGCGACTGCCCGCGCCCTCCGCCGAGCTGCTGCGCGCCGCGCTGGCCGACCCCCGGCTGCTGCTGCCGGTCGACCCGCGCACCGCGCGCCCGGTGGAGCGCCTGGCAGCCCTGCTGGACCGGGCCCGCCAGGCGAGGGTCGACGGACCCGAGGCCGCCCTCTGGGAGCTGTGGTCCGGCAGCCCGTGGCCCACCCGGCTGGAGGCGGCGTCGCTGCGTGGCGGCACGGCCGGGCGGGCCGCCGACCGCGACCTCGACGCCGTCGTCTCGCTGTTCGCCCAGGTCGCCCGGGTCAGCGACCGGCGCCGGCTGACCGGGGTCGGCACCCTGCTGGCCGAGATCGAGGCGCAGCAGATCCCCGCCGACACGCTCGCCGAGCGCGGCGTCCGCGGCGAGGCCGTCCGCCTGCTGACCGCCCACCGCAGCAAGGGCCTGGAGTGGGACGTCGTGGTCGTCGCCGGGGTGCAGGAGGGCGTCTGGCCCGACCTGCGCCGCCGGTCGACGCTGCTGGAGGCCGAGCGCCTCGACGTCGACGGGCTGCGCGAGCCGGCGGCCCGCGCCGAGCTGCTCGCCGACGAGCGCCGGCTGTTCTACGTCGCCCTCACCCGGGCCCGCCGCCGCCTGGTCGTCACCGCCGTCTCGGGCACCGACGAGGAGGGCGAGCGGCCGTCGCGGCTGCTGTCCGAGCTCGGCGTCCCGGTCCAGGAGCACCTCGACCGGGTGGCCCGCCCCCTCTCGCTGCCGAGCCTGGTCGCCGCGCTGCGGCGGGCCTCGGTCGACCCGGGCCGCACCCCCGCCGCCCGCCGCGCCGCTGCCTCCCGCCTGGCCCGGCTCGCGGCCGCCGCCGACGACCAGGGACAGCCGCTTGCGCCCGCCGCCCACCCCGACCGCTGGTGGGGAATGCGCGAGGTCACCAGCAGCGCCGCACCGGTGCACCCCGAGGGCCGCCCCGTACCCCTGTCGGGCACGTCGCTGGCCGGGCTCGAGGAGTGCCCGCTGCGGTGGTTCCTCGAGCACGAGGTGCACGCGCAGTCCGCGGCGTCCTCCGCGATGGGCTTCGGCGGGGTCGTCCACGCGCTGGCCGACGAGGTCGCCACCGGCCGCACGCCCGCCGACCTCGACGTGCTCATGACGCGGCTGGACACCGTGTGGGGGCAGCTGGCCTACGACGCGCCCTGGCAGTCGGCCCAGCAGCACGAGCAGGCCCGCGACGCGCTGCGCCGCTTCCTGGTCTGGCACGCCGCGGCCCGCGGCCGCGAGCTGGTGGCGACCGAGGTCGGCTTCACCGTCGAGCTGGACGTGCCCGGCGGCAGCGTCCTGCTCCGCGGCTTCATGGACCGCGTCGAGCTCGACACCGACGGCCGGGTGCACGTCGTCGACCTCAAGACCGGCAAGGCGCCGTTCAGCAAGGCCGCGATCACCGGGCACGCCCAGCTCGGGACGTACCAGCTCGCCGTCCGCGAGGGTGCGCTGGACGAGGTGCTGCCCGAGCGGCCCGAGGTGGGCGGCGCCGAGCTGGTGATGCTGCGCGTCGACAGTGCGGGGGCGCCGAAGGTGCAGGCGCAGGAAGCCCTCGAGCCGGCGCCGACCTGGGTCGAGGCGCTGCTCGACAGCGCGGTGCGCCGCGTGCTGGGCGAGAGCTTCCCGCCCACCCCGCAGGAGCGCTGCGCCCGCTGCACCTTCCGCACCTGCTGCCCCGCGCAGCCCGACGGCCGGCAGGTGGTCACGTGAAGCCGGCCGACCTGCGCGACCTGCTGGGCATCCCGTTCACCGACCAGCAGCTGGAGGCGGCGTGCGCGCCGCTGGAGCCCGGGCTCGTCGTCGCCGGCGCCGGCTCCGGCAAGACCAGCGTGATGGCCGCTCGCGTCGTGTGGCTGGTCGGCACCGGGCAGGTCGTGCCCGAGCAGGTGCTCGGCCTGACCTTCACCAACAAGGCCGCCGCCGAGCTGGCCGGACGCCTGCGCAGCGGTCTGCAGAAGGCCGGGATCGCCTCCACCGCAGATGATCTCGGCGAGCCGGTCGTGTCGACCTACCACGCCTTTGCCGGTCGGCTGGTCACCGAGCACGGCCTGCGCCTCGGGGTGGAGCCCCGCTCCCGGCTGCTCGCCGACGCGACCCGCTACCAGCTGGCGGCCCGGGTGCTGCGCCGCCACCGCGGACCGATCGCGCACCTCACCAGCCCGCTGACGATGCTCGTCGGTCACCTCGTGTCCCTGGAGTCCGAGCTGTCGGAGCACCTGGTCGACCCCGAGCAGCTGCGCGCCTGGGACGCCGCGTGGCTCGAGGTCGTGGAGGCGACCTGCGCCGAGATGGACGGCCAGAAGGGCACCAAGGGCCACTGCGACGAGCTGCGCGTCATGGCGCTGGCCGCCCGCCGCCGCCGCGAGCTGTCCTCGCTGGTCACCGCCTACCGCGCCGCCAAGGCCGACCTCGACGCGATCGACTTCGGCGACCAGGTCGCCCTCGCCGCCCGCCTGGCGGAGACGGTGCCGGAGGTCGGGCTCGCCGAGCGCGAGCGCTCCACCGTGGTGCTGCTCGACGAGTACCAGGACACCAGCGTCGCCCAGCGCCGGATGCTCGTCGGGCTGTTCGGCGGCGGCCACCCCGTCACGGCGGTCGGCGATCCGTGCCAGGCGATCTACGGCTGGCGCGGCGCGTCCGTGTCCAACCTCGACGGCTTCCCCCGCCACTTCGCGCGGGCCGACGGCGCAGACGCGGCCGTCTTCGCGCTGGCGGTCAACCAGCGCTCCGGCGGCCGGCTGCTCGCGCTGGCCAACGCGGTCGCCGCCTCGCTGCGCAGCCGGCACCGCGTCGTCGAGCTCGAGGCGCCGCCGGCGAAGGCCGACCTCGGCGAGGCGGTCGTCGCGCTGCACACCACCTGGCAGGGCGAGTGCCGCTGGGTCGCCGCCCAGGTCAAGGCCGCCGTCGACGCCGGCACCCCGGCGCGCGAGTGCGCCGTGCTGGTGCGCGCCCGCAGCGACTTCGCCGACCTCTACGCCGCTCTCACCTCCGCCGGCCTGCCGGTCGAGGTGGTCGGGCTCGGCGGGCTGCTCCAGCTTCCCGAGGTCGCCGACGTCGTCGCCGTGCTTCACGTCCTCGACGACCCGACCGCCAACGCGCCGCTGCTGCGCCTGCTGACCGGTCCGCGCTGGCGGCTCGGCACGCGCGACCTCGCCGTCCTCGGCCGGCGGGCACGGTCCCTGCTGGCGGTCGAGCAGGGCGGCGACGCCCGACCCGACGACGAGACCGCGCTCGAGCAGGCCGTCGCCGGGGTCGACCCATGCGACGTGGTCGCGCTGTCCGACGCGCTCGACCGCCCCGGCCACGAGGGCTGGTCGGTCGACGGCGTCCAGCGGGTGACCGCGCTCAACGCCGAGCTCCGTGCGCTGCGCGCGGCCCGCGACGAGCCGCTGCTCGACCTCGTCCACCGCGTCGTGGAGGCGACCGGCCTGGACGTCGAGCTGTCGGCTAGCCCGGAGGCGGTGCAGGCCCGTCGTCGCGAGTCGCTGTCCGCGTTCTTCGACGTCGTGGCCGGGTTCACCGACCTCGACGGCGAGAGCAGCCTGACCGCGTTCCTGGCCTTCCTGCGCGCCGCCGAGGAGCACGAGCGTGGCCTCGACGCGGTGACTCCGAGCGGCAGCGACGCGGTCCAGCTGCTGACCGCTCACCGCGCGAAGGGCCTGGAGTGGGACGTCGTCGCCTGCCCCGACCTGACCCGCAAGGTCTTCCCGAGCGACACCCTGCGCGACCGCTGGACCACGAGCGCGCAGGTGCTGCCTGGTCCGCTGCGCGGCGACGCCGAGGACCAGCCGACGCTGACCGGCTACGACAAGGACGGCCTGAGGACCTACGTGCAGGAGTGCCGCGACCACCTCGAGCGCGAGGAGCGCCGCCTGGGCTACGTCGCGTTCACCCGGGCCCGCCACCTGCTGATCGGCAGCGGCCACTGGTGGGGCGCCACGCAGAAGAAGCCGCGTGGCCCCTCGCCCTTCCTCGACGAGCTGCGCCGGCACGCGGAGGACGGCGGCGGCCGCGTCGAGCTGTGGGCCGAGAAGCCCGACGAGGAGACCAATCCCGCGCTCGCCGAGCCCGCGCAGCACATCTGGCCGGCGCCCTACGACGTCGAGCCCTTCACCCGTCGACGCGAGGCGGCCGACCAGGTCCTGGCCGACCTCGTCCGGCTTCAGGACGGCGTCGCGCTGCCCGACGACCAGGGCCTGCTGCCCTGGGAGCGCGAGCAGCTCGAGCGCTACGACCGGGAGGCGGTGCTCCTGCTCGAGGAGGAGCGCACCGTCCGGCGCGGCGTGCGCGAGGTCGCGCTGCCGACCGCGCTCACCGCGAGCCAGCTGCTGCGCCTGCAGGAGGACCCGGGGGCCTTCGCCCGCGAGCTGGCCCGGCCGTTGCCGCGCCGCCCGGTCCCGGCGGCCCGCCGCGGCACCCGCTTCCACGCCTGGGTCGAGGCGCTGTTCGGCGCGCGCCCGCTGCTCGACCCCGACGAGCTGCCCGGCGCCGAGGACGACGGCCTCGACGACGACAGCGACCTGCTCCGGCTGCAGGAGGCGTTCCTGGCCTCGCCCTGGTCGCGCCGCGCGCCGCACGCGGTCGAGGCGCCGTTCGCACTACCGATCGCCGGGCGGGTCGTGCGCGGACGGATCGACGCGGTCTACGACCTGGGCGACGGGCGGTGGGAGGTCGTCGACTGGAAGACCGGCACCGAGAGCGCTGACCCGCTGCAGCTGGCTGTCTACCGGTTGGCCTGGGCCCGGCTGGTCGGCGTCGAACCCTCCGCCGTCGAGGGGGTGTTCCTCTACGTCGCCACCGGCGCAGAGGTCCGCTACGGCGACGACCTGCCGGGGGAGCAGGAGCTCGCGGACCTGCTGCGCGGCGAGGTCGAGGTCGAACCGCTCACCCTGCTGTGAGGTGGGGCAGCCGAGCGGGCTCGCTCCCGTGCAGCTGCACGATCCGGTGGCCGTCACCGTCGGGGACGCAGACGCAGGACAGGCGGTACGCCACGCGCTCCTGTCCCCGCACGAGCTCGCCGACGAGCAGAAACCACACGATCCCGGCTGCGTCGCCGACGGTCAGGTCGCTGCCCTCGAACCGGAAGCCGCCGGACTCCGCGAACAGCGCGGAGAACAAGGCGCCCAGCTCGTCCTGGCCTGCCGCGGCCGCCGGCGTCAGCAGGACGACGGCGTCGCCGGTGAAGACCGCGAGCGTCGCCTCGACAGCACGTGCGCCGACCGCGTCGTTCAGGGCGGCCAGCACCTCGCGCGCGACGGTGATGCCCGAGACCGCCTCCCCGCTGGGGGCCGCCGTCGGCAGTCCGCCCGGCGTCGTGGCGAGCACCTGCACCCAGCGCGGCTCCTTGCGACCGGGCTGGCGCTCCAGGCGCTGCGCGAGCGGCTCGCCGCGACCGGCCAGCTCGGCCAGGACCTGCTCGACCTCGTCCGTCGAGACGACGGCGAGCATGCGCTCGGTCCTGGCCCGCAGCTCGGCGGCCGTCTGCGGACCGCGAAGCAGCAGCACGGCCAGCACCGCGATCTGTTCCGCCGAAAGGCCCAGCACAGAGCCGATCTCGTGCCGGTGCTTCTCGCTGCGCTCACCCGGCCGATGCACCGTCCGCAGCAGGCCCTGCTCGCGCAGGCCGCGGACAGCGGTCCGCAGCGTCGCGACGTCGTAGGCGACGACCGGCTCGCGACTGGTCGTCTGGTTGCAGGCGGTTAGCAGGGCGTTGTCGGTCAACGGGTAGCCCTGCGGCGTCGTCAGCTCCTTCTCGACCAGCGCACCCAGGACGCGGCCCTGTTCGGGCGTCAGCTCCACCGGGCGACCCCCCGGAGCACGACAGCCCGCGGGGCCTGCAGCACGCGCAGGTCCTCACGCGGGTCGCCGTCGAGCACCACCAGGTCGGCCTGCCCGCCCTCGGCGAGGCCGTCGCGGCGCAGCCACGCTCGCGCCGACCAGCAGGCAGCGGACAACGCCTCGACGTTCGACAGCCCGGCGAGGGCCAGCTCCTGCACCTCGTCAGCGACCCGTCCGTGGGCGAGCGCGCCCCCCGCATCGGTGCCGGCGTAGATCGCGATGCCAGCCTCGTGCGCCGCGGCGATCGTGGCGTAGCGGCGCGCGTGCAGGGACCGCATGTGCGCCGCGTAGGCGGGGAACTTCTCCTGCGCCGAGGCGGCGATGCCCGGGAAGGTCTCGATGTTGATCAGCGTCGGGACGATGGCGACCCCGCGCCGGGCCAGCAGGGGGATCGTGGCCTCGTCGAGCCCGGTCGCGTGCTCGATGCAGTCGATGCCCGCCTCCACGAGGTCGGCCAGCGAGCCTTCCGAGAAGCAGTGCGCGGTCACCCGGGCGCCCTCCTCGTGGGCCGCCGCCATCGCCGGACGGAGCGCCTCCAGCGGCCAGCACGGCGCGAGATCCCCTGTGTCACGGTCGATCCAGTCGCCGACGAGCTTGACCCACCCGTCCCCCCGCCGGGCCTGCCGGCGGACCTCGTCGGCGAGCTGGTCCGGCTCGACCTCCTCGCCGAAGTTGCGGATGTAGCGCTTGGGCCGGGCGATGTGCCTGCCCGCGCGGATCAGCACGGGCAGGTCGTCCCGCTCGTCGACCCACCGGGTGTCGGCGGCCGACCCGGCGTCGCGCAGCAGCAGCGCCCCGGAGTCGCGGTCGGTGGTCGCCTGCTGCTCGGAGGTCGCTGCGTCGACCGCGCCGTGGGCGTCGAGGCCGACGTGGCAGTGCGCGTCCACGAGCCCCGGGACCACCCATCCCTCGAGGGCGGTCGCGTCAGCGGACGGCCGGTCGTACATCAGGCGTCCCCCGACGACCCAGGCCTCGGCGACCACGTCGTCGGGGCCGACGAGGACAGGTCCGCGCAGGTGCAGCACGGGGTTCACGAGCGCGGCGGTCACGTGCGCAGGCTACGAGGGGCCGGGTCACGCCGTCGCGGCCGCGCACGCAGCGGTCCGGAACATCTCGCCCGCCCCCCGCGGTTGACGCCACTACGGCGGCCGGACGGTCGCCGCTCGCGCACCTGACCCTGCGGAGGAACCCCGTGGCACGTCTGTCCGTCGGCACCGAGAACGACGAGGCGATCGAGCTCCATTACGAGGATGTCGGCACCGGCGCTCCCGTCGTCCTGATCCACGGCTGGCCCCTGTCCGGCCGGGCCTGGGAGCCCCAGGTCCCCGCTCTCGTCGAGGCCGGCTACCGCGTCATCACCTACGATCGCCGCGGCTTCGGCGAGTCGAGCCAGCCGTTCAGCGGCTACGACTACGACACCTTCGCGGCCGACCTGGACGTGCTGCTCACCCACCTCGACCTGACCGGCGTCACCCTCGTCGGCTTCTCGATGGGCGGCGGCGAGGTCGTCCGCTACCTCGGCACCTTCGGCGACGCGCGCATCGCCAAGGCGGTCCTCGCGTCCGCCGTGCCGCCGTACCTCTACAAGAGCGACGACAACCCCGAGGGCGGGCTCGACGACGCGACCATCGCCAGCTTCGAGGCCGGCGTGAAGGGCGACCGCCTCGCCTTCCTCGAGGGCTTCGTCGAGAACTTCTTCGCCGCCGGCGACAAGGGCGACCTGGTCAGCCAGCCGCTCAAGGACTACAGCTGGGGCATCGGCGCGAAGGCCTCGCCCAAGGGCACGCTCGACTGCATCGCCGCCTTCGGCCGGACCGACTTCCGCGACGACGTCGCCAAGGTGAAGGTCCCGACGCTGGTCATCCACGGTGACAGCGACGGCATCGTGCCGTTCGAGGTCAGCGGCAAGCGGGCGGCGGCGTCCATCCCCGGCAGCACGCTGCACGTCGTCGAGGGCGGGCCGCACGGCATCAACGCCTCGCACACCGAGGAGTTTAACGCCGCGCTGCTCGCCTTCCTGGAGTCATGAGCCTCAAGAGCTGATCTCTCAAGGCTCGCCCTCCAGCTCGACCAGCAGTCCGCGGTGGTCGGACAGGGCGAGCTCCGGTGACTCGACGGCCCGCACGCCCGGCAGGACACCGGAGGCCAGCACGTGGTCGAGCTGGATCCTCGGGTCCCAGGCCGGGTAGGTCGGGGCCTTCGCCAGCACCCGCCATCCGCTGAGCAGGCGGGGGAACGGCGGCGGCATGTTGAGGTCGCCCAGCAGGACGCGCGGTCCGGGCAGGGTCAAGAGGTCGGCGGTGAGGGTGCGCAGCTGCTTGCCGTTCCACAGCGGCACGAACGACAGGTGCGTGGTCGCGATCGTCATGACGCCCGCGGGTGTCTCCACGACAGCGGCCAGGCCGACGCGCGGCTCGTCCTGGAGCCAGATCAGCTGCTTGGTGCCAGGGATCATCACCGGCGACCGGACCGGAGAGGCCGGCAGCCGGGTCACGTGCCAGCGCTGCACGGGCCAGCGCGAGACCAGGCCGATCCCGTACGCCGCGTCCGTGTTGTCGGCGTCGTCGTCCACGGCGGCCCGCCACGTCCCGCCCGGGGTCCCCATCAGCGCAGGCACGAAGCGCCAGTGCGGCGTGTCCATGGCCTCGGCGACCTGCGCGGTGAGGTCCGCACCGTGCGAGCGCGGCTGGGCGCGGTCCACCTCCTGCAGGCCGACGACGTCCGCCCGCAAGGAGGTCACCGCGTCCGAGAGGCGGTCCGGGCTCACCGTCCCGTCCTTCAGCGACATGCCGTTCAGCAGGTTCAGGGTCGCCAGGCGCACTGCGCGGACGCTAGCCGAGCGCGGGGCCTGCGGGCGATCTCAGCGCAGGTGCTCCAGGAGCAGCCGGGACAGCTCGGCCGGGGCCTGCTCCGGAATCCAGTGGCTCACCCCGGGCAGCACCTCGAAGCGGTACGGGCCGGCCACGTGCGCCGCCGTGCCGTGCGCACCCGCCGGGCCGAGCGCCGCGTCGTCGTCGGACCAGACGTGCATCGTCGGCATCGTGATCGGGCCGAGGCCGTCGAGGTCGTCGAGCGACTGGGCGCGGTACCAGGACAGCGCTGCGGTGAGGGCGCCCGGTTCGCGCAACCGGGCGACGTACTCCGAGGCGTCCACCCCGGGCACACCGCCGAAGACCCGCTCCAGACCACCCGCCAGCAGGGACTTCTCGGCGCCGGGGTCGAGCCAGTCCTTCATGTAGCGACTGCGCTTGCGCTGGTCGTCATCGGTCCGCAGCGCCTCGACGAAGGCGAGCGGGTGCGGCACCGACACCGCCGTCAGGGTGCGCACCCGGTCCGGGTGCCGGCCGGCCAGGTGCCACGCGACGGCCGCGCCCCAGTCGTGGCCGACGACGTGCGCGCGGTCCGCGCCGACGGCGTCCAGGACGGCGACGGCGTCGGCGACGAGCGCGGTCATCCGGTAGTGCTCGACCCCCACCGGGCGCGCGTCGGGGGAGTAGCCCCGCTGATCGGGCGCCACGACGCGCAACCCGTGTGCCACCAGCGCCGGCGACACCTCGCGCCACGACCAGGCCGACTGGGGGAAGCCGTGCAGGAGCAGGGCCACCGGGCCGTCCGCCGGGCCGTCCGCCGGGCCGTCCACCGGGCCGTCCACCACGGCGTCCAGCACCAGGCCGTCGCCCACGCGGATCCTCAGCTGCTCCATGCGCGGACCCTAGGACGTCGTCGGGGCTGCCACCATGGGGCATGACCACGTTCGACGCCCCGCCCTCTGCCGTCACCCATGACGTGACCAACCAGCCCCCGCCGCTGGTCGCTCACGACGTCGCCGACGACCCGGTGCTGCTCGCTGGCGTCGAGCGCGAGGGCGCCGGCTGGCACGTCGAGGACCTGCACCGCGTCGGCCGCCTGGCCGGGTCGCAGGAGGCGCAGCGCTGGGGTGACCAGGCCAACCGGCACGAGCCCGAGCTGCGCACCCACGACCGCTACGGCAACCGGATCGACGAGGTGGAGTTCCATCCGGCCTGGCACAGCCTCATGGACGTCGCCGTCAGCGAGGGCCTGGCCGGGGCGGCGTGGGCCGACGACCGGCCGGGGGCGCACGTCGCGCGCGCCGCCGGCTTCTACACCTGGGGGCAGGTCGAGGCCGGTCACGGCTGCCCCGTCTCGATGACGTACGCCGTCGTCCCCGCGCTGCGCACGACGCCGTCGCTCGCCGCCGTCTACGAGCCGCTGCTGACGAGCCGGACGTACGACCCGGGTCTGCGCCTTCCGACCGGGAAGGCGGGGCTGCTGGCCGGCATGGGCATGACCGAGAAGCAGGGCGGCTCGGACGTGCGCGCCAACACCACCGTCGCGACCGCGCAGGCCGACGGCACCTGGGCCCTGCGTGGGCACAAGTGGTTCACCAGCGCGCCGATGTGCGACCTGTTCCTGGTGCTCGCGCAGGCCCCGGCCGGGCTGTCGTGCTTCCTCGTCCCGCGCATCCTCCCGGACGGCGCGCGCAACCCGTTCCGCATCCAGCGGCTGAAGGACAAGCTCGGCAACCGGTCCAACGCGTCGTCGGAGCCGGAGTTCGACGGCACCGTCGCGTGGCTGGTCGGCGAGGAGGGGCGCGGCGTCCGGACCATCATCGAGATGGTCGCGATGACCCGGCTCGACTGCGTCATCGGCAGCGCGTCGGGCATGCGCGCCGCCGTCGTGCAGGCCGCGCACCACGCGACCCACCGGTCCGCCTTCGGTGGCCTGCTCATCGACAAGCCGCTCATGCAGAACGTCCTGGCCGACCTGCAGCTCGAGAGCGAGGCCGCGACGACGCTGATGCTGCGTCTCGCCGGCGCCGTCGATCGCGCTCAGCGAGGTGACGCGGAGGAGCAGGCCTTCAAGCGCATCGCCACCGCGGTGGGCAAGTACTGGGTCACCAAGCGCGGTCCGGCGGTGGCCGCGGAGGCGCTGGAGTGCCTGGGCGGCAACGGCTACGTCGAGGACTCCGGGATGCCGCGGCTCTACCGCGAGGCGCCGCTGAACTCCGTGTGGGAGGGGTCCGGCAACGTCAACGCCCTCGACGTCCTGCGCGCGATGACCCGGTCTCCCGAGTCGGTCGACGCCTTCTTCGGCGAGGTCGACCGCGCGCGCGGCGCCGACCCTCGGCTCGACGACGCGGTGGTCGGGCTCCGCGCCGGGCTGTCGGACCTCGACGACCTCGAGTCCCGCGCGCGGCGGCTGGTGGAACGGATGGCCCTGGTGCTGCAGGGATCTCTGCTGGTGCGGCACGCCCCGCCCGCCGTCGCGGACGCCTTCTGCGCGTCGCGGCTGGCCGGCGACTGGGGCCACGCCTTCGGCACCCTGCCCAAGGGCGTCGACACGAAGGCCATCAGCGCACGGATCCTCGCGGGGGCCTGAGGCCGCGCGGGCAGCACACGCGCAGGCCCCAGGAGGTCCCCGGGGCCTGTGGTCGTGCGCGGACTACTTGGTCAGCTGGAGCATCGCCTGCGCGGCGAGGAAGTACTTGTTCTTACCGAGGTCACCCACGGTCTTGATGCGGAAGGCCTTCTTCAGCGCCTCCGCGTCCTCGTCGGTCACGCCGGCCAGCGCGCTGACGGGAGCGGCCAGGATCTCGTCGAGCTTCTTGCTCTCGTAGGCCTTGTCGAGGTACTTGCTCAGGTCGGCAGAGACAGCCATGTCGCTCCTCGTTCGTGGTGTGCGGGTCCCGCGCACCCTGCCGCACGAGGGGCCGCTCCGCCACTACCGCTCGACGGTCCGCATGTCCGGGTAGCGGTCACCGGTGACCGCGTCCACCGGGACGGCGGCGGCCAGCCGGGCGAGATCGTCTGCAGAAAGGTCGATCTCGCGCGCCGCGGCGTTCTCCTCGAGGTACCTCCGACGCTTGGTGCCCGGGATCGGCACGACGTCGTCGCCCTGCGCGCTGACCCACGCCAGGGCCAGCTGCCCCGCCGTGACGCCTTTCTCGTCCGCCAGTGCGCGCACGGCGTCGACCAGCCCCAGGTTCGCCGCGAGGGCCTCGGCGGCGAACCGCGGGTTGGTGCGCCGGAAGTCCGAGGGGTCGAGGTCGTCCACCGACGTGATGGCCCCGGTGAGGAAGCCGCGGCCCAGCGGGCTGTAGGCCACCAGGCCGATGCCGAGCTCGCGCATCGTCGGTAGGACCGCGCGCTCGATGTCGCGGCTGAACAGGCTGTACTCGCTCTGCACCGCCGCGATCGGGTGCACCGCGGCGGCCCGGCGGATGGTCTCGGCGCCGGCCTCGGACAGCCCGAGGTGCCGGACCTTCCCGGCCTGCACGAGCTCGGCCATCGCCCCGACGGTGTCCTCGATCGGCACGGCCAGGTCGACCCGGTGCTGGTAGTAGAGGTCGATGACGTCGACGCACAGGCGCTTCAGCGAGTCGTCGCAGGAGGCGCGCACGTAGGCCGGGTCACCGGAGATGCCGATCCGCTCGGGACTGCGCACGATGCCGAACTTCGTGGCGAGCACGACCTCGTCCCGCCGGCTCGCGATGGCCCGCCCGACGAGCTGCTCGTTGGTGAACGGTCCGTACATGTCTGCGGTGTCGAGGAACGTCACGCCCAGGTCCAGCGCCCGGCCGATCGTGGCGAGTGCCTCGCCCTCGTCGGCGCCTCCGTAGAACTCCGACATCCCCATGCAGCCCAGGCCCTGGGAGGAGACGACGAGCCCGTCGCCCAGAGTGCGGGTGGCGGTGGTCATGGCGCCACCCTCGCACGGCCCGAGCGCCCCGAGGACCCTCGTACTAGCGTCCGGCACGTGCCGCCCTCCGCGAAGACCCGCGCCCCTGCCCAGCCCGCACAGCCGGGCTACCGGATCGAGCGGTTCGCGCTCGACAACGGCCTGCGCGTGGTCCTCAGCCCCGACCCGACGAGCCCGGTCGTCGCTGTGGCCGTCTACTACGACGTCGGGATGCGCAGCGAGCCCGAGGGCCGCACCGGCTTCGCGCACCTCTTCGAGCACCTGATGTTCCAGGGGTCGGCCAACCTCGGCAAGACCGAGCACTTCACCTACGTGCAGGGCAACGGCGGCACGCTGAACGGCTCCACCCACGTCGACTACACGAACTACTACGAGGTCATGCCGAGCGAGGCCACCGAGCTCGCACTGTTCCTCGAGGCCGACCGCATGCGCAGCGTCGCCGTCACGCAGGAGAACCTCGACAACCAGATCGCCGTGGTGCAGAACGAGATCCGCGTCAACGTCCTCAACCGGCCGTACGGCGGCTTCCCGTGGCTGCTCATGCCGCCCGTGCTCTACGGCGACTTCGCCAACACCCACAACGGCTACGGCGACTTCGTCGATCTCGAGAGCTCGACGCTCGAGGACGCGCAGGGCTTCTTCGACCGCTACTACGCGCCGGGCAACGCGGTGCTCACCGTCGTCGGCGACATCGACGTCGGCCAGGTGAAGGCCTGGGTGCAGGACCACTTCGGCGACATCCCGCCGCGGACGGTCCCGGAGCGACCGAGCTTCAGCGAGCCGCTGCCGAGTGAAGAGCGCCGCTCGACGGTCTACGACCGGCTCGCCCCCGCCCCGGCCGTCGCGCTGGCCTGGCGCCTGCCGGATCCGGTCGACCTGACGACCTTCCTGCCGTACGTCGTGCTCGCCGAGGTGCTGACCGACGGTGACGCCAGCCGACTGCAGGAGCGGATGCTGCTCGAGGACCGCAGCGCCACCCACATCAGCGGCTACCTCGGTCTGCTCGGCGACCCGCTCGACGCGCGCGACCCCACGCCGTTCCTGCTCGAGGTGCACCACCCCGAGGAGACTCCGCTCGACACGGTTCTCGCCACGGTGGACGAGGAGATCACCCGCCTGAGCAGCGACGGTCTCGACGCCGACGAGCTCGCCCGCACCGTGGCCCGGATGACGGCGCGCTACCTGCGCGAGGTCGACAGCGTGCTGGGCCGCGCGACCACGATGGCGGTCTTCGAGCAGCAGCGCGACCGCGCCGAGCTGGTCAACGAGCTGCCCGGCCTGCTCCGCCAGGTCACCCCCGACCAGGTGCAGGCTGCCGCCGCCACCCTGACGAAGGACACCCGCACCGTGCTCGAGCTGCGCCCCGGGAACCCGGCATGACCAAGCGACCGGTCCCGCCGCTGGCCAAGCCGCGCACGCCGAAGCTGCCGAGCGTCGCGGAGCGCACCCTGGACAACGGACTGCGCGTGCTGGCGGTCCGCCGGCCGGGCGTGCCGCTGGCCGAGCTGCGGTTGCGCATCCCCTTCGCCGGCCCGTCGGGCAAGCGCGGTCGCGCCTTCACGGCACAGGCGAGCCTGCTGGGCGACACCCTGCTGTCCGGCACGGCGCAGCGCGACGCCGCCCGGCTTGCCGCCGACGTGCAGGCGCTCGGTGGGCAGCTGTCCGCCAGCACCGACGCCGACCGGCTCGGCTTCGGCGGCTCGGTCCTGGTCAGCGGCCTGCCCGGGCTGCTCGAGATCCTGGGTGAGGTGCTGACCAGCGCGAGCTACCCCAAGCGCGAGGTCCTCGGCGAGCGCGACCGGATGGTCCAGGAGCTCGCCATCTACCGCAGCCAGGCGGCGGTCGTTGCGCGAGAAGCGCTGCTCAGCAGGCTCTACGGGGAGCACCCCTACGGCCGTGAGCTGCCCACTGCCGAGGAGGTCGAGGCCGTCAAGCCCTCGTCGCTGCGCGCGATCCACGCCGAGCGCGTCGCCCCCGCCGGCAGCGTCCTGACCGTCGTCGGCGACCTGCCGCCCGCCAAGGCGCTCGCCCTGGTCGAGTCCGCGCTGGCCGGCTGGTCCGCGACGAGCAAGGCGTACGACACCCCTCTCGTGCCCGAGGCTCCGAACCGCCCGGCGCTGCTGATCGACCGCCCCGGCGCGGTGCAGACCACCGTGCGGATGGCCGCTTCCGCTCCCTCGCGCGGCGACGCCGACTACGCCGCGTTCGCGCTGGCCAACCTGGTCTTCGGCGGCTACTTCTCCAGCCGCTGGGTCGCGAACATCCGTGAGGACAAGGGCTACACCTACAGCCCGCACGCCCAGGTCGAACACCCGCCGGCCGGCTCGCGCATCACGCTCAGCGCCGACGTCTCGACGCCGACGACAGCGCCCGCACTGCTCGAGACGATCTACGAGCTGGGCCGGGTGGCCACCACAGCCGTCGGTCAGGGCGAGCTCGACCAGGCCCGCCGCTACGCCGTCGGCACCCTCGCGCTCGGCACCTCCAGCCAGGCGGGTCTGGCCAGCACGCTGTCCCAGCTCGCCGGCGCAGGCCTCGGCGTCGAGTACCTGCGCGACTACCCGAGGCAGCTCGCCGCCGTGACCGTCGACGACGCGCTCGCCGCCGGCAGTCGCTACCTCGCGCCGAACCGGCTGACGACCGTGCTCGTCGGCGACGTCGCCGAGGTCGAGGCGCCGCTGCGCACGCTGGTCGACCTCGAGCTGGGGTGAACCCACCGAGACCGACCCTCTCCCGGGCGACCGTCGACCGCGACAGCGCGACCCGCGACGACGAGGCAGCGCTGGCGCAGGCGTGGGCGCAGGCCCGGGTGCTCGTCGTCCAGGACGGCACCGCGCTGGTCGCCGAACAGGACCGGCCGCGGCTGGTGCTGCTCGACAGCGCGGACGCGCCCACGGGCGACCGCATCTACCTGGGGCGGGACGACGACGGCCCGATGTTCGCCGTGAGCGCGCCGCTGCAGAGGAGGCTCGGCACGCGCCCACTCGGTCTACGCGACGTCGGCGCGCTGCTCGACGACCGCGACGCCGGGCTGCTCGTGCACGCGGTCGGCGTCGCCAACTGGCACGCCGCGCACCCGTGCTGCGCCCGCTGCGGGGCTCCGACGACAGCGGTCCGCGGCGGCTCCGTTCGCCGCTGCACGGTGGACGGGAGTGAGCACTTCCCGCGGACCGACCCTGCCATGATCGTGCTCGTCCACGACGGCGACGACCGGTGCGTGCTCGGCCGGCAGGCGGTGTGGCCCGCCGGCCGCTACTCCACCCTGGCCGGGTTCGTCGAGCCGGGCGAGAGCGCCGAGCAGGCCGTCGTTCGCGAGGTCGCCGAGGAGACCGGTCTCGTGGTCGACGAGGTCACCTACGTGGCCAGTCAGCCCTGGCCGTTCCCCTCCAGCCTGATGCTCGGGTTCCGCGCCCGGTGCGACGGCGACGCCGTCCCGCGGCCCGTCGACGGCGAGCTCGACGACGCCCGCTGGTTCACCCGCGCCGAGCTGCGCGAGGCGGCCACCTGGGGTGCGCGGGCCGGCGAGCTCCAGCTGCCGGGCGCTGTGTCGATCGCGGCGCTGCTCATCGCCGGCTGGCTCGGGGACGAAGCGGACAGCCAGGACTGAGGGTGCGCGCCTCGGGCAGGATCTGGCCATGAGCACCCCGGTCGACACCGCCGAGCAGGCCGCCCGGACCGTCAAG
>JBKJQQ010000090.1:0-2739 GCA_046593875.1 Mycobacteriales bacterium | reverse complement strand
GCACCGGGCCCGCAACGGCCGCGTCCGGGACACCGCCCGCGACACCAGCCTGCTCCCGGTGCTCACCGAGCTCGGCGAGGCCCCCGGGGAGCGGGCCACGCTGCTGCAGTTCTCCAGCGCCTTCTGCGCCCCGTGCCGGGCGACCCGGCGCACCCTCACCGAGGTCGCCGCCATGGTCGAGGGCGTCGTGCACGTCGAAGTCGACGCGGAGCAGCACCTCGACCTGGTACGCCGGCTGGGCATCCTCAAGACGCCGACGACGCTCGTGCTCGACTCCAGCGGCGGTGAGGTCAAGCGGGCAGCTGGGCAGCCGCGCAAGGCGGACGTGCTCGCCGCACTCGGGCACGCGCTACCGTGACGCCCATGCTGGTGCTGGTGAAGCGACGCGCGGTGGACTTCTGCCGCCTCGCCGGCTGCCTCTGTCCGTCCTCCTGACCTCGACCCCCGCTCGACCTCAGGAGAGGCACCACCATGATCGACCCGAGAGGGCTGCGCTGTGCAGCCTGGGCCACCGCGTTCGTCCTCACCGTCGTGCTGCTCACGCAGAGCGGCTGGCTGCTCGCTGCGCAGGCGGTCGTCTTCGCCCTGGGAACCCGCGGCGCGAACCCGTACGCCCTGTTCTGGAAGCGCTTCTTGAAGCGCACTCCGCCGACTGAGCTGGAAGACGCGCGTCCGCCGCGCTTCGCCCAGCTGGTCGGGCTCGCCTTCGCTGTCGTGGGGGTGCTCGGCTTCGCGGCCGGCGCGCCGCTCGTCGGCCTGATCGCCACCGCCGGGGCCCTGTCCGCGGCGTTCCTCAACGCGGCCTTCGGCATCTGCCTGGGCTGCGAGACGTACCTCATTCTTCAGCGAACCAAGGGAGTCCCCGCATGAGCCGCGCAGACGTACTCGTCGACGCAGACTGGGCCGAGGCCCATCTCGACGACCCGACCATTGTCTTCGTCGAGGTGGACGAAGACGTGTCCGCCTACGACGGCGGCCACATCAAGAACGCCGTCCGCCTGGACTGGACGCAGGAGCTGCAGCAGGCCGAGGCCCGCGACCTCATCGACCAGGACGCGTTCGGCGCGCTGCTGTCGAAGAAGGGCATCGGCAACGACGACACCGTCGTGCTCTACGGCGGCAACAACAACTGGTTCGCCGCCTACGCCTACTGGCAGTTCACGTACTACGGCCACGCCAGCGTGAAGCTGCTCGACGGCGGGCGCAAGAAGTGGGAGCTGGACGGGCGCGAGCTCGTCAAGGACGTCCCGGTCCGTGCGGAGACCTCGTACACCGCCGCCGCGCCGGACGCCGCGATCCGCGCGTTCCGCGACGAGGTCGTGGCCTCCATCGGCTCGAAGAATCTGGTCGACGTGCGCAGCCCCGACGAGTTCAGCGGCAAGATCAAGGCGCCGGCGCACCTGCCGCAGGAGCAGGCGCAGAAGGCCGGGCACGTCCCGACCGCCATCAACATCCCGTGGAGCAAGGCGGCTGCCGACGACGGCACGTTCCGCTCCGACGAGGAGCTGACGGCGCTGTACGGCGAGCAGGGCTACGACGACGGCAAGCCCACGATCGCCTACTGCCGCATCGGTGAGCGCTCGTCGCACACCTGGTTCGTGCTGCACGAGCTCCTCGGCAAGGACGACGTCAAGAACTACGACGGGAGCTGGATGGAGTACGGCTCCCTCATCGGCGTCCCGATCCAGAAGGACGTCTGACATGTGCGGATCGCCTGACCAGGACACCCTGCCCGCGCTCGAGGTCTCGGCCACCGAGGCGGTCATCCACGGCTTCGTGACGCGCGACGGCTCGGCCCTGCCGGGGGCCTATGTGCGGCTGCTCGGATCGACCGGCGACTTCACCGCCGAGGTGCAGACCTCGGCGACCGGGTACTTCCGCTTCTACGCCGCGGACGGCGACTGGACGCTGCGGACGCTGTACAAGGGCGGGTCGCTCGACACGGCCGTCACGGCCGCGAAGGGCACCGCTGTCGAGGCTGCGGTCTCCGTTCCCGCCTAGTCGCGCATGCTCTCGGCCCGGCTCCTCGGAGCCGGGCCGTTGCGCGTTCCGGGCCATGTCCGACATGGGATCGCCCTTGCGCAGCAGGCGTTGCGGCACCCGGCTTAGTCATCTCGGGTAGTCCTACGAACCACCCGCAGCTAGTCCTCAGGACTGAGTTCACCTGACCCGAAGCCTCTTTCAGCGACTAGCCCCCCAGCGGCTGGCAAGAACCTGAAAGAGGCTCCCATGCGCAAGCGCACTCTCGGTGTCGTCCTCCTCGCCGGCCTCGCGATCAGCGGTGGCGGCGCCTTCACCGGCAGCAACGCCTTCAGCGGTACACCCGACCGGGCTGGCTACGGGTCGGTCACGGCAACGGGCGTCACGGTCAGCAACGTCAAGTACAACACCCTGGTGGCAGACGCCAGCCAGCTCGCCTCGGTCGTCTTCACGGTTACTCAGGACGTCACCACCGGCCACACGTCGACCATGACCCTGCGGACCGGCGTCGACGGCGTCTTCAGCACCACGAGTTGCGACGCGGCCGCGGCCGTCAACGTCCTTGACCTGAGCCTGGGTTACACCATCACCTGCAACAACGCGGATACGTCTTACGCGAACTTCGAGTCCGTTGGACTCACGGTCGTCTCCACCGCCTAGTCGTTCCGGCTAAAGCGGCGGCCCGGGGCTCCTCCCCCGGGCCGTCGCTCAGCCCGTTCCAGAAGGGACCACCGTCATGAAGCGCAGCATCCACGCCGT
>JBKJQQ010000078.1:0-7439 GCA_046593875.1 Mycobacteriales bacterium | reverse complement strand
CACGAGCACCGAGCCGTCGGCCTTGACCATGAGCAGCCGGGTGGCCATCGGCAGGTGCGCGGTGAGCCGGCCGACGTAGTCCACCGAGCAGGTCGCGATCACGAGGCGCACGGCGGGGAGCCTAGGCGGCGGCGGGCAGAGCGATCATGCTGTGCCTCCCTGCTGCAGCGAGGAGTCGCCGTGCCGACCTGGGTGACCGACGGCGGTCTGGAGACCGACCTGCTCTTCCACCGCGGGCTCGACCTGCCGGAGTTCGCGGCCTTCCCCCTCGTGGAGCGGCCGGAGTCGGCGCAGGTGCTGCGCGACTACTACCGCGACTACGCGGGCATCGCGGCGGCGGCCGGGGCGGGCCTGGTGCTCGAGACGCCGACGTGGCGGGCCAACCGGGACTGGGGCGCCCGGCTCGGATACGACGCGGACGCCCTGGACCGGGTCAACCGCGCCGCCGTCGACCTCGTGCGAGGCGAGGCACCGGCCGGGACGAGCACGCGCCTGTCGGGGGTCGTCGGCCCCCGCGGCGACGGCTACGTGGCCGCAGGCCACCGGGCCGAGGAGGCGGCGGAGTACCACCGGCCGCAGGTGGCGAGCCTGGCGGCAGCCGGCGTCGACGTCGTGCACGCAATGACGCTCAGCGAGGTCGCCGAGGCGGTCGGGGTCGTGGAGGCGGCCCGCGCGGTCGGCGTGCCGGTCGGCGTCTCCTTCACGGTCGAGACCGACGGGCGCCTGCCGGACGGCACGCCGCTGCGGGACGCCGTCGCGCAGGCGGACGCACTCGCCGCGGCGGACTGGTACGGCGTGAACTGCGCTCACCCTGCGCACCTGCTGCCCGCGCTCGACGGCGGCGCGTGGCAGGAGCGCCTGCAGTGCTTCCGGCCGAACGCCTCCACGCTGACGCACGCCGAGCTGGACGTGATGGAGGTGCTCGACGAGGGCGACCGCGACCTGCTGCGGACCGGCGTCCTGGAGCTGCTCGCGCTCGTGCCGTCGCTGGAGGTCCTCGGCGGGTGCTGCGGGACCGACGCCTCGCACGTCGCTGCGCTCTGGGGCGTGCCCGGACCTCCGCGCCACTGACCGCCGGCGATCGACGAAACAGGAGGTTGTGTGCGCACCGCCGGCTAAGTCCGCTCCAGCAGCCCCGCGGCGTCTTCGGCGGCGACGGGTGGCACGGCGGCGTAGAGCTCCTCGTCGACGAGCACCAGCGCGCGGCGGACCGGCTCCGGCGGGTCGAGTCGCTGCTGCAGCTCGCCCAGCGACTCGGCGGGGCGGCGTCGGCGCGTGCCCAGCCGCTCGTCGTAGCGCAGGAACGCCTGCAGGGCAGGGCCTTCACGGCCGGTGGGGGGCGCGCTCACGAGCACCTCCCGCAGCGGGCGACGGCGGCGCACCAGCAGGGCGCCCGCGGTCAAGGCGGTTGCCGTGAGCAGCCCGGCAGCGAGCGCCGGCCGTCCCCCGGGTACGTCATCGGCCCGCTGCAGGGCCCGCGTCAGCTGCGCGACGACGCGCACCCGCAGCGGGGCGCTCGCCAGCTGGGTCGTCGGCGGTGTCGGGTCGGAGGACACCCACCCGGTGCCGGGGTGGAACACCTCGACCCAGGCGTGCAGGTCCTTCTGCCGGTAGGTCCGCCGGTCGCGTCCGGTCTCGACGCCGTAACCCAGGCCGGTCACGAAGCGGGTCGGGATGCCGGCGGCCCGCAGCAGCAGGGCCTCCGCCGCGGCGAACTGCTCGCAGAAGCCGACCTTGTCGACGAACAGGAACCGGTCGACCGCGTCCTCACCGGGGCCGGGCACCGGGCTGTCCAGGTCGTAGCGGGCGGTCTCGGCCAAGTACCGCTCGACCCGGCGCACCACCTCGATCCGGCTGCCCGCACCGTCGGCGAGCTGCCGACCGAGGTCGGTGACGCGGGACGGCAGCGCCGCGGGCAGGGCGAGGTAGCGGGGGTCGGTCTCGTCCGCGCCGCTGCTCCGGCGGAGCTCGTCGTCGCTGGGCGTGACCGCCTCGGTCGTCACCCGGTACTGCGCGCTGATGAGCCCCGTCGTCGCGCCGAGCCGGTCGACGAAGACGCCGCCACGGGTGTCCTCCAGGCGCACCACCGGACCGGGCGCCCAGATCACCCCGAGGGCACGCCGTTCGAGCCGCACGTCGTCCGTCCGGGTCGGGCCGTCGGCGGCGGCCACCTGGAACGGCGGGCCCGGGATGCGCCGGCGACCCTCGTCGTCGCGCTGCCAGGTCGTGCCGTCCCAGTCGGTGTAGATGCCGCTGCGCCACAGGGCCGGGGAGTCGCGCGGGACGACGACCAGCGGCTCGTCGGTCAGGTCCCCGCGCACGCGCAGGTCGACGCGGTCGCCGGTGTAGGCGCCGGGCGCGCCCCGCCCACCTCCGGTCAGACCGGAGCCCTGGGCGGCTGCGGCCAGCCGGCTCTGCAGCCCGGCGTCCTCGGGCACCGGCACCAGCAGGAAGGCCACGAGCCCGAGCACCGCCGCCAGGCCGGCGGCGGCCGGGACCTGACCGCGCGGGGCGGGCGCCCGCAGCACGACGTCGACGCCCTCGTGGGCCTGCTCGCGCACCGCCAGGACGAGCGCGGTCACGCAGGCCACCCAGCCGACCAGCAGCGGCAGCCCGACCAGCACGTCCGGGGCGAAGGAGGCCCCGAGCACGAGCAGTCCCAGCGCGGCGACGACGCCGGTCTGCACGTCGCGGACCTTGCCCCAGGTGAGCGGCTGGACCGCGGCGATGCCGACCAGCAGCGTCCCGAGGACCTCGCGCAGCCCCCCGGCGCCCCCGACCACCTGCGGCAGGAAGACCAGGGTCAGCAGGAACGCGGCCGTCGTGGCGACCCCGCGCAGCAGCCGCTCGCGACCCGGCCGGGCGGAGACGCGCTCGGCGGCCACGGCGACCAGGGCGACGACCGGCAGCAGCGCGAGCGGCAGGACCGCCGAGGAGGCCGCAGCCAGCTGTCCGCACAGCAGGGCGACCAGACCCGCCCGGCGCATCCCGGTCGCTGTCATGCTGCTCGCCCCAGCACGGTCAGCCGCGCCGCCGCGGCCGCGCACGAACGACGCACCGTCGCCACGCGGTCCGGGCCGAGCGACGGCGGCGCCAGCAGCACGACGGCCCCGCCAGGCCCGGCCGCGCGCACGGCACGGTCCAGGGTCGCGGTGTCCAGCGGCGCCGCTTCGTCCAGCCGCGCGTGCCAGTCCAGGACGGCACCGAGCCCGGGCCGCTCCGGCGGCGCCAGGCCGGTCGCGAGCAGGACCGGCGGACGACCCCGGCGCACCGCCTCCTCGGCCACGGCACACGACGCCTCGAGGACCGCCTCCCAAGCCGCGCCGCTGCCCGCGGCAGCACAGAGCAGCACCACCGACGGGCCGGTGTCGCGCTCGCGCTCGAGCACGACCGGTCGTCCGTGCCGGGCCGTGGCGCGCGCGGCGACAGCGCGGGCTCCGTCCCCCGGTCGCCAGGCGCGCAGCCCGAGCACCTCGGTCCCGAGGCCGGCGACCGGACGGGACGCGCCGCCCTCGCCCTGCCCCCCGGCGACGAGCTCAGCGGCCGGCACGCGACGCGGTGCGATGACGAACGGCCCGGGAACCTCGACCGTGCGCACCGTGCGCAGCAGGCCGAACGGCGCGAGCGTCAGCAGCTCCACCCCGCTCGCCGCCCGGCGGCCGCGCCCCTGAGCCGTCCGCGTCAGCACGGCCGACACCTCGCCGCCGCCCCGGAGCGGCGGGACGGCGAGCACGACCGGGGACAGCCCCGGTCCGCGGTCGGTCAGCCGCAGCGCAGGCGTCGGCCGGGTGCCGGTGTTGCGCACCAGGAGCCGCAGCTCGACCCGGTCGCCGACGCGGGCCTGCACCGGGTCGCTGCGGACCTCGAGGCGGTCCAGCCGCGGCCTGAGCAGGAGGGCCGCCACCGGCAGGGCGAGGCAGGCGCCGGCGGCCAGGGACAACCAGGCGACACCGGTGATGCGGGCGAGCAGGTGCAGGACCCCGGCCATGACGACGGCGCCGGCAACCCCGCGGGTGGGTCTCACGAGCTCAGCGGGACGGCGACGTGCGTGAGCAGCTCGGCCACCAGGGCCTGGCCGCGCCCCACGCCACCACCGCCGTCGCGCAGCACCAGTCGGTGGCCGAGCACGGCCGGCGCGAGCACCTTCACGTCGTCGGGCGAGACGTGCCCGCGGCCGCCGAGCAGCGCGCGGGCCTGCGCCACGTGCACCAGGGTCAGCGCGGCCCGCGTGCTGGCGCCGAGCAGGACCCCCGGGTGCGCGCGGGTGGCCTCGACGACGCGGACCGCGTGGTCGAGCACCGCGTCCGCGACGTGCGTGCGGCGGACCTCGCGCCGGACCGCGACCAGCTCCGCCGGCGACGTCACGGCCTGCAGCTCGTCGACCGTGGCATGGTCGAGCTGCTCGCGCACGACCCGCCGCTCGGTCGCCGGGTCGTTGGTCCCGAGGGTGAGCGTGACGGCGAAGCGGTCGAGCTGGGCCTCGGGAAGCGGGTAGGTGCCGAACTGCTCGAGCGGGTTCTGCGTCGCCAGCACGACGAACGGGTCCGGCAGCGGGTGGCGCACGCCGTCGACGGTCACCGCTGCCTCGTCCATCGCCTCGAGGAAGGCCGACTGGGTGCGCGGCGGCGTGCGGTTGAGCTCGTCGACGAGCACCACGTGCCCGAAGACCGGTCCGGGGACGAACGAGAACGCCCGGCGCTCGGGCTCCCACACGCCGCTGCCGGTGATGTCGGCCGGCAGCAGGTCGGCCGTGCCCTGGATCCGGCGGAAGTCGCCGCCGAGGCAGTGTGCGAAAGCCCTTGCCAGGGTGGTCTTCCCACTGCCCGGGACATCCTCGACGAGCACGTGTCCACCAGCCAGGACGGCGCAGACCACCAGCTCGACCTGGCGGCGTCGCCCGTGCACGACCTGCTCCACGCCGGCGACCAGGCGCGCCGCCACGGCCGCCGCGTCGGGACGGCCGGGCACCACGGGCGGCACAGCGGCGAGGCTCATGAGGGCTCCGAGGTCAGGGCAGTCGTCCAGGTCGTTGTCGGCAGTCTGCGGCCCGGACTGCAGGCCCGCCGGACAACGGGGAGGCTGGGCGCATGACGCCCGACCCCCTCACCAGAACGCCCCCGCACCCGGTGCGCGTTCCGGTCTTCCGGCAGTCCTGGCGCGACCTGACGATGCTGCACTGGCCGGTCGACCCCCAGCTGGTCACGCCGCTGCTGCCCACGGGCACGACGCCCGACCTGCTGGACGGCCGCACGTACGTCGGACTCGTCCCGTTCGTCATGGCCGGCGTCCGCGTGCTGGGGTCGCCGCCGCTGCCGTGGCTGTCCGGCTTCCCGGAGACCAACGTCCGGCTCTACGCCGTCGACGACGACGGCCGTCGCGGCGTGGTCTTCCGCTCGCTCGAGGCCTCCCGCCTGCTGCCGGTGCTGGTCGCGCAGGCCGCCTACGCGCTCCCGTACCTGTGGGCGCGGATGTCGGTCCGGCACGGCCAGAGCACCGTGGCGTACGAGACCTCGCGCCGGTGGCCGGGGCCGCCCGGCGCCGGCGGCGTCGTCCGGGTCGAGATCGGCGAGCGGTACGAGCCGGACGAGCTGTCGCTGTTCCTCACGGCCCGCTGGGGGCTCTACTCGCGCTTCCACGGCGGGCGGACCGCGTGGGCGCCGGTCGACCACCCGGAGTGGCTGCTGCACCGCGCCCGGGTGCTCGACCTGCACGACGACCTGGTGGCGACCGCCGGACTGCCGGTGGACGGCGAGCCGCACGTGCTGTGGTCGCCCGGGGTCGACGTCCGCATCGGCCGCCCGGAGTTGCTGCCGCGCCGATCGGGGTAGGTGGCCCCCATGATCATGGCGTTCCTGTCCTCGCGGATCCGCACCTGGGTGCTGTTCGCCGTCCTGCTCCCGCTCGTCGGGCGGGTGCTGCAGGCGCTCGGCCTGCGCGCCAAGAACCCCCGCGTGGCAGGCGCTCTCACCAAGGCGGGCGGCTACGCCAGGACGCCGCCGAGCCACCTGGTACGCCGCCGGCGCTACTAGAGCGCAGGCAGGCCGTTCGCGTCGCGGACGACGCCGACGACGGCGCTCATGATGTCGGTGAGCTCGAAGTCCTTGGGCGTGAAGACCGCGGCGACGCCCTGCTCCTTGAGTCGCTTCGCGTCCCCCTCCGGGATGATGCCGCCGACGACGACCGGCACGTCCCCGACGCCGGCCGCCTGCAGACCCTTGAGGACCGCGGGCACCGCCTCCATGTGCGAGCCGGACAGGATCGACAGGCCGATGACGTGCACGTCCTCCTCGACGGCGGCCGACACGATCTGCGCCGCGGTCAGGCGGATGCCCTGGTAGACGACCTCGAAGCCGCAGTCACGCGCGCGTACGGCGATCTGCTCGGCGCCGTTGCTGTGCCCGTCGAGCCCGGGCTTGCCGACCAGGAAGCGCAGGCGCACACCCATCTCGTCGCCGGTCTGCTTCACGGCCTCACGCACCGCGGCGATCGCCGACCCGGCCTCGCCGGACGCCATGGCGCCGGACACGCCCGTGGGGGCGCGGTACTCGCCGAAGACCTCGCGCAGGGCACCTGACCACTCGCCGGTCGTGACACCCGCCTTCGCGCAGGCGACGGTCGCGGTCATGAGGTTGGCGTCCGTCTTCGCCGCGTCACGCAGGCCGCGCAGCGCCTCGTCGACGGCTGCGGCGTCCCTCCCCTCGCGCCAGGCGCGCACGGCGTCGATCGCCTGCTGCTCCACCTCGGGGTCGACGGTCATGATCGAGCCCTCGACGTCCGCGGTGAGCGGGTTGGGCTCGGTGGTCGTGAACCTGTTGACGCCGACGACGACGTCCTCGCCGGCCTCGATGCGGCGGCGGCGCTCGGCGTGCGAAGCCACCAGTGCCGACTTCATGTAGCCGGACTCGACCGCCGCGACCGCGCCGCCCATCGCTTGCACGGTGTCGATCTCCTTGCGCACAGCGTCTTTCAGCTCGGACACCTTGCGCTCGACGACGACGGACCCCTCGAACAGGTCGTCGTGCTCGAGCAGGTCGGTCTCGAAGGCGAGCACCTGCTGCAGGCGCAGCGACCACTGCTGGTCCCAGGGGCGCGGCAGGCCCAGCGCCTCGTTCCAGGCAGGCAGCTGGACGGCGCGGGCGCGGGCATTCTTCGACAGCACGACGGACAGCATTTCAAGGAGGATGCGGTAGACGTTGTTCTCGGGCTGCTGCTCGGTGAGCCCTAACGAGTTCACCTGCACGCCATAGCGGAAGCGGCGGTGCTTCTCGTCGGTGATGCCATAGCGATTGACGCCGATCTCGTCCCAGAGTTCGGTGAAGGCGCGCATCTTGCACATCTCGGTGATGAAGCGGATGCCGGCATTGACGAAGAACGAGATGCGCCCGAAGACCTCCGGAAAGTCCTTGTCCTCCACGGCACCTGAGGCCTTCACGCCGTCG
>JBKJQQ010000009.1:0-17931 GCA_046593875.1 Mycobacteriales bacterium | reverse complement strand
CCGGCCGCCGCTGTCCAAGCAGGTCCTGCTGGGGCAGGCGGACAGCAGCCCGCTCGAGGGACCGTGGGAGGCCGACGTCCGGCTCGGTGTGACGGCGACCGCCCTGCGCCCCGGCGTCGTCGACACCTGCACGGGCGAGGTGCCGTACGACGGGCTCGTGCTGGCGTGCGGTGCCCGGGTTGTGGACCCCTGGGGGACGGGCCACGTGGTGCGTACCCTGGACGACGCGCTGCGGCTGCGCGCCCTGCTGGTGCCCGGCGCCCGCGTGGTCGTCGTCGGTGCCGGCTGGATCGGGGCGGAGGTGGCGACAGCGGCGGTGGCCCGCGGGGCGACGTGCACGGTCGTCGAGGCGGCACCGCACCCGCTCGCCGCGGCGCTCGGCGCGGTCGGGGCGCTCACCGTGCCCTGGTACGCCGAGGCCGGTGTCGAGCTCCGGCTGTCCTCGCCGGTCGCCGCCGTGGACCCGCAGGGCGTGACCCTCCGCAGCGGGGTGCGGCTGCCCGCGGACGTGGTCGTGGTGGGCGTCGGCGCGCGCCCCGACATCGGCTGGCTCGCGGACAGCGGCCTCGCGCTGGACAGCGGCGTGGTCGTCGACGAGCACCTGGCGGCCTCGTGGCCCGGCGTCGTCGCGGTGGGGGACTGCGCGGCGCGGTGGTCGCCGCGGTTCGGGACGCGGCTGCGCGTGGAGCACTGGGACGAGGCGCTGCAGGGGCCGACCGCCGCCGTCGCGACGCTGCTCGGCAGGCCGACCGTCCACGACCCGGTGCCGTACTTCTGGTCCGAGCAGCTGGGCCACCGCCTGCAGCACGTCGGCCACGCCGGGGCCGGCGACCGGGTCGTGCACCGCGGGTCGCCCGATGACGCCGACGGGTGGGGTGTCGGCTGGCTGCAGGGGGACCGGCTCACCGCCTACCTGGCCGTCGACCGGCCGCGCGACCTCTCCCAGGCGCGCAAGCGCATCGGCGACGCGGTGGACGTGGCCCGGCTGGCGGACCCGGACGTCCCGCTGAAGGCGGCCTGATCAGCCGGATCGCCCGGATCCGCCTACTCTCCGACGGTGACCGAACGCACCGCGCGCCTGGGCGTCCTGACCGCCGGGCTCCCCGATGGCCAGGGCGACGCCCTCCGCGCCACCCTCGCCCTGTCCGGCTTCTCGCTCCTGGAGGGTCCGGACCCGTCCGCTTCGGCGCTGCTGGTGCTGGCGCCGCAGGGGGTGCCGCGGGAGCTCGAGGCGGTGCTGCTCGAGGCCGCGGTCCCCGTGCTGCTGGTCGGCCCGCAGCCCGGCCCTGCGCTGGCCGACGCCGCCGGTCTGCTGCCCGGGCGACTGCTGCCGGTGCACGCCGTGCGGGTCCGGCCCGGCCGCGACGGCGCCGAGGTCGCGGCCCGCCTCGGCGGCGAGGAGCTGGTGGTCACCGACACGTGGCCGCTGCAGGACAAGGTCGCCGACGACGTCGAGCAGCTACTCACCGCCAACAGCGCCTTCACCGACCACCCGGTCGCGACCTGGCGGCCCGCCACGGGCGTCGGCGCGCTGACCGTCGGCTCCACCCCCGAGACGTACGCCGACCCGGCCTTCGCGCGGATCGTGGCCCGCGTGCTGCGGCACGTCCTCGGCCTGCGCGACACGGCGCCGGTCCGGATCGGGATGCTCGGCTACGGCGCCATCGGGCACGAGCACGCCGTCGCGATCGGGCTGACCGAGGGGCTGTCCCTGGCGGCCGTCTGCGACCCGAACCCGCTCCGCATCGACGCGGCCCGCGAGTTCGTCCCGGACGTCCGCGGGCACGCCGCGGGCGAGGCGCTGCTGGCCGACGACGACGTCGACCTGGTCATCGTGTCGACGCCGCCCAACACCCACGCCGACTGGGTGCTGCGCGCGCTGCAGGCCGGCAAGCACGTCGTGGTCGAGAAGCCGTTCTGCATCACGGTGGAGGAGGCCGACCGCCAGATCGCCGCCGCGGCGGACGCCGGGCTGACGCTGGCCGTCTACCAGAACCGCCGCTGGGACGCCGACTACCTCGCGGTCAAGCGCGCGGTGCGTAGCGGCCGGCTGGGCGAGGTGTTCCACCTGGAGACCTTCGTCGGCGGCTACGACCACCCGTGCAACTTCTGGCACAGCGACGCCGAGATCAGCGGCGGCGCCATCTACGACTGGGGCAGCCACTACCTGGACTGGGTCCTGGACCTCATGCCGCAGCAGGTCGAGTGGGTGTCGGCGACCGCGCACAAGCGCGTCTGGCACGACGTCACCAACGCCGACCACACCCGCGTGCTGCTGCACTTCACCGACGGCGTCGAGGCGGAGTTCACGCACTCCGACCTGGCCGCCGTGCGCAAGCCCAAGTTCTACGTCCTGGGCACCCAGGGCGGGCTGGTCGGCCACTGGCAGCAGGAGCGCATCGTGAGCCGCTCCCCGATCGGCCTCGTGCTCGAGGACCGCTTCGCGGTGTCGGACGCGCCCGCCGCGCTGTCCCTGTTCGACGCGGACGGGTCGTCGACGGCGCTGGCGGTCGCGGCACCGCCGTCGCAGCCGTTCCACCGCGAGCTGGCCGACGCGCTGCTGTCCGGCGCGCCGATGTCGGTCACGCCGCAGGGCAGCCGCCGCAACATCGCCGTCATGCAGGCGGCCACCCTGTCGGCGCTGGACGGCGGGCGGCCGGTTCCGGTCCCCGCGTGAGCGACCCGGTCCGCTGGGGCTTCCTCGGCGCCGGGATGATCGCCGGCGTCGTCGGCGCCGCTGTCCGGGAGGCCGACGGTGCGGTGCTGCACGCCGCCGCCGCCCGTGACCTGCCTCGCGCGCAGGCGCTGGATCCCGCCGGCCGTGCGTACGACGACTACGCCGCGCTGCTGGCCGATCCGGAGGTCGAGGCGGTCTACGTCAGCCTCACCAACGACCAGCACCTGCCGTGGGCGCTCCGGGCGCTGGAGGCCGGAAAGCACGTGCTCTGCGAGAAGCCGCTGGCCCTCACCGCCGCCGAGGTCGACCAGCTGGTCGCGGCCGCAGGAGACCTGCTCTGCGTCGAGGCGTCCTGGTACCGCTGGCACCCCCGCGTGCGCCTCGCGCAGTCACGGCTCGCCGACCTCGGGGCGGTGCAGCACGTCGCCGCCGGCTTCCGCTTCGACGGCAGCCTCGAAGGCAACTACCGGCTGGACCCGGCGCGGGGCGGGGGAGCGCTGTACGACGTCGGCTGCTACGCGGTGTCGGCCTGCCTGTGGGCGGCCGGCCGAGGGCTGCCCGAGGACGTCGTCGCGCAGTCCCTGCTCGGGCCGACCGGCGTCGACCACGACACCCGCGCGGTCCTGCGCTGGGCCGACGGCACCGAGGCCGAGGTGCACGCGGGCATGACCGGCGTCGACGGCCAGTGGCTGGTGATCACCGGCGAGCGGGGCGAGCTCGAGCTTCGGGACGAGCCGTACACCTCCTGGAACGCCGCCACCGAGCTGTGGGTCTCGGACGGCCGCGGCACCGAGCGGCTGCCCGTCCCTGCGGTGAACGCCTACCGGATCATGGTCGAGGAGGTCAGCGCGGTGCTCCGCGGCGGGCCCGGCTGGGTGCTGCCGCTGGCCGAGTCGCGGCAGACGGCCGCCGTGCTCGACGCCGCCCGGGCCAGCGCGGCGGTCGGCGGAGCGCCGGTCTCCGTAGTCTGACCTCGTGGAGATGCTGACGCAGACCGAGGTGGCCGAGCGCATGGGCATCGGGCCGACCGGCGTGCGCGACCTGGTGAAGGCCGGCCACCTGCTGAGCATCCAGACCGACGACGGCGTCCGGATCCCCGCGGAGCAGCTCGACGGCGACCAGGTCGTCAAGCACCTCGTCCCGGTGCTGACCCTGCTCCGCGACGCCGGCTACAGCCAGGACGAGGCGCTGCGCTGGCTGACCACGCCCGACGACACGCTGCCGGGGACGCCGCTGCAGGCGCTGCACGAGAACCGCGCGACGGAGATCAAGCGGCGCGCACAGGCGCTGGGGTTCTGAGACCCAGCGCCCCTAGCCGGCGTTCTGGGTGTTCTCGTTCTCCTCGGGCTCGCGCTCCTTGCGCCGCAGCACGACCGCGGCCGACGCGAGCACGAGCACCATCACGCCGAGCAGCCCGACCTCGACCATGGCGCGGGCGAACTCCGGCCCCTTGTCGATGTACTCGGTCGGGCTCTTCACCGCCAGGACGATGATCTCCTTGATGCAGACCAGGATCCCGGCGACCAGGAACGGCTCGGCCACGATCTGCCGCTCCTTCAGCGTGATCCGCACTGCGTAGAGCAGCTCCACGAAGATGAAGATCAGCAGGATCGCGTCGAGGGTGTCGATCAGCGCCTCGCCGCCCTTCTGCTGCGCACCGTCGAACAGCTCGATCGCTGCGCGCACGACGAGCACGAGCGCGCCGGCCGCCAGCAGGCACGCGATCGAGACGTAGACGACGTCCTCGATCACCACCAGCGCGCGGTTGCCGAGCCGGACGCGCGCGGGCGGGTCGTGCTTGTCGTCGGTCATGCGGCCGATCATGCCCCGCCACTAGGCTCGCACCCGTGCTGCTGACCGTGAACGGGCGCGCGTCCGACGTGCCCGACGGCACCGATCTGCCGGCGCTGGTGGCCTCGCTCGGGCTGCGCGTGGGATCGGTCGTGGTCGAGCACAACGGCATAGCGCTGCTCCGCTCGGAGCTGGCCGTCACGCCGCTGCAGGACGGCGACCGGATCGAGCTCGTCCGGGCGGTGGCCGGTGGCTGACGGGCGCTCCCGGCACGCCCGGCTGACCGACGCGCGGCTGTACCTGTGCACGCCCTCGCGCCCGGACCTGCCGGAGTTCCTCGACGCGGTGCTGTCCGGCGGGGTCGACGTCGTGCAGCTGCGCGAGAAGGGGCTGGAGGCCAAGCAGGAGATCGCCCTGTGCGAGGTCCTGGCCTCCGCCGCCGCCCGGCACGGCGCGCTGTGGTCGGTCAACGACCGCGCCGACGTCGCCTCGGTCGCCCGCCCGGACGTGCTGCACCTCGGCCAGGACGACCTGCCGGTTGCTGCCGCCCGCCGGATCCTCGGTGGCGACGTGCTCGTCGGCCGGTCCTGCCACGACGAGCAGCAGGTCTCGGCTGCCGCCCTCGAGCCGGGTGTCGACTACTTCTGCGTCGGACCGACCTGGCCCACGCCCACCAAGCCCGGGCGTCCGGCGCCGGGCCTGCCGCTGACCCGCTTCGCGGCGGGCCTGACCACCGAGCGTCCGTGGTTCGCGATCGGCGGGATCGACGAGGGCAACCTCGACCTGGTGCTCGCGGCCGGGGCGACCCGGGTCGTCGTCGTGCGCGCGCTGACGGAGGCGGCGGACCCGCACGAGGCCGCCGCACGGCTGAAGGCCCGGCTCGCGTGACGCAGCTGTCGTACCTGCTGGTGCTCGCCTTCTGCCTGATCGGGACCGCGCCGCTCGAGGTCGTGCTGAAGACACGCGTCTACGCGCGCTGGGGCCGGCTGCTGCGCACGCTGCTGCCCGTCGTCGTCGTCTTCGTCGTGTGGGACGTCCTGGCGATCCGGGCGGGGCACTGGGACTACGACCCGGCGCAGGTCACGGGGATCTCGCTCGGCGGGCTACCGCTGGAGGAGCTGCTGTTCTTCCTCGTGATCCCGGTCTGCGCGATCCTCACCCTGGAGGCCGTACGTGCGGTCAAGGGCTGGACCGTCGGCGACGAGCCGTGACCTACACGCAGGCCGCGCTGCTCGGCGTCGGCGCGACGGTCGTGCTCGACCTGTTCGTGCTGCGCACCAGACTGCTGACCCGCAAGGCGTTCTGGGTCGCGTACGCGATCGTGGTGTTCTTCCAGCTGGTCACCAACGGCGTCCTGACCGGGCGCGGGATCGTCTTCTACGACGGCGACGCGATCACCGGCAGCACGTCGACGGCCGGCGAGACACCGCAGCTGCTCGGCGACGGACGCATCGTCTTCGCGCCGCTGGAGGACCTGCTGTTCGGCTTCGCCCTGGTCGTGCAGACGCTGGCCTGGTGGGTCTTCTGGGGGCGCAGGCCTAGCTCGGGAAGAAGCTCGCACCCGTGATGACGGCGGTGGCGATCACGAAGAACGCCAGCACTCCGAGCGCGATGAACATCGGCGTGCGGTTGCCGCTGACCGGTCCCATGTTCGGGGTGTTCTTGCGGTCGTCACCGACCGCGCCCGACATCGAGTCCGAGTCGGGCGACGTGTCGCCGGGCTGGAAGCTCCCGCCGCTGTCGAGGCCGGCGGTCACCGCCGGATCGGGGTCGGGGCCGTCGCTGGTGGCTGCACGCTCGTCCTGGGGCACGGCAGGGTCGTCCCCGCTGCGCCCGTTCCTGAACCTCTAGACGGCGCGCCGACGGCGCAGCGCCAGGCCCAGGCCGAGCAGCAGGAAGGCGGCCGACCACGGCAGCAGCACGCTGGCGCCGGTGGCCGGGAGCGCACCGCCGGCGACGGTCACCGGCTCGACGGCCGGGGCGGGCTGACCGGTGTCGGACGTCGGGACCTTGCCGGGCGCCGACTTCGGGGCGAGCAGCGACGGACCGCCGGACTGCCGCACGAACCCGGGCAGCGACACGGCGGCGGGGGTCCGGGTGTCGGAGTAGCCCATGTACATGCGGCCGGTCCCGTCGACCTCCATCGAGAAGTAGTCGCCGAGGCGCCGGTCGATGGCGAACGCCTGGCAGGTGGTGCCGCCCTGGCAGATGGTGCCGGTGTGCACCGGCTCCTTGGTGGCCGTCGCGACGCTGAAGCTCGGCGTGCCGCCGCCGGCGCAGCCCAGGCCGGTCGTGGTCGCCGCGCCGACGATGCGCCAGCCGTGGTCGCCGGCGGTCTCGGCGTCGTTGTCGGGCAGGGCGACGTCGGCCTCGAGCCAGGAGATCGCGACGCGGCCCTTGTCGCCGACGGCCAGCCACGGCCAGATGTCGGTGTTCCCGGTCTTGTCGACCCGGATCGGGGCGGTCCAGGTGCGCGCGCCGTCCTTGGAGGTGGCGTACCAGATGCCGGCCGCCCGCTCGCCGCGGCCGCTCTCGTCCCAGACGACGTAGAGGTTGCCCTCGGGGTCGAGGTCGAAGGCCGGCCAGTGGCTGACGGCGTTGACGTCCTCGGCGATGACGGTGGTCTCGGGCTTGAGGTCGCCGGAGCGCGCGTTGCGGAACGACGCCATCGACAGGGTGCCGGCGCCGGTGCCGAAGGACGGGTGGTGGGTCTCGTAGACGGTGCCCGTGCGCTTGTCGACGCGGATGTCGCCGATGCCGGCGCCGCCCTCGCGGTCGGGGATGTTGGTGCTGAACGTCTTGCCGCCGTCGGTGCTCTTGGAGATGAAGTGCCCGAGGCCGGGGGACGGGACGGTGCCGGTGCCGCCGCCGAAGGCGTTCGCGACGAAGTACAGCTCGTTCTCGCGGTCGGCCTCCATCCACTGCCGGTCGGTGAGGATCGCGCCGAAGAAGTTCTGCTGGCTGTAGGTCTGGCTCTTGTCCGCGCTCTTGCTGACCGCGACGTTGGCCAGGTTGATCTCGGAGAAGAAGACGTTGCCGGCGGCGTCGATCGCGACCTCGGGGTCGGAGAAGCCGGACAGCGGCAGGTTGTTGGCCCCCACCCGCGGGCGGAACTGCCAGGTCTTGCCGTTGTCGTCGCTGGTCCAGATGTAGGTCTGGCCGGTGTAGTTCTCGACGAACGCCGTGGTGCCCGGGTTCGGCGCCTCGGGCGTGAAGAAGTGCGTGGTGCCGGCGTGCGCGCTGTAGATCAGGCGGCCGCCCGGGAGCGTCGCCACCAGCGGCTCACCGCCGGCCCGCTCCTTGTCGACGTACGTCGGCTCGGCGAAGGTCAGCGCGGCGGGCGCGGGGCAGGCCTTGCCGGCGGCGGCCGGCGGCGCGGCGGAGGCCGTGGTGGTGCCGACGACGGCGGGCAGCGCGAGCGCGACGCCCGTGCACAGGGCGAGCGCGGCAGCGGTGGGACGACGGGACACGAGACCTCCAGGAGCGGTTCGTACTGGGTTCGCCGCAGCAGTGCGTTCTCCTGCTACCGGCGGGCGGCCCAGGCCCTGGCCAGCCCCGGGACGGCGACTGCTGCGCGCCCGAGCGGCCCCACGCTGACCCGCCGGGTGAGGACGTCGTAGTCGGCCGCCTCGACCTCGTCGAGGATGCCGCCGTACAGCTTGAGGGCCGTCTCGATGCAGGGCCGGCTGGTCGGGTGGAGCAGGCGTACGCCGGAAGCCGCGGAGCGGTAGATCTCGCGGGTGCGGGCGACCTCGAAGGCGAGCAGCCGGCGTACCGGACCGTCGACGACGCCGTGCTCGAGGTGCTCCCGCGTGACGCCGAACGCCACCAGGTCCTCCGTCGGCAGGTAGACCCGCCCCCGCTGGAGGTCCTCACCGACGTCGCGGATGAAGTTGCTGAGCTGGAAGGCGATCCCCAGATCGCTGGCGTACGGGTCAGCGACCTCGCGCGGGACGAGCGGCTCCAGGACCGGCACCATCTCCAGGCCGATCACCGCCGCGCTGCCGTAGACGTAGGTCATGAGGTCGTCGTAGGTGGCGTACTCGGTGACCGTCAGGTCCATCCGCATGCTCGCCAGGAACGCCTCGACGTAGTGCATCGGGATGTCCCAGCGGCGGACCGTGTCGACGACCGCTCGGCTGATCTCGTGGTCGCTGCCGCCGGCCTCGACGTCCTTGACGAACTGCTCGCCCCAGCCGACCAGCCAGTCGGCCTTCTCCGCGTCGGACAGCGTGCTCCCGAGGTCGTCCACGATCTCGTCGGCGTAGCGCGCGAAGCCGTAGAGCGCGTGGACGTACGGGCGCTTCCAAGCCGGCAGCAGCAGCGTCGCGAGGTAGTAGGTCTTGCCGTGGGAGGCGTTGAGGCGACGGCAGGCCTCGTAGGAGGCGCGGAGGGCGGGGTCGCGGATGCCGGCCGCGTCCAGCTCCCGGTTGCTCACGCGCGCCAGCCTGCCAGACCCCCTGCGCCCGGCCGCGCCGTCCCGCACGGGCGGCTACCGGGGATCGGCTGTGCCGCCGCCGGGGCCCGCCCCGGCCCGGCCGCACACATCGTGATCCACATCGCGGGCCCGCACGCTCAGCGCGGCGCGTTGTTGATCACGATGTGTGTCGCTGGGTCGTCCACAGCGGCCGCGGCAGGGCTTGCGCCTGGGTGGCCGGCCGGGCTCGATGCTCGTCGTGGACGCCGTCGAGGAGCTGCTGGCACGTCAGGGCCGGGTGGCTCGTCGGCGCGACCTGCGCAGGGCCGGTCTGACCCGGCGGGGGCTGGAGCGGCGGGTGCGGCGCGGGGAGCTGCGGCCGCTGACACCGCACCTGTTCACCGACGTGCCGCAGCCCGCACCGGACGAGGCCCTGCGGTGCGCCGCCGTCGCGCTGGACGCCGTGGTCAGCCACACCGCGGCGGCGCTGCTGTGGGGGGTGGAGCTGGTGACGACGCCGGACCAGGACACGCTCACCGTCCAGCGGAACCGCTCAGCTCTGCGGCGGGACGGAGTGCGGGTGCACCGGGCTGACCTGGCGCCGACGGACTGGGTGCTGCGCGACGGGCTGCGCGTGACGACGGAGCTGCGCACCGTGCTGGACCTGGCCCGGAGCCTGCCGATGGCCGAGGCGGTCGCGACCGCCGACTCGGCGTTGCGCAGCAGCCTGGTGACGATCGAGGAGCTGCGCGCGGCGCTGGTGGCCCTGCCGGGGGGACGAGGTCGTACGCAGGTGGCTCGCGTGGTCGCGCTGGTCGATCCTCGCAGCGGATCGGTGCTGGAGTCGTTGCTGCGCGTGCTGCTGGCAGCGCACGGGCTGCGGCCGCCGACGTCGCAGTACCTGGTCCGAGCCCGCGACGGCGGCCGCATCGGGCGGGTCGACTTCGCCTGGCCCGAGCAGCGCTTGGTCGTCGAGGTGGACGGGTTCGCCTTCCACGCGGACCGACGCAGCTACAGGGCAGACCGGCGGCGCGGCAACGCGCTCGTCCAGGCCGGCTGGAGCGTGCTGCGCTTCAGCTGGGAGGACGTGGTGCAGCACCCGGAGTACGTCGTGCAGTGCGTGCGCGCCGTGCTCAGCGCGGCCCAGGTGCACACATCGTGATCCACTTCGGAGGCTTGCCAGCGTGTGAACTCCGCGAAGACGATCACGATGTGTGCGGGCGGGTCAGGCGGGCCGGTCCAGCGAGTCAGGGGGGCAAACGGGTCAGGCGGGGCGTGCCGGCGGGGGGCTGGTCGGGCGGGGGTCGGGCGCAGGGGAGACGTCGCGGCGCAGGACCAGCACGGCGGCTGCCACGGCGAGCAGCGTCGGCACGCCGTAGAGCGGCGGCCGGAGGACGTTGCGGCCGCTGGGGAGCACCAGCAGCGCGAGCACCAGGCAGCCGGCCCCGAGCGCTGCGGCCAGCCGCGGCCCGGCCACCGCGGCCAGCGGCAGCAGGCCCCACAGGACGTACCAGGGCTGCACCACCGGCAGGAGCAGCGAGACGGCCAGCAGCGCGAGCCCCAGCGCGCGGACCGGCCCCAGCGCCGGCGCCCGCCAGAGCAGCACCGCCGCGACGGCCGCACCGACGAGGAAGCCGAGCACCAGTACCGGCTCGAGCTGCCCCAGCAGCGTTCCCAGGCCGGTCGTCGGCGAGAACAGCGACAGCCGCGCCCGGCCGGCGTCCAGCGTGGTCAGCCAGCCCCAGCCCAGGCCGGTCCCGTAGGACACGCCCACCGCGGTCACCGCAGAAGGCACGCCGACGAGCAGGACGCGACGCGGCGCCGCCATCACCAGGAACGGCAGCGCCGCGATGGCAGGCAGCTTCACCAGTGCCCCCAGCGTCACCAGCACCGCGGCCAGCGGTAGCGAGGTCACCGCCAGCCCGGCGACCATGAGCCCGAGCATCAGCGCCTCGTTGTGCGCGCCGGCCACCAGGTGGAGCAGCACGAGCGGGTTCGCGACGCCGAGCCACAGCGCGCGCTCGCCGCCGAGCCGGTGCAGCGCCCACGCGGCCAGCAGCAGCCCGAGGACGGCCAGCAGCCGCATGCCGAGCAGCGCGGGCAGCAGCCGCTCCCCGGAGGCCCGCACGACGAGCGACGCCAGTCCCAGCCACAGCGGCCCGTACGGCGAGGGGGTGTCGATCCAGACGTCGTCGACGCCCTCGACCAGCGGCCCGTCGAGCGCCCCGGGCCCCACGGAGTACGGGTCCAGCCCGCGGACGACCAGCTGGGCCTGGCCGACGTAGGCGTAGGCGTCCCGGCTGAACAGCGGCGGGGCCAGCAGCAGCGGCGCGCCCCACAGCAGCGCCGCGAGGCCGGACGAGGTCCGCAGCCGCCACCAGGCGAACGACAGCAGCAGGATCCCGGCGACCACCAGCGGCGTCCCGGAGGTGAAGCCGGATCGCCCGGGCGGCAGCGCACCGCTGCCCCACCCTCCGACGGTGACCAGCGTGCTCCCGAGCGTGCCGGCCACGAGCAGCCGGCGCGGGGTCACACCGGCGAGGCTAGGCGGAGCGCCCGCGACCGGTAGGTCTTGTCCTTGCCGAGGATCCGCTCGGCGGCCAGGCGCCCGCTGATGAGCACCATCGGCACGCCGACGCCCGGCTGGGTGCCGCTCCCGGCGAAGACGACCCCCTCGACCTTCGGGGCCAGGTTGGTCGGCCGGAACGGCCCCGTCTGGAAGAACGAGTGCGCGGCGGCGAACGGCGCGCCCTGCTCCATCCCGCGGCGCTGCCAGTCGGCCGGCGTCGTGACGTCCTCGACCTCGATCGCGTCGCCGAAGCCGACGTAGCCCATCCCCTCCAGCCGGGCGACGGCCTCGTCGCGGTAGCGCGGGCCGACGACGTCCCAGTCGATGCCGGCGGAGGTGTTCGGCGTCGGTAGCAGCACGTAGTAGATGTGCTTGCCGTCGGGCGCCAGACCCGGGTCGGACCGCGAGGGGTTGGTGACCAGGATCGACGGGTCGCTCATGAGCTGCTTCTTGTCGATCAGCTCGTCGAAGACGCCCTGCCAGGACCGCCCGAAGTGGATGTTGTGGTGGGCGATCTTGGAGTACGACGCCGTCGAGCCGGCCAGCAGGAGGAAGCACGAGGGGCTGTACGCCTGACGCTTGACGCGCGCGGGCGTCGCCTCCGGCGGGAGCAGCTCGCGGTAGGCGACCGGCAGGTCGGGGTTCAGCACCACGACGTCGGCCGGGATGCGCTCGCCGTCGGCGGTCTCGACGCCGACCGCGCGGCCGTGCTCGACCAGGACGCGGCTGACCGTCGTGCCGTAGCGCAGGTCGACGCCGTGCTTCTGCGCCGCGCCGGCCAGCGCACGCGGCACCGCGTGCATGCCGCCCTTGGGGAAGAACACGCCCGCGACCGAGTCCATGTAGGCGATGACCGCGTAGATGGCGAGGGCGTCGTACGGAGAGAGCCCGGCGTACATCGACTGGAACGACAGGACCCGCTGCGTACGAGGGTCTTTCAGGTACTGCTCCACCTTCGGCGCGAGCCGACCGAAGCCGCCGATCGCGACGAGGCGGGCGAGGTTGGGCGTCAGCAGGTCAAAGGGCGAGTCGATGTTGCGGTCGATGAAGTCCTTCATCTCGTAGCGGTAGAGCTTGGAGACGAAGTCGACGTACTCCAGGTAGCCCTTGGCCTCGGCGCCCCCGCAGACGCGCGCGACCTCCTCGGCCATCGCCCCGGTGTCGGCCTTGACGTCCAGGGTGCTGCCGTCGGGGTAGTAGGCGCGGTAGAGCGGGTCGACGGGCTCGAGCTCCAGCCAGTCCTCGAGCTTCTCGCCGACGCAGTCCAGCGCGTCGGCGATGAGGTCCGGCATCGTCAGCACCGTCGGGCCGGTGTCGAAGCGGTAGGTCCCGTCGCCGCCGGGGGAGGCCACCTCGAGCAGCCCGTTGCGGCCTCCGGGCACCGCCGCCGACTCCAGGACGGTCACCTCGCGACCGGCCCCGGCCAGGCGCAGGGCGGCGCTCAGACCGGCCAGTCCCGCTCCGACGATGACGACGCGATCGGTCTTGCCGGAGACGGTCTTCACCGCGTGATCGTAGGTCCGTCCGGTGCCGGCCGCCCCCTGGGCCGGCGCGTCAGGGTGCGCCCGCGTCGACGTAGCCGCGCACCTGCACCTGGAGCGCAGCGGTGCCTCCCGCGTTGGCGAAGGCGACCGCGCCGTCGGCCCCAAGCGGGACGAGCACGGTCGTCGTGAGCCGCTCACCCGGGACCCAGTTGAGGTTCGAGGTCGGTGGCAGGGGCGTACCGGCCGCGTGGACCGTGAGGTGGCTGCGTCCGCTGGTCCCGGACACCGTGACGGCCAGCAGCACGGCGCGCACCCCGCGGTCGGGCAGGCCGCCCAGGCCCGCCAGGGGCACCACGGTCGTCTGGCCGGCGGCCAGCGAGGCGGCCGGCGCGTCGTGGGCGGGCAGGGCGACGAGCCGCCCGCCGGACGTGCCGCCGGCGGACCACCACCCCACGACGTCGACCAGGTAGGTGACCGTCCCGGCGCTGTTCTCGACGGTGACCGAGCCGTCCTTGCCGAGCGGGACGACGACGGTGCCGGCTCTGGTCTGACCGCGCCGCAGGTTCAGCGACGACGTCGACGGCCGGGCAGCGCCGGTCGGCAGCACGGTCAGGTGCGTGCCCGCCGTCGGTCCCGTCGCCGTGAGCGTCAGGACGGCGGCGGAGACCCCGTCGGCGGGGACGCCGGCGCGCCCCGCGACGACCACGCGCTGCGAGGTGCCGGCGACCAGGGAGCGGCCCGGCCCCAGCCGCTGCGGCGTGACGGAGGTGTACCGCCCGCCGCCCAGCGGTGTCCGGGTGGTGAGCAGCCCGGTGACGTCGACGAGCACATGGCTGGCGCCGCTGCGGGTCCCGACGACGACGGTGCCCGACGACGTGACCGGCGCGACCACCGTGGTCGCGAGCGCCTGGCCCTGGGGAGCGGCGATGCTCACGCGATCGTCCGGCCGGCCGACGACGACCACCGTGTCGACCAGCGGCGCGACCGTCGTCACCGTCAGGACCGCGGCGTCGTAGGGCGTGCTGTCGTCGGTGGGGACGACACGGACCTCGAGCTCGCGCCCGGAGCCCACCGGACTGCCGGTGCGCGTGTCGAGAGCGCGGGTCGGGCCGGTGGTGACGTGGGCCCCGGCCGCGTTGCGCAACGCTCCGCAGCCCGCACGTGCGCCGGCGTCTCCCGTTGCCTTCGTCGCGGCGTCCGGCCCGGCCTCGGCTTCGGTGAAGGCGCCGGACCGGTACCGGGGCGGCACGTGCGCCAGGTTGTCCGGAGCGGCGTGCACGACCAGCGCCGCCCCGTCGGCGTCGAACAGCTCGTCGACCGTCAGGCTGTCGACGTCCACGTCGACGTCGACCGTGCCGTCAGCGCGCACACGGAGCGCGGGCAGGTCGCCGTCGTGGCCACCGTGAGCTCCACCGGCGCCGACCAGGTGGCCGCCTGCCGAGGTGAACGCGGGGCTGGTGCCGCCGTCGCAGCTCCCGGTGGTGTGCACGTGGAAGCCGTGGAAGCCCGGCGTCAGCCCGGACAGCCGGCCCCGGACCTCCATGCGGTCCGCGAGCTGACGCAGCGAGACCGTGCCGAGCGGACTGCCGGTCGGCGTCACGAGCGTGGCCGTGGCCCCCGAGGCGGCGGCGACGGCCGGACCTGCAGCGGCGGGGGCAGCAGTCCCCGTCACCCCGCAGAGGGTGCGCGCGCCGGCATCGCCGGTCGCCCTGGTCACCGCGTCGGGCCCGGTCTCGGCCTGTGTGAAGCCGCCGAAGCGGTAGCGGGGCGGGATGTGCGCGAGGTTGTCCGGTGCGGCATGGACGACCAGCGCCCGGCTGCGGGTGCCCTCCTCCGGCGACAGGTCGCTCAAGGTGAAGGCGTCGGTGACGAGCTCGGCGCGCGCGGTGCCGTCGGCGCCGACGTGCAGGGGAGGCAGGTCCCCGACGTGGGCGCCGTGGTCGGTGCCGGCCGCCGCGAAGTGGCCGCCGGCGGAGGTGAAGGGCGGCGCCGTGGTGCCGTCGCACGAACCCGTCTGGTGCACGTGGAAGCCGTGGAAGCCCGGCGCAAGCCCGCGCACCTGCGCCTGCACGCGGACCCCTGACGGGACCGAGGTCAGCCGGACCGTTCCGCCCGGCGCGCCGGCGGCCGTGCGCAGCTCGACCAGCATGCTGCTCGGTATCGGGTGCGTGGCGGCGGCCGGGGGCGCAGCGAGCCCGAGCGCCGGGAGCGCCGTCAGCAGCAGCAGCGTGGTCGTACGTCGTCTCATGAGTGACCCCCCGGTCCGCGTCGGCCCGATCGGCGCCGGCTCCTGATATGCCTGTCGTCACCGGGCGGCCTCACGGTTCACGGGACCAGCGGCGGCGGCCGCGACGCTAGACCTGCAGCCTTGTCGGCGTAACCCCCCGCGGGGCGCAGACCTGGTCCTGGCAGGGAACGGAGACCCGTCGGCGAAGATGGACGGGTGCTGCGACGAAGCGTGATCCCCGTGCTCGCCCTCGCCCTGCTGGCCGTGCCGGCGCCCGCCTTCGCTGCGGACGTGCCGCCCGTCCAGCCGATGCAGGTCGGGACGGCCCTGCCGCCGGGCAACAGCGGCTTCTTCTCCGTCACGGGGCAGGCCCGCGGGCAGGCCAGCGGTGACCCGGGGCAGTACGGCGCGAACGTCGACGACCAGCGCGAGATGTTCTGGGACGGCGACTACAAGGACGGCCGCTTCAAGGCCCCCGTCGGTGCGCCGGAGGTGCCCAAGGAGGGCGTCCGGATCTACGAGGACGCCAAGGGCGTCAAGCAGGTCTACGGGGACACCGGTCGCGACGTCTGGTTCGGGGCGGGCTACGCCGCGGGTCAGCAGCGGCTGTTCCTCGCGGACGCGGTGCGTCGCCTGGGTCGCGGCACCTTCGCCGAGCTCGTCGGCCCGAGCGGCATCCCCGCCGACGTCCAGGCGCGGACGCTGACCTACAGCCAGGCCGACTACGACGCGATGTTCGCGGCACTGCCGCAGGCCTCCAAGGAGGCGATCGAGGGCTACGCCGCGGGCATCGACGCGTGGATCCAGCGCGTGCGCACGAACCCGTCGCTGCTGCCGGCCGAGTACGTCCTGCTGTCCTCGCTCCCGGCCCGCTGGACCGTCACCGACTCCCTCGCCGGCGGCGTGCTGCTCACGCGCACGGTCGCGGCGGCCGGCGGCGACGAGTTCCGCGAGGTGGAGACGCTGCGCGCCCTCGGGGGGCTGCCGGCGCTCGGGCAGCTGACCGACCTGCGCTGGCAGTCCGACGAGAAGGCGACGGTCAGCGTGCCGACGGCCGAGGGCCGCTTCGACAACGCCGTGGTGCCGGCGGCGCAGCGGGACGCCGTGCTGCGCACGAGCGCGGCGTACGCCCTGGCGCTGCCGAAGGAGCTCGCTGCCGGGCCGGGCACCGGGGCCTTCCCCGCGCCGACCGTGCCGACGGGCGGCGGTCTGCCGCCGCAGGTCCGCAGCAGCCTCACGGAGGTGGCCGACACGCTGGTGGCGTGGGGCAACGGCCTGCACGGCGGGTCCTACGCCTTCGCCGTCGCGCCGAAGCGGACGAGCACCGGCGCGGCGATGCTCGTCAGCGGGCCGCAGCTCGGCTACTCCTACCCGACGCAGCTGTGGGAGATCGAGGTGCACGGCGGCGGCTACGACGCGCGCGGCTCGACGGTCCCGGGGCTGCCGACGGTCGGCATCGGCTACGGCAAGCGCGTGGCGTGGGGCCTGACGACCGGCAACAGCAAGACGATCGACAGCTTCATCGAGACCACCCGGCGCACCGCCGGGAAGCTGGAGTACCTGCACGACGGCACCTGGAAGCCCGCGGACTGCCGGACCGAGACGGTTCGCTACCGGGCAGCGGTCCGGGGCGTGCCGGCCGGGCCGCCCGTCCTCAGCCAGGCCGTCGAGGTCTGCCGGACCGTCCACGGCCCGATCGTCGCCACTGCCGGCGATCTCGCCCGCAGCGTGCAGTACGCGATGTACCGCCGCGAGCTCGAGACCGTCAACGGGATCCTGCAGTGGAACCGCGCGGACAACCTGGCGGAGTTCGAGGTCGGCATGCGACAGGTCACCTGGAACGAGAACGTCGTCTACGCCGATGCCGACGGCCGGATCGCCTACTGGCACCCGGGGCTCTTCCCTCGTCGCAGCACCACCTGGGACAGCCGCTTCCCGGCTCCCGGCACGGGCGAGCACGACCGGCGCGGCTTCGTGCCGTTCGACCAGATGCCGCAGACGGTCGACCCCGCCGTCGGCTACGTCGCGAACTGGAACAACAAGCCGGCCACCGGGTGGATCGACGAGTACCTCGAGCCCGCGTCCAGCCGCTCGGCCGGCAAGGCCCAGCGCCTGCAGGTGATCCACGACCTGCTCGCCGCGCAGCCGAGGATGACGCCGGAGGCGCTGCGGGCCACGGAGTACCGGCTCGGCAACCTCGACCAGCGCGTCCCCGAGTTCAAGGACCTGCTGACCTCGGTCACGCCGGTCACGCCTGCGCAGAAGGCCGCGCTCGACCTGCTGCGCGCCTGGGACGGCACGACGTACGGCCCGCGCGCCGGCACGTCGGCGGGGAAGTACACGGACGCGACCGTGACCGACGGCCCGGCCAAGACATTGTGGATGCGCTACATGGACGACCTGCGCGACGAGGTCCTGGCCTCGCTGCCGCCCGCGGTCGTCAAGGAGTCCGACTTCGTCGCCAGCCATGTGTACGACGCCTCGCCCGCCGACAACCTCGTCCTGCGGGTGCTCAACCCGGCCGCGTCGTCGCTGCGCCCGTCCCGCGACTACCTCGCCGGCCGCACCCCGGCCGCCGCCATGCTCGCCGCCCTCGACAAGAGCCTCGCCGCCCTGACCCAGACCTACGGCGCCGACCCGTCGACCTGGCGCGCCCCCCACGAACGCCGCCCGATCAGGTCCCTGACAGGAGTCATCGGCCCCTCCCTCACCATGCCCTACATGGACCGCGGATCCTGGGTCCACGTCATCGCCTTCACCAGGACG
>JBKJQQ010000196.1:0-7445 GCA_046593875.1 Mycobacteriales bacterium | reverse complement strand
AGTACGAGACCGAGATGGAGCTGCAGCTCTACCGGGAGTACCGCGACATCGTGCGGCAGTTCGACTACGTCGTCGAGACCGAGCGCCGGTTCTACCTTGCCAACGCGGTCGACGTGCAGCCTCGTTCGGCCGACGGCGAGGTGTGGTTCGAACTGACCTTGACGGACGCGTGGGTCTGGGACATGTACCGGCCGGCCCGCTTCGTGAAGAGCGTGCGGGTGCTGACCTTCAAGGACGTCAACGTCGAGAAGCTCGAGAAGCCCGACCTGGAGATGCCCGGGGGTCGCCCGCCCTTCGAGGGGTAGGGGGCAGGCATGCCGATCAACGAGCCGGGCGAGGCCAGTCAGCCGGAGGACACGCAGGGGGACGGGACGGTCACGCTGTCCGACCGCACCGCGCCGGGCGGGCAGGGCAGCCCGGGCGCCAACCAGGCGAAGCACGAGACCGTCCTGGACCTCCCTGATCTCGACGGCATGAACGTCGGCAGCGCCGACCCGCAGGCGCCGCGGCACCCCGGTGCGCTGCGCTCGGAGACCTCGGCCAGCGGGTCCTACGCGCACGAGGCAGCGGACCCGGCCTCGACCCGCTTCTCGCCGGACGGGTCCACGCCGGGCGCTGCTGCACCAGCGCCCGCCGCCGTCGACCCGGCGCAGCCGCGGCAGACCAGCAGCGGGACCGCGCACCGCGCGCCCGGCCTCGACGGCCAGACCCCGGACGGCGAGTCGGTCACGACCGACACGGCCGCGGGCGCGGCGCGGATGGGACCGCAGGCGACCGACAGCACGCCGGGGCAGTCGCCGGGACAGGGCGACGACGCGTCGGTGCCGTCGTCCGGGACGGCGCCGCTCGAGGGCAGCTCGCAGGAGCATCAGGTCGTCAAGGGCATCAGGCTGCCGCAGGAGGACTGACCGTCCACAGACCTGCCGACCGGGCTGGACGCTCCCGCGTCGGCCCGTCACGGTCGGTGCATGACCACCTCCGTCACCCTCGCCCTCGGCCAGTGGGGCGAGGACCTCGCCGCCGCCCACCTCAGCGCGCTCGGGATGCAGGTGCTGGCGCGCAACTGGCGGTGCGACCTCGGTGAGCTCGACCTCGTCGCGCGCGACGTCGACGGGACGGTGGTGTTCGTCGAGGTGAAGACGCGCGGCGGCATCGGCTTCGGCTCGCCGGCCGAGGCGGTGGGCCCGGTCAAGGCGCGCAGGCTGCGGACGCTGGCCTGCCGCTGGCTGCTCGAGCACCGGCCACCGGGCGCCACCGAGCTGCGCTTCGACGTGATCGGCATCGTGCGGCAGCGCGGCGCGGAGCCGTCGCTGGAGCACCTGCGGGCTGCCTTCTGAGTCGTTGCGCCGGGGCATGTACGGGCGCAGGCTTCCGGGCAGGCGCACGGTCCTGGACAGCGGCACCCTGCGCCTGGAGTTCCAGGTCAGCGCCGCCGACAGCGATGATCGTCAGCGGCGGCGGGAACGTCCACCCGGCCGAGGTCGAGAACCTCCTGGCCGCGCACCCCGCGGTGGCCGACGTGTCGGTCATCGGCGTGCTCGACGAGCACCCAACCCGAGCGGCAAGGTCCTCAAGCGCGAGCTGCGCGCGCCGTACCGGGAGGGCCGCAGCCGCCAGATCTGATCCACAGATCCGTTCTCGCCCCTGGTGGCGTCGCGGTCGTGCGCCTTGGCTGCTGCCCGGAGGTGGTGGCATGGCGCTGGCACGGGCGTACGCGGTGGGGCTGGTCGGGATCGACGGGCACGTGGTGGAGGTCGAGGCCGACCTCGCGCAAGGGCTGCCCGGGCTGACGGTGATCGGGCTGCCGGACGCGTCTCTCGCGGAGGCGCGGGATCGGGTGCGGGCGGCGGTGGTCAACAGCGGGCAGTCCTGGCCGCAGCGCCGCATCACCCTGGCGCTCTCTCCTGCGGCGCTCCCCAAGAGGGGGTCCGGCTTCGACCTCGCGCTGGCCGCCGCCGTGCTCGCGGCCGCGGGGGTGCTGCCCGCCGGCGCGCTGCTCGGTCGGGTGCTGCTGGGTGAGCTCGGCCTCGACGGTCGGGTGCGGGCGGTGCCCGGGGTGCTGCCCGCGGTGGTGACCGCCGCGCGGGCCGGGATCGACCGCGTCGTGGTCCCCCTGGAGAACCTCGCCGAGGCGCGGCTGCTGCCGGGGGTGCAGGCGCGCGGCGTCGGCTGCCTGCGCGACCTGGTCCTGCTGCTGACCGGTGCGCCCTACGACGAGCCGCTGCTGCCGGTCGCCGCTCCCGTCGCCGCGCTGCCGGGGCCGGACCTGGCCGACGTGGCGGGGCAGCCCATCGGCCGGACCGCGGTCGAGGTCGCGGCAGCAGGCGGCCACCATGCGCTGCTGCTCGGGCCGCCCGGGAGCGGCAAGACGATGCTCGCGGAGCGGATGCCCGGGCTGCTCCCGCCGCTGGACCTGGAGGCTGCCCTCGAGGTGACCGCCGTGCACTCGGTCGCCTGCGCCCTGCCGCGCGAGGGGCCGCTGATCACGCGGCCGCCGTTCCAGGACCCGCACCACACGGCGACGACCGCCGCGATCGTCGGGGGCGGGTCCGGGATCGCCCGGCCCGGAGCCGCCTCCCTGGCGCACCGGGGTGTCCTGTTCCTGGACGAGGCACCGGAGTTCTCGCCACGGGTGCTCGACGCGCTCCGGCAGCCGCTCGAGAGCGGCCGGCTGTCGATCACCCGCGTCGGCGGGACCGCCGTCTACCCGGCCGCCTTCACCCTGCTGCTCGCCGCGAACTACTGCCCCTGCGCGAAGCCGGAGGACTGCAGCTGCCCGCCGGACCTGCGGCGCCGCTACCTGGGCAGGCTGTCCGGACCGCTGCTGGACCGGATCGACATGCACGTCGAGGTCCCGCGCATCACCCGCGCCGAGATGCTCGCCGAGGACGGGCGCGGGGAGTCCAGTGCCGCCGTCGCCGCGCGGGTGGAGGCGGCCCGGGAGGCGGCGGCCGTGCGCTTGGCGGGCACCCCGTGGCGGACCAACGGCGACGTGCCGCCGGTCGAGCTGCGGCGCCGCTGGCCGGTGGACCGCCGCGCGAGTGCGCCCGCCGATGCCGCGATGGACCGCGGTCAGCTGACCGCACGGGGCTACGGGCGGGTGCTCCGGCTGGCGTGGACGCTGGCCGACCTGTGCGGGGCGGGCCGCCCGGGGCCGGAGCACGTCGGGCACGCGCTCGGCTTCCGGCTCGGCGCGGGACCGGCGGCGTGACGACGGTCCGCCTGGCGCTGGCCGGACTCTCGCGGATCGCCGAGCCGGGCGACCCGGCCGTGTGGCGGGCCGTGCAGGCCCGCGGGCCCGTCGAGGTCTGGGAGGCCCTGCGCGCCGGCGTGCCGATCGGGCAGGTGTCGCAGGGCGTCCTGCCCGGGATCGCCCTGCGCGCCGAGGGCTACGACCCGGCCGTGGACCTGGCGGCCGCGGCCGCGGTCGGCGCCCGGCTGGTCTGCCCCGAGGACGCCGAGTGGCCGGCGCACCGGCTCAGCTGGACGCCGACCGGGCTGCTGGACCCGCCGCCGCTGTCCCTGTGGGTCCGCGGCCCCTGGCCGCTCGGCGAGGTGGTCGAGCGGTCCGTCGCCGTGGTCGGGGCGCGGGCGGCGAGCAGCTACGGGCTGCACGTCGCAGCCGACCTCGCGGTCGGGCTCGCCCAGGGCCGGGCGACGGTGGTGAGCGGCGGTGCCTACGGCATCGACGCCGCCGCCCACCGTGGCGCCCTCGTGTCCGGGTCGGCGCCGACCGTGGCCGTGCTGGCCTGCGGGGTCGACGTCGCCTACCCGCGCGGCAACGACCGGCTGCTGCGGCAGGTCGCCGAGCAGGGGCTGCTCGTCTCCGAGCTGCCTCCGGGGTCGCACCCGACCCGGCGGCGGTTCCTGGTGCGCAACCGGCTGATCGCCGCGCTGTCGCTCGGCACCGTCGTCGTCGAGGCGGCGGTGCGCAGCGGCTCGCTGGCCACCCTCGAGCGCGCGCGCCTGCTGGGGCGGCACGTCATGGCGGTGCCCGGTCCGGTCACCTCGGCGATGTCGACCGGCTGCCACCAGCAGCTGCGCGACGGGGCGGTCTGCGTGACCCGGGCCGCCGAGGTGCTGGAGCTGGTGGGGCGCCTCGGGGAGGACGGCGCCGACGAGCTGCGCGGACCGGTCGACGTGCGCGACGGGCTGTCCGACACCGTGCGGCGGGTGCTCGACGCCGTGCCGGTACGACGCGCGCTCGGCGTGGCCGGGCTGGCCCGGGAGGCAGGGGTCAGTGCGCTGGTCGTGCAGCAGGTGATGCCGCCGCTGCAGGCGCACGGCCTGGTGCACCGGACCGAGGACGGCTGGCGCCTGACCGCGCTGGGCGCCGGGAGGTCGGCCCCGCCCCGGTGAGGCCGCGCGGACGCCGGGGTCGGCTGCGGCCCGGCGCCTTGACCGGGGTGCGTCGCCCGGCGACCGTGGGACGGTGACCGCCGCCGCGCCTGCCGCCGCCGCGCGTCCCCCGCTGTCCGCCGATCTGGTCGCCGCGCTCGAGGCGTTCGAGCGGCACCTGTCGCTCGAGCTCAGTCGCAGCGCGCACACCGTCCGGGCCTACAGGGGTGACGTCGCCGGACTGCTCGAGCACGCTTCGCGCCTCGGTGTCACGACGCCGGCGGAGCTCGACCTCGCCGTCCTGCGCAGCTGGCTGGCCCGCAGCCGGACCTCGGGCGCGGCCCGCACCACGCTGGCCCGCCGCGGGTCCAGCGCGCGGGTGTTCACGGCCTGGGCCAGCCGGCGCGGGCTGATGCCGACCGATCCCGGCGCCCTGCTGGCCACGCCGAAGGGTCACCGCCCGCTCCCGGACGTGCTGCGCCAGGACGAGGCCGCCCGGCTGGTCGACCAGGTCGACGGCGACGGGCCGGAGGACCTGCGCGACCGGGTCGTCCTGGAGCTGCTCTACGCCACCGGCATCCGCGTCGGCGAGCTCTGCGGGCTCGACGTCGACGACGTGGACACCGAGCGCCGAGTGGTGCGCGTGCTGGGCAAGGGCAACCGCGAGCGCAGCGTCCCCTACGGCGGACCGGCGGCCGTCGCCGTCGACGCCTGGCTGGTGCGCGGCCGGCCGCACTGGGCGACCGGCGGCAGCGGATCCGCGCTGCTGCTCGGCCGGCGGGGCGGCCGCCTGGACCCGCGGGCCGCGCGGACGCTGGTCCACCGGCGGCTGGCCGACGTCCCCGGGGCGCCGGACCTCGGCCCGCACGGACTGCGGCACAGCGCGGCCACCCATCTGCTCGAGGGGGGCGCCGACCTGCGCAGCGTGCAGGAGCTGCTCGGCCACGCGAGCCTGGCGACCACGCAGATCTACACCCACGTCAGCGTCGAGCGGCTCCGGACCAGCTACGCGCAGGCCCACCCCCGGGCATGAGTCGATCTCCAGGACCTGCTCCAGGTGTCCGTCCGGTCAGGCTAGGCTCGCGAGGTGGGGCTGGAGGCCCCGTCGGCGTCGAGCACGTGAGGACCGAGCCATGAGCGTGGGGATGCCGGACCGTGAGGGTTCTGGTCCCGTGGCCACCGCCGACGAGCCCGACCCCACCGCCGACGACCTGGCGGTCGAGGTGGCCGTCGAGGTGGTCGCCAAGGCGACCCCGAAGCGCGGTCGCTACGCGGGCGTCAGCGACGAGGAGCGGGCCGAGATCGAGTCGGCCATCGCCGAGCTGTGGCGCGAGTACAAGGCCACCGGCGAGGAGCGCCTGCGCGAGCGGCTGATCCTGCACTACTCACCGCTGGTCAAGTACGTCGCCGGCCGGGTCGGCGTCGGCCTGCCGCCGAACATCGAGCAGGCCGACCTCGTCTCCTACGGCATCTTCGGGCTGATCGACGCGATCCAGAAGTTCGACCTGGACCGCGCGATCAAGTTCGAGACCTACGCCATCAGCCGCATCAAGGGCGCGATCATCGACGAGCTCCGCTCGATCGACTGGATCCCGCGCTCGGTCCGCTACAAGGCCCGCGAGGTGGAGAAGGCCTACGCCGCCCTCGAGGCGCGGCTGCACCGGACGCCGACCGAGGTCGAGGTCGCCGCCGAGCTCGGCATCGCGCTCGAAGACCTGCACACGATCTTCAGCCAGGTCAGCTTCGTCAACGTCGTGGCGCTCGACGAGCTGCTCACCGCCGGCGGAGAGAAGGGCGACAAGCTCTCCCTGGTGGACACCCTCGAGGACACCAAGGCCGAGGACCCGGTCCAGGCCTTCGAGTCCGAGGAGACCAAGTACCTGCTCGCGAAGGCGATCAACACGCTGCCCGAGCGCGAGAAGATCGTCGTGACGCTCTACTACTACGAGGGCCTCACGCTCGCCGAGATCGGCCAGGTCCTCGGCGTCACGGAGAGCCGCATCTGCCAGATGCACACCAAGGCCGTGCTGCAGCTGCGCGGCAAGCTCGCCGACACCGACTGACGCTGACACCGACGTCGTCGTGCAGCTGCTCGTCGCAGCGGTCCTGGTCGTCACCGGGGTCGTCCACCTGCTGCCGCTGACCGGCGTCCGGTCCGGACCGGCGGTCGCCGGCCTGTACGACGTCCCGGTCCCCGAGGCGGGCACCACCCTGCTGCTGCGGCACCGCGCCGTGCTGCTGGGCCTCGTCGGCCTGGTCTGCCTGGCCGGGGCGGTCGACGAGGACCTCCGCGCGCTGGCGCTGGCTGTCGGGATCGTCAGCACCGGGTCGTACGTCCTGCTCGGTCGCGACGCCCCGACCCCCGCGCTGCGGCGGGTCGGTCTGATCGACGTGGTCCTGCTCGTCCTGCTGGTGGTCGCGACGCTGCTGCACGTCGTGACGTGAAGGCGCTGCTGCTCGACCTGGACGGCACGCTGCTGGACCACCGGGCCGCCGCCGACGCCGCCATCGCGGCCTGGGCGCACACCCTGCTGCCGGCCGAGCGCCACCCGCGGGACCTCGTCGCGCGCTGGGCCGCGTTGGAGGAGCACCACGTCGGCCGGGCCGAGCGCGGCGAGCTCAGCTGGCGGGAGCAGCGCCGGGCCCGGCTCCGCGACCTGTTCACGCTGCTCGGCGTCGAACCCGGCGCGACCGACGACCAGCTCGACGCCCACTTCGCGGACTTCCTGGGGCACTACGAGACGACTTGGGCGCCGTACGACGACGTCGCCACGGCCTTCGCCGCATGGCGCGCGGCGGGGGTGCGCACCGCGGTGCTGACGAACGGCGTGGGTGAGCAGCAGTGGCGCAAGCTCCGGGCGATCGGCGTGGCCGAGCAGGTCGAGTTCGTCGTCGGGCTCGACGACCTCGGCGTCGGCAAGCCCGATCCGAGGGTCTACGCGGAGGCGTGCCACCGCTTCGGACTGCCTGCCGAGGAGATCGTCTACGTGGGCGACGACATCGTGCGGGACGCGCTCGGGGCGACGGCGTGCGGACTGACCGGCGTGTGGCTGGACCGGTTCGGCGGGACGGCGCCGCCGGGCGTCGACCTCGTCGTGCGCGGCCTC
>JBKJQQ010000172.1:0-10130 GCA_046593875.1 Mycobacteriales bacterium | reverse complement strand
GGTTGGTGAAGGAGGGGTCGCGCACGTGGACGCGGTACGGCCTCGTGCCGCCGTCGCTGACCACGTGCATGCCGAGCTCGCCGCGAGGGGACTCGACGGCCGTGTAGACCTGGCCGGGCGGGACGCGGAAGCCCTCGGTGACCAGCTTGAAGTGGTGGATGAGCGCCTCCATCGAGGTGCCCATGATCTTCTTGACGTGGTCGAGCGACTGGCCCATGCCGTCGCTGCCGAGCGCGAGCTGCGCCGGCCAGGCGATCTTGGTGTCCTCCACCATGACCGGGCCCGGCTCGAGCTGGTCGAGCACCTGCTCGATGATCTTGAGCGACTCGTGCATCTCCTGCTTGCGGACCAGGAAGCGGCCCCAGCAGTCGGCGTCGGTCGAGGTCGCGACGTCGAACTCGTACTTCTCGTAGCCGCAGTAGGGCTCGACCTTGCGCAGGTCCCAGGCCAGACCAGCGGAGCGGAGCACGGGGCCGGTCACGCCGAGGGCCAGGCAGCCCTGGACGTCGAGGTGCGCGATCTTCTGCGTGCGGGCCTGCCAGATCGGGTTGCCGGTCAGCAGGTCGTCGATGCCGCCGAGCGCGCCGGGCAGGACCTTGAGCAGCTCGCGGCACTTCTCGACGGCGCCGGGCGGGAGGTCCTGCGCGAGGCCGCCGGGACGGACGTAGGCGTGGTTCATCCGCAGGCCGGTGATCATCTCGAGGACGTCGAGGATCAGCTCGCGCTCGCGGAACGCGTTGGTCATGGCGGTGAGCGCACCGAGCTCGAGGCCTCCCGTCGCGAACGCGACGAGGTGGCTGCTGATCCGGTTGAGCTCCATGCAGAGCACGCGGATCGCCTGCGCCCGCGGCGGCGCCTCGATGCCGAGCAGCTTCTCCACCGCGAGGCTGTAGCCGGTCTCGTTGAAGATCGGCGACAGGTAGTCCATGCGCGTCACGAAGGTGACGCCCTGGACCCAGTTGCGGTACTCGAGGTTCTTCTCGATGCCGGTGTGCAGGTAGCCGATGACGGTGCGGGCGGTCCTGATGGTCTCGCCCTCGAGCTCCATCACCAGGCGCAGCACGCCGTGCGTCGAGGGGTGCTGCGGGCCCATGTTGACCACGATGCGCTCGTCGTCGTTCTCACCGAGGACGCTGTCCCAGTCGCCGCCGGTGACCGTGTAGACGGTGCCCTCGGTGGTCTCGCGGGTGGTCGCGGCGTACGGGTCGGTGACCGTGTCGTCGATGCTCACGCGTAGGACCTCCTCTGGTCCGGCGGTGGGATCTGCGCGCCCTTGTACTCGACCGGGACGCCGCCCAGCGGGTAGTCCTTGCGCTGCGGGTGCCCGTCCCAGTCGTCCGGCATGAGGATGCGGGTCAACCCCGGGTGGCCGTCGAACTGCACGCCGAACATGTCCCACGTCTCGCGCTCGTGGAAGTCGGCGGTCGGGTAGACGCCGCAGACGCTGACGACGTGCGGGTCGGCCTCGCTGACCTGGGTCTCCAGACGCAGCCGGCGGCGGTAGGTCATGGACATCAGGTGGTAGACGACGTGGAAGCGCTCGTCCGTGCTGGGGAAGTCCACAGCCGACACGCCGAGCAGCAGCTCGTAGCGGTGCTCGGGGTCGTCGCGCAGGTGCTGGCAGAGCTCGGCGACCTTGCCGGGCTGCACGTGCAGCGTCAGCTCACCGCGGTCGACGACGATCCGGGTGACGGCGTCGCCGAAGCCGGCGAAGGCCTCCTCCAGCGCGTCGACGGCCTCGTCGAACCAGCCGCCGAAGGGACGGGGCGTCGATGCGTCGACGGGCCGGCGTCGGACCAGTCCGCCGAAACCGCTGGTGTCACCGCCCATCGAGGCGCCGAACATGTCGGTGCCGTCGCTCACTTCTTGCCGCCGCGGATCTCGTCGAAGAACGCCTGGCGGGCCACCTGCCGGCCCTCGGGGGAGAAGCGGGCGCTGCTCGCGACCAGCTCGCGCGGCGCGTAGCCGGGCAGCTCGCGACGGCGGCTGTTGGCGCCGAGCGGCTCGTCCATGATCTTGTCGTGCAGCTTGAGGATCGCGTCCATGAGCATCTCGGGGCGCGGGGGGCAGCCGGGCAGGTAGATGTCGACCGGGATGATGTGGTCGACCCCCTGCACGACGGCGTAGTTGTTGAACATGCCGCCGCTGCTGGCGCACACGCCCATGGCGATGACCCACTTGGGCTCGGGCATCTGGTCGTAGATCTGGCGGACGACAGGCGCCATCTTCTGCGACACCCGGCCGGCGACGATCATGAGGTCGGCCTGGCGCGGCGACGGCCGGAAGACCTCCATGCCGAAGCGGGCGAGGTCGTAGCGCCCGGCGCCGGTCGCCATCATCTCGATGGCGCAGCAGGCCAGGCCGAAGGTGGCCGGCCACAGCGAGCTCTTGCGGGACCAGTTGATGACCTTCTCGACGCTGGTCAGCACGATCCCGCTGGGGATCTTCTCCTCAACACCCATGGACTAGTCCCACTCCAGACCGCCGCGCCGCCAGACGTAGGCGTACGCGACGAAGACGGTGCCGATGAACAGGGCCATCTCGACCAGCCCGAACAGGCCCAGGCGGTCGAAGGCGACGGCCCACGGGATGAGGAAGACCATCTCGATGTCGAAGACGATGAAGAGCATGGCCGTCAGGTAGAACTTGACCGGGAAGCGCCCGCCGCCCATGGGCTGCGGGGTCGGCTCGATGCCGCACTCGTAGGCGTCGAGCTTGGCCCGGTTGTAGCGCTTCGGGCCGATGATCGCGGCGGCGCCGACGGAGACCACGACGAAGCCCGCGGCCAGCACGAACATGACCAGCAGCGGCACGTAGTTGTCGAGCACCTGCGGTCTCCTCCTGTGGTCGTGCTGTCGTCGCGGGCCGTCGGTCAGCCTAGGGGCTGGTCAGGCAGCGGGCGCGAGGCGGGTCAGGCCGTTGACGACGCGGTCCAGGGCGTCGCCACCGCGGGCGTCGGTGAGGTTCGCGAGCAGCTTCAGCGTGAACTTCATGAGCAGCGGCCGCGGCAGCCCGTGGCGGGTCGCCAGGGCCATCACCTGCGGGTTGCCGATGAGGTGCACGAAGACCCGGCCGAGCGTGTAGTAGCCGCCGTAGAGGGCCTTCATCTGCTCCGGATAGGCCTGCAGCGCGCGCTCGCGGGACGAGCCGGCCGGCCGGGCCAGCGCCTGCACGGCGACCTCGGCAGCGAGCAGCCCGGACTCCATCGCGTAGGCGATGCCCTCTCCGTTGAAGGGGTTGACCGCGCCGCCCGCGTCGCCCACCAGCAGAACGCCCCGGCTGTAGTGCGGCTGGCGGTTGAAGCCCATCGGCAGCGCCCCCCCGCGGACGGGTCCGGTGGCGTGCTCCTCGTCGAACTGCCACTCGCCCGGCATCGTGCGGGTCCAGCGCGAGAGCAGGTCCTTGTAGTCGGTCTTCTGCCAGGCGTTGGTGGTGTTGAGGATGCCGAGGCCGACGTTGCTCGTGCCGTCACCGACGCCGAACACCCAGCCGTAGCCGGGCAGCAGGCTGCCGTCCTCGCTGCGCAGCTCGAGCCAGGACTCGAGCATGTCGTCGTCGTGGCGGGGGCTCTCGAAGTAGCGCCGCACGGCGACGCCCATCGGCCGGTCGTCCCGCCGTTGGATGCCCATCGACAGGGCCAGGCGCGCGCTGTTGCCGTCGGCCGCGATGACCAGGGGGGCGCGGTAGACGACCTCGGTCCTGTCCGGGCCGACCTTCGCGGTGACGCCGACGACGCGGTCCGCCTCGTCCAGCAGCGGACCGGTGACGAAGGTGTGCTCCTGCAGGCGGGCGCCGGCCTTCTGCGCCGTGCGCGCCAGCAGCTCGTCGAAGTCCAGCCGCGGGCGGACCAGCCCGTAGTCGGGGTAGGTGGCCAGGTCCGGCCAGGGCAGCTCGAGGCGCATGCCGCCGCCGATGATGCGCAAGCCGCGGTTGCGGATGAAGCCGTTGGCCTCGGTCGTGTCGATGCCGAGGTCCACCAGGCTCTTGACCGCCCGGGGGGTCAGCCCGTCACCGCAGACCTTCTCGCGCGGGAAGCCGGTCTTCTCCAGCAGCAGGACGTCCAGGCCGGCTTGTGCGAGCGCGTGGGCGGCGGCGCTGCCCCCGGGGCCGGCGCCGACGACGATGACGTCGGCATCGCTGGTGACCGCCGTCATGAGACCCCCTGCACGCTTGTGAACACTTTCACAAGCGAGTCTACGCCCGGGAGCGGGCGGGCGCACGACCACGCCCGACGGTCGCCCGCCCCCGGCCGACACCCGGCTCGACGAGCGTCCGCGGTCAAGCGGGGCGGATGCCGCGGTGCAGGGCGACGATGCCGCCGGTGAGGTCGCGCCAGGCGACCTGCCCCCAGCCGGCGCGCTGCAGGTGTCCGGCCAGCGCGGCCTGCGCCGGCCAGGCCCGGATCGACTCGGCGAGGTACACGTACGCCGCCGGGTCGCTGCTGACGCGACTCGCGACCGCGGGCAGCGCCTTCATGAGGTACTCGACGTAGGCCGTGCGGAACGGCTGCCAGGTCGGGTGGCTGAACTCGCAGACCACGAGCCGGCCCCCGGGCCTGGTCACCCGGCGCAGCTCGGCCAGCGCCACGTCGATGTCCTGGGTGTTGCGCAGCCCGAAGCTGATCGTCACCGCGTCGAAGGACGCGTCCGCGAAGGGCAGGCGCAGGGCGTCGCCCGCCACGAGGTCCACGCCCTCGTACGGCTTGGCGGCGCGCAGCATCCCGAGCGAGAAGTCGCAGCCGACGACGTCGGCGCCGGTACGGGCCAGCGCCGCGCTGCTCGTCGCGGTCCCGGCGGCGAGGTCGAGCACGCGCTCCCCGGGTGCGAGGTCCAGCGCCTGCGCGACGGCCCGCCGCCAGCCGCGGTCCTGGCCGAGCGAGAGCACGGTGTTGGTGAGGTCGTAGCGCGCCGCCACCTCGTCGAACATGGCGGCGACCTCGCGGGGGTCCTTGTCGAGCGTCGCGCGGGTCATGCCCCCATCCTCGCGGGTGCGGGCGCGGACCGCCGGGTGCACGCTGCAGCGCATACCCGGGCACGTGTCCGGGGAGGGCTCCGAGGGAGCGCGGGACCCCGCGACTCCCCCCGTACTGCTGGAGGTACGTCTTGACCACGCTTCGCGACGAGGACATCACCACGACGACGAGCACCGCGCCGGGCGGCGACGCCGACCAGGGCGACAGCAACGAGACCGAGGTCGACCCCGCCGGCGTCGACCCGGCCGGCACCGACACCGGTGGTGGCGGCGACGCCGACCAGGGCGACAGCAACGAGACCCAGGTCGACCCGGCCGGCGTCGACCCGTCCGGCACCGACCCCTCCTAGTCCCGGTTCAGCGCCGGCGTCCCCGTCGGGGGCGCCGGCGCCGTTCGGAGGTCTGATGTCCGCCCTGTCCCGCTGCACCTCGGTCAGCCCGGAGGCGTTCGCCGCTGAGCACTGGTCGCGCACGCCCCTGCTGTCGCGCGCCAAGGAGCTGCCGCTCCCCTTCGACGACCTGCTCTCGCTGGCCGACGTCGACGAGCTGGTCGCCGACCGCGCGCTGCGCACGCCCTTCTTCCGGACCGTGCGTGAGGGCGGCGGACTCCCCGCGCCGGTCCGCAGCGTCAACGCCGGCGGCCGGCGGATCGCCGATGCCGTCGACCCCGAGGCGCTGGCCGCGCAGTACGCCGAGGGCGCGACCCTCGTCCTGAACGCCGTGCATCGCCTGCACCCGCCGGTGGCCCGCTTCTGCCGGTCGCTGGCCGAGGAGCTCGGGCACCCGACGCAGTGCAACGCCTACCTGACCCCCGGCGGGCAGCACCAGGGGTTCGACTTCCACCACGACACCCATGACGTCTTCGTCCTGCAGGTCAGCGGTCGCAAGCGCTGGATCGTGCACGCGCCGGTCCTGCCGCTCCCGCTGTCGACGCAGGCCTCCGCGGGTGCGCATCTCGTGGCCGAGGGATCTGAGCCGCTGCTCGACGTCGAGCTCGAGGCAGGCGACGCGCTCTACCTCCCCCGCGGCTACGTCCACGCCGCCCTGACGACCGATGTCGACTCGGTGCACCTGACGATCGGGGTGCTGTCGACGACCTGGTACGACGTGCTGAGCGACGTGGTGGCCCTGGCCGCCGGCTCGGTGGAGTTCCGCGAGGCGCTGCCGGTGCAGCCGGTCGGTCAGGTCGAGGCGCTGCTGCCGGACTTCCTGCGACGGACGGCCGACTGGCTCTCGTCGTTGCCGGCGTCCGCGGTGGCGGACGCCGTCGCTCCGCGGCTGGCCCGTGCGGTGCCGACCGAGCCGGTGCGGCTGCTGGCGACAGCGGCGGCGGTACGGGACCTGTCGGCGACCTCCGTGGTCCGGCCGCGGGCCGGGCTCGGGGTGTCGTTGCGGGTGGACGGCGGGTCGGTCGTGCTCGAGGCGCCCGGCCGGACGCTGACCCTGCCGACGTTCACCGAGCCGGCCCTGCGCCGACTGCTGGCCGCGCCGGCCACTCCCGCGGACCTGCCCGGCCTGGACGCCGAGAGCGCCCTCGTGCTCTGCCGCCGCCTGCTCCGCGAGGGCCTCCTCCTGCCGGCCTGACCTCCCGCCGTCAGCCGAGGGCGAGGCCGAGGGTCAGCAGGACGGCGTACGCGAGCTGGAGCTTGCCGGTGCCGGCCAGCACCGGGACGAGGTCACCGCCGGTCACGCCGCCGCGCACGCGCTGCACCGGGCCGATCGCCAGGGGCAGGGCCAGCAGCGCGAGCAGCGCCCACGGCGTGCCGGCGGCGAGCACCACCGCCACCACGAAGGCGAGCCCGACGAGGGCCGCGTAGAGCACCCGCGTGCGCGCATCGCCGAGGAGCACCGCCAGCGTCCGCTTGCCGGCGACCACGTCGGTCGGGACGTCCCGCAGGTTGTTCGTCACGAGGATCGCGCAGGCCAGCGCCCCGCACGCGACCCCGCCGAGCACGGCCGTCCAGGTCACCCGCCCGGCCTGCACGTACGTCGTCCCGCACACGGCGATCAGGCCGAAGAAGACGAACACCGAGACCTCGCCGAAGCCGCGGTAGCCGTACGGCGACGCGCCCCCGGTGTAGCCCCACGCGGCCAGGATCATCACGCCACCGAGGGGGATCAGCCACGGCGTCGTGAGCAGCGCGAGGACCAGCCCGGCGGCCATCGCGACACCGAAGCCCGCGAAGGCCGCCGCCTTGACCGACCCCGGGGTGGCCACCCCGGAGCCGACCAGCCGCAACGGGCCGACCCGGTCCGCGTCGGTCCCGCGCACGCCGTCGCTGTAGTCGTTGGCGTAGTTGACCGCGACCTGCAGCGCGAGGGCGACGACCAGCGCGAGGAGCGCGTGCAGCGGGCGGAACCGGTCGACCAGCGCCGCCGCGCCCGTGCCGACGAGGACCGGTGCGAGCGCCGCCGGGAGGGTGCGGGGGCGGGCGCCCTCCAGCCACTGCGCCGCCGTCGTCACCCGCGCAGCCCCATGCGGTCGATCTTGCCGGACGGCAGCAGCGGGAGCCCGTCCACCACCCGCAGCTCGCGCGGCGCGTGCGACCGCGGCAGCCGCTCGCCCACCCACGACCGCGCGTCGTCCAGCGTCAGCGGGCCGCGCAGCACGACGACGGCGACCACCCGCTGGCCCCACTCGTCGTCGGGCACGCCGACCACGGCGACCTCCGCCACCGACGGGTGCGTCGCCAGCGCCGCTTCGACGAGGGCCGGCGGCACCTTCTCCCCGCCGGTGACGACGACGTCGTCCGCACGCCCGTGCACGACCAGCCGCCCGTCGACGAGCTCCCCGGTGTCGCTGGTGGTGAAGCAGTCCCCGTCGAACAGCTCGGCCGTCAGGTCCGGCCGCAGTCGGTAGCCCCGCGCGACGACCGGCCCGCGCAGCCGGATCCGGTCACCTGCCGCGATCTCCACGCCCGGCAGCGGCACGCCGTCGTAGACGCACCCGCCGCTGGTCTCGCTCATGCCGTACGTCGTGACGACGCGGACGCCGGCCTCACGCGCCTGGCGCAGCAGCCCCGGCGGGGATGCGGCGCCGCCGAGCAGCACGACGTCGTACTCCTGCAGGGCAGGCGATCCCACCAGCCGGCGCAGCTGGGTCGGCACCAGCGAGACCAGCCGGCGCGGGCCGGTCAGCTGGGCCGTCGCCGCCTCGAAGGCGTCCACCGTGGTCGGCCCGTCCAGCACGACCGGCTCGGTCCCGGCCAGCAGCGAGCGGACCAGGACCTGCAGGCCACCGACGTGCGACGGCGGGATGGCCAGCAGCCACTGACCCTGTCCGAGGACGGTCGCCGCGGCGCGGGCGGAGGCGAGCAGGTTCTCCGCGGTGAGCAGCACGCCCTTCGGCTCGCCCGTCGACCCGGACGTGGGCACCACGATGCGGACGTCGTCGTCCTCCAGCGGCTCGTCGGGGTGCAGCGCCGCGACGACCCGCGGCTCGGTCGAGGTCAGCAGCGGGGGGCCGCTGCCGTCGAGCGCAGCACCGACGTTCGCGAGGGTCGGAGCGGCGGCGAGCACTAGAAGTAGTAGGGGTACGGCGACCAGTCCGGGTCGCGCTTCTCCAGGAACGCGTCCCGGCCCTCGACGGCCTCGTCGGTCATGTAGGCCAGCCGGGTCGCCTCGCCGGCGAAGACCTGCTGACCGACCATCCCGTCGTCGACGGCGTTGAAGGCGTACTTCAGCATCCGCTGCGCGGTCGGGCTCTTGCGGACGACCTGCACCGCCCACTCGATGGCGACGCGCTCGAGGTCGGCATGGGGGACGACCTCGTTGACGGCGCCCATCCGGTGCATCTGCTCAGCGTCGTACTCCCGGCCCAGGAAGAAGATCTCGCGGGCGAACTTCTGCCCGACCATCTTGGCCAGATAAGCCGATCCGTAGCCCGCGTCGAACGAGCCCACGTCCGCGTCGGTCTGTTTGAACTTCGCATGTTCACGGCTGGCGATGGTCAGGTCGCACACGACGTGAAGTGAATGCCCGCCCCCTGCCGCCCAGCCGTTGACCACGGCGATGACGACCTTGGGCATCGTTCGGATCAGACGCTGCACCTCGAGGATGTGAAGGCGCCCGCCCTCGGCCCTAACGCGAGCGCTGTCAACGGTTTCCGCCGTATCGCCGTCGGCGTACTGATAGCCGCTGCGCCCGCGGATCCGCTGGTCCCCGCCGGAGCAGAATGCCCAGCCGCCGTCCTTGCTGCTGGGGCCGTTGCCGGTCAGCAGCACCGCCCCGACATCGGGCGACATGCGCGCGTGGTCCAGGGCGCGATATAGCTCGTCGACCGTGTGTGGGCGGAAGGCGTTGCGCACCTCCGGCCGGTTGAAGGCGATCCGCACCGTGCCATTCGCCGGCCCGTCCAGAATCGACCGGTGATAGGTGATGTCGGTGAAGTCGAAGCCCTCCACGACCGCCCACGCGCTCGGGTCGAAGATCTCGCTCACGCTCTGTTCGCTCACGTCAGCGAGGATAGGCCCAACCCTGCCCCGCTAGTTTGTATCCGTTGTCACACCAACCGAAATGAGGGCCCATGTCACTGCGGTGGTATTCCGTCGTTGTCGACTGCCGCGACTTCTCCGCCCAGGCACACTGGTGGGCAGGCGTCCTTGACTGGCAGGTCATCTACGAGGGTGACGACGAGGCGGTCATCGTCCCCCAGCATGTGACGCAGGACTACTTGCGCGCCACGCCGTGGACGCACGTCGGACCCGGATTGGTGTTCGGACCAGTGCCGGCGGGCAAGACGGTCAAGAACCGCCTGCACCTGGACCTCGCCCCACAACTCGACGATGACCAGGCCGCAATGGTCGACTCGCTGATCGCCAGGGGAGCCAAGCGGACCGACGTCGGCCAGGACTCGAGCAAGGTCTCTTGGGTCGTGTTGGCCGATCCGGAGGGCAACGAGTTCTGCGTGCTCTCCCCGCGCGCCCAGTGACGACCTCGCGGTGACCCCCCGGTGACCTCGGCATTTCCCCGTCCAGACCTGGACGAACTGCTGGATGGCCTTCGCGTGGTCCAGATTCCGATGCGGGTCAGGTTCAGGGGCGTCACGGTCCGCGAGGCGGCGTTGATCCGCGGCCCGAGTGGGTGGGGTGAGTTCGCGCCGTTCCCGGAGTACGACGACGCCGAGTCGTCCCGCTGGCTAGCCGCCGCCATTGAGGCCG
>JBKJQQ010000218.1:0-10813 GCA_046593875.1 Mycobacteriales bacterium | reverse complement strand
GATCGCGGCGAGCACGATCAGCGCCAGCGCGACCAGGCAGGCGATGACGGCGGCGTTGAGCCGCTTCTTCTCGCCGCCGGCGCGACCGGTGGTGACCGGCTCGCCGCCGTAGGTCTGCCCGATCTGGTCGGCATCGGGGTTGACGGGGTTCTCAGCCATGGGGGGAGTCCTGCCCCGCCCCGACGTCCGCCACGCCCGTCACGCGGTGCAGGGCGAAGGTGCGGTCCTCCTGTCGCAGGTGGTCCCACGCCGTGACGAAGCCGCCTTCGACCCCGCGCGGCTCGACGACCCGCGAGGTGGACCGCCCCTGGGCGTCGACGTAGCCGAGCCACACCTGCCGGCGCTCGCGGGCGGCCGACTGCAGGAAGGCCAGCGTGTCCGCGGTCGTCGAGCGGGTCGTCGTGACCGGCGCGCGGCGGGACGCCCGGGCGGCGAGGTCGCCGGCGCGCAGGGCGGTGACGGACAGCGCCGCGTGCTCGGGCGTCATGGCCTGCTCGGCGACGCGGTGCGGGCGCTGGCGCAGGGCGGTCCGGCGCGCCTCGGGTCGGGCCAGCAGCAGCGCGCCGTCGGGCGCCTCGGCGGCCGGGGCGTAGCCCGCGGCGCGCAGCAGCTCGAGCACCAGGTCCAGGGGTGCGGTGCTGACCAGCACGGTCGGCGCCAGACGGCGCAGGCGCAGCGGACCGGTCCGCTTGGCGGCCAGCACCTCCGACAGCAGCGTCTCGTCGTCGCAGCGGACGTACGTGCTCGCAACGCCGACCCGCATGCGGCCGTGGCGCCGCGCGACGTCGTCGACCAGGTAGGTCAGCGCCTGCGGCACCGGGGTGCGCGACCGGGTGCGGAACAGCTCGTGCAGGTCGCTGGCGCTGCGTCCGGCGTCCAGCGCCCGCCGCACCGAGGTCTCGCTGACCCGGTAGACGGTGGCGCCTCCGGTGGACTCGACGTCGGCGGTCAGCGACAGCTCCTGGGCGAGCGGGCGCTCCAGCGGACCGGGGGCGACGACGGTGAGGTCGGGCTGCACGAGGACGTGGTCCAGCGGGTCGGGCAGGTGCTGGCTCAGCAGCCGGCCGGCCTCCCGCTCGTCGCCGCCGAGCAGGGCGCGTCCGGCCGCGGACATCCCGCCGCGGCCGGTCAGCCCGAGCCCGTCGGCCTCCGCGAGCGTCCAGCGGTGGACGAGGTCGCGCAGCCGACCGCCGCGGCGCGGGGCGGACCAGACCAGGTGCGCCGTCACGCTCTCCGGGCTCGGCGCGGTGCCCGGCTTCGTACCGGCCAGGGCCGTCAGCACGCGCCGCCGCTCGGCCGGGACCGACGGCCGCTCGAGCTCGGGGCCGAGCGGGGCCAGGACCTTGTCCCGCTCGTCCCGCTCGCCGGCGAGCGCGGGCAGCCGCGGCATGTCGAGCCACGCCGAGACGAGGACCGTCCAGCGCGCCTCGGGCGGCGAGGCGAGCCACCCGTCGTACGCCGTCGTGGGTACCCACTCGGGCTCGACGCCACCGGTCTGGTCGAGAAGGCCTGCAGTAGAGATGATCTCGGCCAGGAGGGCGACCCGCTGCTCGGGGACGTCCAGCTCCTTGGCGGCCTTCTTGAGGTCGCGGACGCCGACGCCGCCGGCCCGCAGCACCGAGGGTGGGGAGGCGGCCCACAGCTCCAGCAACACCTCGACCTGCGTGACCGCCTCGGCGGCCGTGTGCGCGGCTGCGGCTTCCAGTCCCTTGACCGGGCCGGCGTCGAGCGACGGCGCGGAGGGCTGCAGCGCACCGAGCGCCCGCTCACCGCGGACGACCAGCCCGACCTCGCGCGGCAGCTCGACGGTGTCGTCGTCGATCGCGATCAGCAGGCCGTGCGCGAGCAGCCAGCGCACAGGGGAGTCGGCCGTCGCCGGGGTCGTGGGACGTCGGGCGTCCTTCACCTGGCCCAGCGCCGATCCAGCCGCGAGGGCCTCGAGCACGCGCCGCTCCGGCTCCCCGGCGGTCGCGACCAGCGCGGTGAGCCGAGTCGGGTCGGCGAACAGGTCGACGACGCCGCCCACCCCCTCGACGCCGAGCGCCTGCGCCACGGGCGCGACGTCCTTGACCCTCAGGCGCGCCAGCAGCGTCGACATCGGGCGGCCGAGCCCGGCCGCCGCCGGCGCGACGACGTCGCGGACCGGGCCGACGACGTGCAGCGCGGTCGACGGCCCCCAGACCAGCGCGAGGTCCTGCAGGCGCTCCACGCCGGCAGCGACCTGGGTGGGCGTCGCGCTGCTGCCGACGAGATCCTGGAGTGCGGACAGCGGCGTACCGGTGCTGTCCGCGGACACCAGCACCAGCCCGTCCAGCAGGGACAGCACGAAGGCGTCGAGCTGCTCCAGGGCGCGCAGCACCGACAGCCGCACGGCCGCCCGCGCGGCCAGCACGCCGACGTCCGGGGGGACCGGCACGGCGAGGTCCGGACGCGCCACGAGCAGGTCCGCGAGCCGCCCGTCCGGCCAGCCGCGCAGCCAGTCGGCCAGGCTGCGCGCGGCGGACTCCATCCGGCCAAGGCTAATCGCCGCCCCGGCAGGGAAGGGCGCTGTCATGACGCACCCGGATCAGGACCTGCTCGTCACCAGCGAGGGCGTGGACGAGGGCTCCGCGGCCTCGGCGTCGGAGGGGCCGGACACTGGCGCGTCGCCGGCAGCAGGACGGCACCCGCAGGCGGAGGGGTCTGTACCCGCGCCTCCCGTCGAGGTGGACACCGAGGAGTCCAGGGCCGCGCGCTCGGCCGAGACGGGGCAGCAGCTGCAGGCCGGCGAGGGCTGACCCTCGGCCTACGGTGAGGCGGTGCAGCTGACCGTCGGGTTCGACCTGGACCTCACCCTCATCGACCCCCGCCCGGCGGTCGTCGCGGTAGCCGAGCAGCTGGCCGTCGAGGAGCAGGTCGACATCGACGCCCACCTGTGGGCGTCACGGCTCGGACCGCCGCTGGAGCAGGAGCTCGCGCACTGGGTCGCCCCGGAGCGGGTGGAGGCGGCCGCTGCGCGCTACCGGGTGCTGATGGCCGAGCAGGTGCACCGGATCGCCCTGCTGCCAGGCGCTCTCGCGGCGATCACGGCGGTGCGCTCGTCCGGCGGCCGGGCCGTCGTGGTGACCGCGAAGTCCGAGGTGCTGGCCCGCCAGGCGCTGGACGCCCACGGCGTCGAGGTCGACGCGGTCGTCGGCTGGCAGTGGGCCGAGGGCAAGGCCGAGGGGCTGCGCGCGCACGGTGCGACCGTCTACGTCGGCGACCACCCCGGGGACGTACGCGCAGCGCGTGCGGCGGACGCCCTCTGCGTCGGGGTCCGCACCGGGGGCGAGCCACCGGTCGGTGCGGATGTGCTGCTCGACGACCTGACCGCCTTCCCCGCGTGGTTCGCGGGGCACCTGCTCGACGTGCGGCTGGCCGCGCTGGAGGTGGCGCTGGAGGGGACGGGCGGCCTGGTGGTGGCCTTCTCGGGCGGGGCCGACTCGGCCTTCCTGCTCGCCGCCGCGGCTCGCGCCCTCGGACCCGAGCGCGTCGTCGCGGCCACCGCGGTCAGCGCCTCGCTGGCCGCCGACGAGCTGCCCGCCGCGCGGGCCTTCGCCGCTGCGCTCGGCGTCCGGCACGTGACCCCCGAGTCCGACGAGCTGTCCCGCGAGGGCTACGTCGCGAACGGCCCGGACCGCTGCTTCCACTGCAAGGCGACCCTCCTCGACACGCTGCGACCGCTCGCCGAGCGGCTGGGCCTCACCGCGGTGGCGACGGGCACCAACGCCGATGACGCCCTCGCGGGCTTCCGGCCGGGCATCGCCGCGGCCTCCCAGCGCGGGGCGCTCACCCCCCTGCTGGATGCGGGTCTGACCAAGGCGCAGGTGCGCGAGGCCTCCCGGCGCTGGGGTCTGGTGACGGCGGACAAACCCGCGCTGGCCTGCCTCGCGAGCCGGATCGCCTACGGCATCCAGGTGACGCCGAGCGGCCTGGCGCGGGTCGACCGCGCGGAGCAGGCGCTGCGGCAGCACCTCGGCGAGGTCCGCGACCTGCGGGTGCGGGACCTCGGCGACGGGGCTGCCCGGGTCGAGCTCGACCCGGCCGCGCTGGACCGGTGCGACGAGGCGGCGCTGGACGTCGTCCGGGCTGCCGGCTTCCCGCAGGTGACGGCGCGGGAGTTCCGATCAGGGTCGCTGAACGACGCGCTGGCGGCGACGGGCGCGGGCGCCGCGCAGCAGGCCGAGCAGGGCCAGTCCCAGCCCGACCGGTAGCAGCAAGGCGAGCAGCGTCGTCCAGAGCGGCGCGTCGTCGCGGCCCAGCAGGAACGGCACCACGACGATCAGAACGCCCACCACGCCCAGGCCGAACAGGACGGCGCCGGCGCGCACCGTGCGGTCGCCGGGTCGTCGAGTGGAACCGGCGTGTCGCCCGGTCACCGGACCACCACCGTCCGCGGCGCGCTCGTCGCGATCGCGCCGCTGCCCTGCCACGCGGCGCGCCAGGTCGTCGTGCCACGGCGCAGCGGTGTCCAGGTCGCGTCGTACCAGGTGTCGTAGGGCCCCGGCTGCACGGGCGCCAGCCGGGCCGTCCGCCAGCTGCCGTCGTCCTGCTGCACCTGCAGGCTCACGCTGCTGCCCGCCTCGCGCGGGCGCACGACGCCCTTGAGCCGCACCGGCTGGCCGACCCGGACCCGGGCCGGCGCATCGAGCGTCACCGCCACGTCGGGCCGGGGGTAGGCGGGGGCGGTCTCCGGCGTCAGCGTCGCGGCGAGGAACTGCACGCTGGCCGGCCATGCGGCGCGCTGGAAGCCGCGGGCGTGCCTGCGCCCGGGCAGCACGTGCACCCGGCTCGGTACCCGGTTGCGGTGCAGCGCGCTGTCCATCACCCATGCCTGCCGCGGGTCGACCTGCTCGCCTTCGGTCGAGATCGCCATCGTGGCAGCGTGTTCCGGGCTCACGGCCGCAGCGGGGGAGGCCAGCGCGTACTCGTCCGGACAGCGCTGCGGCGTGCAAGCCATCAGCCCGTCGACGACCTTGGCGGCGAGGCCGCGGAAGGTGCAGCCGTCCGCGGTCGCGCAGCCGCCGGCGCTGGGCTGCTGGGTCAGGCCGCTGAGGTCGTTGAGGCCGGACCAGGTGACGACGCTGCGCAGCGGCGCCCGCCCCGGTGCGGGCTCGCCGAGCAGCGCGGCCAGGTGCGCCCCGGCCGAGTCGCCCAGCGCACCCGTGCGGTCGACGTCGATGCCGAGCTCGCCGGCACGGCCGCGCAGCAGGGCCAGCGCCGCCTCGCCGTCGGCGAGCTGCGCCGGCCACGGGTGCTCGGGGGCCAGCCGGTAGTTCAGCGACGCCGCCGTCCAGCCCTGGTCGCGCACCAGCGCGATCGCCTCGTCCTGCCACTCGGTGCTGTCACCGATCTGCCAGCCCCCGCCGTGCACGAGCAGGACCGTCGGCCGCGGGGCGTACGGCCCGGTCGCCGGGGTGAAGACGTCGACGGTCTGCTGCAGGCCGGCCGGGCCGTACGCCAGCGTCCGTCGTACGACGCCCTCCGCGACCAGGAACGGCCGCTCCAGGGGCGGCGCGACGCCCGGGACGCGCTCTCCGGCGGGATGCGGTCCGTCGGTGCCGGCCGACCCTGCGGAGCCCGTGGACAGGGAGCCGACCAGGACCAGCAGCACGAGCAGGGCGCGGCGCAACGGGGCCATGCGCACCTCCTCGCGGTCGTCGTCACGAGCCTAGGTCGGGGTGCACCGCCGCGCGTGGGACGTAGCCTGGGCCACGTCCTGCCCCAGCGATCCCCCGAGGTCACCGTGCCCACCGGCAAGGTCAAGTTCTACGACAGGGACAAGGGCTTCGGCTTCGTGGCGCGCGACGACGGCGGCGACGTCTTCGTCCCCAAGTCCTCGCTCCCGGACGGGCTCGAGGAGCTGAAGGCGGGCACGCGCGTCGAGTTCGGGGTGGCGGCGGGCAAGCGTGGCGAGCAGGCGCTCGCCGTCATCGTCCTGGACGCCCCGCCGACGCTGGCCGGCGCCCGTCGCGACGCCGACGAGCTGCAGGGCCTGGTCGAGGACCTCATCAAGCTGCTCGAGGCCAAGGTCCAGCCGTCGCTCCGCCGGGGCAAGCACCCGGACCGCGAGAGCGGCAAGCGGGTGGCCCAGATCATGCGCGCCGTCGCGAGCGAGCTCGAGGGCTGACGCTCAGGCGCGGTTGACCAGCTCGAACTGCCACTCGCCCGTCGGGGCGTCGTTCGCGTCGACGGTGCGGATCGTCAGCATCAGCGTGCTGCCCGGCGCGATGCCCGGTGCGGTGAACGGGAAGTAGTGGTCGGTGATGGTGCTCGACCCCTGCGTCCGCTCCGGGTCGGCAGGGTCGATGATCTGCAGCTGCCAGCCGCGCTCGACGAGGTCCTTGTCGACGTCGATGCCGATCCGCTCGCCCTGTCGGACCTCGAGCCGCTGGGGCGCGGTCGCGCGGACGGCGCACGTGCCGCTGTCCAGCGTCTGGCCCTCGTCGAAGCAGAACGTCGACGCCTCGGTGTAGACGCTCTCCCCGCCGCTGACGACCGTGACGATCGGGGCCGGCTTCTCGCACCCGGTCAGGGCCACGAGCGCGAAGGTCGCGGAGGCGGCCGCGAGCAGGCGGCGGGCGGTCATCGGTGCTCCGGGTCTGTCGGCGTCTGCGCTGGCGGCCGCGTCTGGGAGACTGCGGGGGTGCCAGGAGTGAGACGAAGGCTGAGGGACGTCGGCAAGAAGGTATCCGGCGTGCTCGTCGGTCCGCGCGACGAGGGTGCGTCGACATCGGCGCCCGTACCGCCTGCGCCCCCGCCTGAGCCGTCACCCCCCGCTTCCGAGGAGCCCGCTGCTGTGACCACCGCCACCGCCACCGAGGCCCCCGACCAGCAGTGCGTGGAGGCCGTCGAGCTCGCCCGCACCGCCGCCGTCGAGGTCGCGGGGACCGCCGTCGGCGACCACCTCGGCGTCGAGGTGGAGGCCGAGCGCCTGCTCACGCACTCCTTCGCGACCAGCGACCCCGCCTACACCGGTTGGCGCTGGGCGGTCACCGTCGCGCGGGCGGACGGCGTCGACCAGGTCACCGTCGCCGAGGTCGTGCTGCTGCCCGGCGGGGGTGCGCTGCTGCCGCCGCCGTGGGTGCCGTGGGCCGAGCGGGTACAGCCAGACGACCTCGGTCCCGGCGACCTGCTCCCGCCGCCCAAGGACGACCCCCGGCTCGTGCCGTCCTACGCCGACGTCGACGCCGAGCGCCTCCCGTTCGACCTGCACCGCGAGATGGGCCTGGGTCGGCCGCGGGTGCTGTCGCTGGACGGGCGGCTGGATGCTGCCGAGCGCTGGTACGAGGGAACGGCCGGACCGGACGCGCCCCTGGCCAAGGCGGCGCCCGCACGCTGCGGCAGCTGCGGCTTCCTCGCGCCGATGGCCGGCGCCCTCGGTCGCGTCTTCGGTGCGTGCAGCAACGCGATGGCGCCGGACGACGGCCGGGTCGTCGCGGTGACGCACGGCTGCGGCGCCCACAGCGAGACGGTCGTGGAGAACCAGGAGTCGACCTACAGCGGGATGGCCGTGGTGGACGACGAGTTCGAGGTCGTCGAACGCGGCGAGCTCCAGGACGACGAGGTCGTCGCCACCGCGGACGTGCCGGAGGACGCCGGCGTGCCCGGGCTCGACGACCCGCCGCTGGACGACGTGGTCGATGCGACCGAGGCGGCGCCCTCCGAGCTGGCCGGCGGCCTGGCGGACGACGAGGACGCCTGACCGCATGACCCCCGCCGAGGCGGCTGCACTGCTGCGCCCGCGCGACACGATGGGCCTGCCGCTGGGCCCCGGCCAGCCACCGGCCTTCCTGCAGGCGCTCGGCGAGCGCACCGACTGGGAGGACCTGCGGATCTCCTCGGCGCTGCTCACGGTCCTCACGCCGCTGTTCGAGCACCCGGGCGTGCACTACCTGTCGGGCTTCTTCGGCCCGCTGGAGCGCTACCTGCGCGACGCCGACGCCAACCTCGGCTTCGCCGCTGCGGACTTCCGCCGGATGGGTCCGCTGCTGGAGCGGGCTGCTCCGCGCGTCATGGCGACGGTGGCTGCGCCCCCGGACGCGGACGGCTGGTGCAGCCTGTCGCTGCACGGCGGCGGGACGTACGACGAGCTCGTGCGCGCCGGGCAGGACCCGTCACGGCTGCTGGTCGTGGAGGTGAGCCCGCACTTCCCGCGCACCTTCGGCGCGGGTGACCACCGGCACGCGCTGCACGTGGACGTCATCGACGTGCTGGTCGAGAGCGACGCGCTACCGGTGGCGCTGCCGGACGTACCGGCCAGTGAGGTCGACAGGCAGATCGCCGTGCATGCAGCCGCTTTCGTCCCCGATGGGGCCACGATCCAGACCGGCATCGGCGGCATCCCGTCCGCCATCGCCGCGCACCTCGCCGCCGGCCCCGGCGGGGGCTACGGCGTCCACTCGGAGATGTTCACCGACGGGCTCATGCAGCTGCACCTGGCCGGCAAGGTCACCAACGCCACCAAGGGCGTGCACGAGGGGGTGTCCGTCACGACCTTCGCGATGGGCACGCCAGAGCTCTACCGGTGGCTGGACGGCAACCGCGACGTCGCCTTCCTGCCGGTGCAGCTCGTGAACGCCCCGCACCTGATCGAGCAGAACAGCCTGATGACGACCATCAACGGCGCGCTCGCCGTCGACATCCATGGTCAGGTCGTCGCCGACACCCTCGGCGGGGCGCAGTACTCCGGCATCGGCGGCGCCGAGGACTTCACGTCCGGGCCGGGGTTCAAGGCCGACCAGCGGGCGCTGCTCTGCCTGCCGTCGACGGTCACCGTCGGCGGCGAGGTGCGCTCGCGGATCCTGCCGTGGTTCGAGGCGGGGACGGTCATCACGACGCCGCGCCACCAGGTCGACCTCGTCGTGACGGAGTACGGCGCCGCGGAGCTCGAGGCCAAGACGGTCCGGCAGCGCGGCGAGGCGCTGGCCGCGATCGCGCACCCGGACTTCCGGGACGGGCTGCTCGAGGCAGCCGACCGCGCATCCAAGGGCCGCTCGCCGCTGCCGCCGCGCTGATCCACCCGGTGGTCGTCCGTCAGGGGGCGTTCACCCGTCCAGGAGCCCTGGCAGGTAGGCGATCTCCCAGCGCTGCCTCTCCGGGTCCGACACGTAGCAGGAGCGCCCGCCCCAGTCCCGCTGCTCCGGCGCAGCCACGTCGCCGGCGCCGGCAGCGAGAGCGGTCTCGTAGGAGACTCCTGAATAACGCGGACTCCGCGTAGGCCGTCATGATCAACGCCGGACTCGCGCACTCCTGTGTCGCGGGAAATCGGCGGAAGTCTGGCGATGATCATGCCAGCCAGCCCCGTCTTGGTTCTCGTTCAGGAGTCTCCTAGGCCGCGTCGACCTCGGGCTCCGAAGTCCTCGGTGCTGCCCGGCAGCTCGGTCCAGCCCTAGGCGCCGTAGAAGTCGCACAGCCGGCGGAGGTCACGAGCGCCGAGGGTGACGAAGCTGAGCCGGGATGGGATCACCGGGCCAGCATGACGTGCCTGCTGGGAGTCGCGACCCCTGCCTAGGCTGCCGACGTGGACGAGAGGCGCGCGGAGCCGACCCCGGACGGGCGGTACGTGGTCATCGACGGACGGCGCTGGCGGGCGACGGACCCGCTCATCCCGGAGGAGGTGGGCGCCCAGCTGCGCAAGGTGCTGATGAGCGCGCGGCGGGACGTGGGGAGCGCGCTGCGCGCGAAGGACACCGCGGCGGAGAAGGCTGCTCGGGCGAGGGTGCAGGCAGCGAAGACCGCGCTCGGCGAGCGCGGCGCACCGTGGTGGGAGCAGACCGACGAGGAGCGGCGGGCGCGCTGGGAGGCCGGGCTACCGGCGGCGCAGCACCCAGACGGCGACGACGACGTGCCAGGTGTCGACGACGGTGAGGCCTAGACGCTGGAAGCCGCCGCCGCGCTGCTGAACCAGCACCGAGCAGATCAGCGCGACGACGGACACGGCCCCCACGACTGCCGAGGTAGCCGCGGCGCGGGTATGCCCGAGCCGTCGGAGGGGGGCGACGGCGAGCAGCGGCGTGAGCGCCATCCCGACGTAGCCGATGCCGGCCGCGACGCCGTGGGCGACGTCCTGCGGCTGGCCGCCCTCGCGGGTCAGCGGCAGCAGTCCGACCGCGAGCGTCGCCAGACCGGCGACGGTCACCGCGATCGCGACACCCGTGCCGAGCACCTTGCGCAGCAGCACTGCCCACACGGGGAGCAGGACGCCGAAGACGACGAAGCCCGTGTTCATCAGCGGCCGGGTCTCCGCACCCTCACGGGCCAGCTGGCTGATGGCGTCGCGGAGCGGCTCGTAGCCGTCGGTCTGCAGCCCGCTGACCAGCCAGGCGCCGACGAAGGCGCACGGACCGACGATGCCGCACACCGCTGCTGCTCTGCCCACGTGAACAGCCTCGCACTTCGGCACACCTGTGGTGCGTCAAGGGCCTGGCACCGGGGTGTGGACAAGTAGGCGCCTCGCGTCGTCTCTGGAGACGAAAGCTCCTACACGCAAGCATATTTCGCTTGTCATCCCCGTTTCGGGCAGGTACACTCGAACGCGTGAGCGAAGCACCGGGGATGTACGGCGAGGCCGTTGTTCTGTCCGGTGCCCAGCTGCTGGAGCTGGCCGTGGAGACACTGCTGGCTGAGGTTCCGGCGGAGCTGCCGGAGCAGGTCGCGCTGGACCGGGCCCGGACGTTGCTGGCGTGCACGGAGCGGTTGGCGGCGGTCCGGTTGGCCGCGGTCGCCGATGTCGATCGGCGGGAGCTGTTCGCGCTGGATTGCGCGGGCAGCACCCGGGGGTGGCTGCGGGTCC
>JBKJQQ010000071.1:0-3352 GCA_046593875.1 Mycobacteriales bacterium | reverse complement strand
CCCTCACCTGCCTGGCGATGATGGCCTGGCTGATGTGGAGCATGCGCGACACGGGTCCGAGCGCGGCCGATCCGGCGGACCACATCCACGAGGACGGCGTGACGCACGCGCACAGGTCGTGGACGCCAGCCCTGCTGGGACTTCCCGCTGAGCCTCCGGGGCCCGAGCTCTGGACCACACCGCCGCCCAGGCTGCCGCTTGAACCATCTACCCAGCGGAGTGGATCTGCTGGTCAGCGTGCGCTCTGACGGACCTCGGTGGCAAGGACAGCGACCTGGGTTCGGCGCTGCAGACCGAGCTTGGACAGGACGTTGCTGACGTAGTTCTTGACAGTCTTCTCGGCGACGAACATCTGGAGTCCGATCTGCCGGTTGGTCAAGCCTTCTCCGATGAGCTCCAGGACGCGGCGTTCCTGCTCCGTGAGTGCGGCGAGTGGGCCCGTCGTCCCGGGGTTGCGCAACCTGTCCAGGACGGCGGCGGTGGCGCGGGGGTTGAGCAGGGACCCGCCCGCAGCCACCGTCCGAACCGCACTGACCAGGTCGTTGCCGCGGATCTGCTTGAGCACGTAACCGGCTGCTCCAGCGACTACCGCTCGGAACAGCGCTTCGTCGTCGGCGAAGGAGGTCAGCATCAGGCAGGCGATCTCCGGCTGGTCGGCTCGCAGGTCGCGGCAGACCGTCACGCCGTCCCCATCGGGCAGGCGGATGTCCAGCACCGCGACGTCTGGCCGGGTGGCGGGGACGCGTACGAGCGCCTCGGCGGCGGTGCCGGCCTCGCCGACCACGACGATGTCTGTCTCGAACTCCAGCATCTCGCGGACTCCGCGCCGAACGACTTCATGGTCATCCAGGAGGAAGACCCGGATGGGTGCGGCCGGCATGTTCACGCATCACCCCGCCACGGATCGCATGACGTCCTCGACGTCGCGACGAGATGTCGCTCTGCCTTGCTGCGTGGTGCCGAGCCTCAGCACCAGCTGGGGTACGCCCACCAGCCCGAGGACGTGACCGAGCCCGATGCGGTTGACGAGCGCGTCGGTGACCTGCCCGAGCGGGTGAGCCCGCACCCCCTGATCCGCGGCGCGCAGCAGCACACCGGCAAGGGCCTGGCCGGCTTGGAGCCATGAGCGCCGGTCGTCGCGCTCGGTCATGAGGACGACCACTGCTGGGTGGTCGGCGTGCGGCGTCGTCCCGGACAGGTCACGCTGCTGACGCAGCGACCAGTCCTGGTGCGCTGCTCTGCCGTCCAGAGCACCCGAGTCGGCGTGAACCCCTTGCGCGAGCTCGTCGTGATGGGCCGGGGAGAGCTGCTGCTCGGCGTCCGCTCGCAGGAGCCTGGCCTCGAGCTCGATGAGGTCCTCTGCGCGTGTCACAGGGTGCAGGACAGCATGCTCGGCTTCGGCAGCCTGCCGCAGCCGGGTGAGCAGCCCTGGCGGGAACGGGCCGTCCTCGAAGACGTCTCGGAAGGTGTGCCTGTGCAGGATCGCCACGGCGAGCCGAAGCTCGTCTGCGCTGGGCTCAGCACCTCCCGTGATGAGCAGGGTGGCCAGGTGCTCCGGGACCTCGACGTCAGGAAGCAGTTGGACCTCGACATCCAGACCGAGCGCGCGGGCGGCGAGGCGGGAGTGCAACAGAGCGGCACCGCAGGACAGGTGCAGCTGTCGCCCGTCAGGGTCCAGAACAGCCAGGCGTTGGGTGGTGTCGGCGTGGAGCTCCAGTCCGTCGCTGCGCTGCACGAAGCGCCAGGGCTGGGTGTCGTGCACGCTCGGAGCCAGGCCGGCCGTGTGAACGATGTGGCGGAGCTGTTCGCTGGACGCGTGCGCGCGCATGGTGCTCCTCTCGATGTCTTGGCAGGAGCCTGCCCCGCCTCGACATCCGGCGGACAGGGCCGAAGGTCCTGGGGTTTGCACCCGGGTGACAGCCTGAGGGTGTGGCCAGACCCCCGTCCTCCGAGCTCACGTCGCAGCTCGCATCGATGGCCGCGGCGCAGCAGCGGATCCGGAGCCTTCTGGATGCCGTTGTGGCCGTGGGCAGTGACCTGGATCTGCAGACGGTCCTGCACAGGATCGCCGAGGTTGCGGTCTCGCTCGTCGACGCGTCGTTCGGTGCGCTCGGCGTCATCAGCGAGGACGGCCGCGGGCTGGCGCAGTTCCTGGTCGTCGGTGTGGAGGACGAGATGCTGAGCGTCATCGGGCAGCTGCCGTCCGGTCACGGCGTTCTGGGCCAGCTGATCCGGGACCCCCGGCCGCTGCGTCTCGACAACCTGGCCGACCACCCGCAGTCCTTCGGCTTCCCGCCCGGCCACCCGCCGATGCACACGTTCCTCGGCGTCCCGATCCGGGTGCGGGACACCGTCTTCGGAAACCTCTACCTCACCGAGAAGCGCGGCGGAGCCGCTTTCGACGACGAGGACGAGGCCATCGTCCTCGCGCTGGCGACGGCAGCGGGGATCGCGATCGAGAACGCACGGCTCTACAGCGACACACGCCAGCGGGAGCGTTGGCTTCAGGCCAGCAGCGAGATCTCGACAGCGCTGCTGTCCGGCACCGACCCTGACGACGTCCTCGCAGTCGTGGCGACGCGGGCCCGAGAGGTCACCGGCGGGACGCTGGCGTTCGTCGCTCTGCCTCTCGACAGCGAGCGACTTCTCATCGAGTTCGCTGACGGCGCCAGGGCGGACCTCGTGCGCGGTCGCCTCATCGACGGTGCGACAGGCGTCATCGGCCAAGTGCTGCGAGACGGTCGGCTGCAGCTGCTTGCGGAGAAGGACCTGCCGCTGGACATCGGTGACAGCGGTGCCGGGATGGCGGTTCCGCTCGGGGCACCTGACCACCCGGCGCGCGGAGTGCTGGTCGTCGCCGGGCTGCCCGCCGCGGAGATGGCGGTCGCGGTCGGCACGATCGGCAGCTTCGCTGCGCAGGCGGCCGTCGCGCTGGAACTGGCTGAGCGTCGCCGCGACGTCGAGCGCTTCGCCGTGTTCGAGGACCGTGACCGCATCGCTCGGGACCTGCACGACCTGGTGATCCAGCGGCTGTTCGCCACCAAGATGGGGCTGGAGGGCGTGGTCTGGCTCGTCGACAATCCCGAGGCGGCCGGACGGATCGTGCACGCGGTGGACAACCTGGACGAGACCATCAAGGACATCCGCTCGGCCATCTTCTCGCTGCAGACCCGTGATTCGGCCACCGCGCGCGCGACGCTGCGGGTGCGGATACTGGTCGAGGTCCAGCAATCCACCGAGATCCTGGGATTCGCCCCGGCGCTGCGCATGGAGGGCCTGCTCGACACCCGGGGGCCCGAAGCGCAGGCCGGGCAGATGCTCGCGGCGCGGCGCTAAGCCCTGTCCAACGTCG
>JBKJQQ010000035.1:0-9149 GCA_046593875.1 Mycobacteriales bacterium | reverse complement strand
CCGTGACGGCGCTGCTCAGCAGCGTGGCGCCAGTACCCGAGCTGCTCGGCTGTGCGGCGCCTGTGGCAGTTCGCGCACCGGACGCTGCACTTCGCGATCTCCGCAGCGATCCGCTCCCACGCGATGTTCATCGAGGCGAGCCGAGCGATGTCCGCGACCTTCGTGGTCCGGTCCTCGTGGTCCAGATCCAGCACGCGCAGGTCCGGCTCGCCGCAGTCAACGCAGGGGTGCTCCAGCAGATGCCGCTCCAACCTCTGCAGGTGCTCGATCCGCACCTGAGCGCGGCGCCGACCAACTGCCGCGATGGCCTGCTCACGGTGGTCGGCGTACCAGTCACGACAGCACGCACGGCACCGGGCCTGTCGACCGTCGCGACGGGTCCGGCTGACAGCGAAGTCGTCGCACGGCTTGACAAAACGGCAGGTGCTGCAGCGCTTCTCGTCCATGACAGCAGTCTGGACGTGAGGTCCGACAGTGGGCCGTGTCAGGCTCGAACTGACGCGCTTCGGATTAAAAGTCCGCTGCTCTACCGACTGAGCTAACGGCCCTCACTACGACGGTAGCCCTACTTGACGAGGGCGAAGCTCACGCCGTCGAAGGCGTACTGCAGGCCGGTCGTCGTGAAGTCGGTGTAGCCAAGGACCAGCTCGGCCCCGGCGGCGCCGGCGGGTGCGACGACGTCGACGCTCACCAGCTTCCAGCCCAGGGTGCGCTTGGGGGTCTTGACGAGCTTCGGGCCGTCCACGGTCGACAGGACCGTGCCGCCCGCGCCGAGCCAGCGCACCCGCCCCGCTGCGCCCTCACCCACGACGCCGTCGTCGGGGTTGAAGGTCTGGTGGAAGAAGAAGCTGGAGAAGCGGTACTTCTTGCCGGCGCTGACCGCGATGGGCGCGTCCGTGACGAAGCCCGGCCGGGGGAGCGGCGCGGCCGCTGCCGGGTTGGCCATGCACCGCTGCATGCCGGTGCTGCCGTCGCAGACCTGCTTCCCGCCGCCGAACGCGCCGGCCATGGAGACGCTGCGCGCGCCGTCCTTGAACAGGTTCGTGCGGTGCTCGAAGGCGCTGACGCCCTCGACGGTCCAGGCGGCCGGGAGCAGCGGGTAGCCCGGAGCCGCCACGCCGGAGGTCTCGAAGCCCGGGTTGGACACCAGGTTCGGGCCGAGCTTGGCCGGAGCCGCGACGGCCGACCCGGCGCCGGCGACCAGGCCCGCGAGGCACAGCGCGGTCAGGCTGCGGCGGAACGTCGGGCGCATCGGATCCTCCTGGCTGGGTGTGTCTGTTCCGGGTTTCGCCACCCGGCCGGCTTCTCCTGCTCCCCGCGCAACGACGCCCCGTGACCCTGGACACGCAGGAGGCGCAGGTCCGCCGGAGCAACCCCCGCGAACCGGGACATCCTGTCCTCGGCGCCGCCAGGGCTGCACGCGTGCGTCGCGGGCGTTGCACGATGTCTGCACCCGCCACCACCGTCGGGGCCCGGTCGGGGGAGGTCGTGTGAGCAGCAGGCCCGCGTCCGCGCGCCCCCGTACGCCCGCCCTGGTCCTCGGCGCGATCGTCGTCGCGGTGGCGGTCCTGGTCGCGGCGGTCGCCCTCACCTCCCGTCAGCAGACGCCGCCGACCATCGCGGAGTTCGCCCCGCAGGCCGTCGCCCAGATCAAGCAGACCCTCGACGAGCAGTCCGAGAACGACCCGGCAAGGACCGGCAACGGCACCGCCGGGGGCCAGCCGACCGGGCCGCCCAGCGCCCCGCCGAGCACCGCCCCCGACGGCAGCCCGCTCCCGCAGGCGGGCACCTCGGCCCCGCCCAAGGAGATCGTGAAGCCACGGGTGCGGGAGTGCATCGGCACGCCGCCGCGGCAGACCGAGGACCCGCAGTCGCCGCCCTGCGTCCCCTACTTCGACCCCGACATCGACAACGGCGGCGCGACCAGCAAGGGCGTCACCGGCGACGCGATCACCATCGCGGTGCCGCAGCAGTTCTTCGAGGACCTCAACCCGCCGCAGAAGATGGTGCAGTTCTTCAACAAGCGGTACGAGCTCTACGGCCGGCAGCTGGTGCTCGTGCCGTACAACACGACCGGTTGCGTGGAGGGCCAGCCCGACCCCGCCAAGATGCGCGCCGACGCGGTGCTCGTCGACGAGGAGGCCAGCGCCTTCGCGACCCTGGCGTACGCCAACTGCCAGGGCGCCGACCACCACTACTACGACGCGCTGGCCGAGCGGAAGGTGCTGTCCATCGTCGACGGCAACCTCACGACCGGCATCGAGAAGAACTACGCCAAGCGCTCGCCCTACCAGTGGAACGTCATGGCCGGCGTCGACACCATCACCGCGACGACCGCGGACTTCGTCTGCAGCAGCCTGGCCGGGCGGCGACCCGCCTACGCCGGCGCGGCCCAGGCGACCGCTGCGGTACGGAAGTTCGGCGTCATCACGACCCGCTCCACCGACGGCACGACCCCCGACCTCGGTCTGCTCCGCAGCGGGCTGCAGCGCTGCGGCGTGGCGCTCGTCGAGAAGCGCGACGACCAGACGACCGGCGCGGCACGCAGCGGTGTCAACACGATGGTGGCGCTGCAGGACGCGGGCGTGACGTCGGTGCTGTGCCTGTGCAACTCACCGGACCTGCGCAGCGTCTACATGACGGCCGCCAGCGCCCAGGGCTACCAGCCCGAGTGGGTCCAGTCGTCCTACATCAACACCGATCTCGACAACACCTACGGCGGCGGCAACGCCCCGCCGGACCAGAGCGCGCACGTCATCGGCGTCAGCTTCCGCAACAAGCTCAGCCGCCGCCAGGACATGCCCTGGTACGCCGCCGTGAAGGAGGCCGACCCGGCCTTCGAGCCCTCCGCCGGCAGCTACTACTCCTCGCACTCGCGCTACATGCAGCTGTCGCTGCTAGCGGCCGGGATCCAGCTGGCCGGTCCGGAGCTGACGCCGGAGACCTTCGCTCAGGGGCTGCAGCGCGCGCAGTTCGCCAACCCGGGGGCCGGCGAGGCGCCTTTCTTCCAGTCCCGTGTCGGCTTCGCCGGACCGCGCCACGTCATGTCGGTTGACGCCAGCATGTTCTGGTTCGACCCGCAGCAGCCCGGCACCATCGACCCGTCCGTGCCCGGGGCGATCTGCTACGTCGACCGCGGCCGCCGCTACGTGCTGGGCGCGTGGCCGAAGGGCGAGCCGGCGTTCCGGCGCGGGCCCTGCCTGTGAGGACGCTGCTCAGGCGCCCGGAGCTGCTGGTCCTCGCCTCGGTCGCCCCCGTGCTGCTCCTCCTGCCGGGCAGCACCCCGCTGGGCATCTACGCCCTCGGCGTCGTGACGGCCGCACCCCTGGCGATGCACGCCGCCGGCATCATCCTGGTCTTCCGCAGCAACCGCTTCATCGACTTCGCGCAGCTCCAGATCGGCGCCGTAGCAGCGACCCTGTTCGCGCTGCTGGTCAACGCGCAGCCGGTCCTGCGTGGGGCGCGCGCGACGTGCCCGCCGTGCCTCGAGCGCACCAGCGAGGGCGTCCTGCAGGTGTCCTACTGGTCGTCCCTGGCGGTGTCGTTCGCCGTCGCGGTCTTCCTCGGCTGGCTGATCTACGTCGCCGTCATCCGCAGGCTCGACACCGCTCCTCGCCTGGTCGCCACCGTCGCCTCGCTGTTCCTCATCACGCTGCTGGCGGGGGTGCAGCGACTGCTCGTCCGGCTGCTGTCGACGCAGGAGCAGCGCACGTTCGGCGGCGTCACCAACGCCGTGCCGCCCCCCGGCGGCGTGGCCTTCTCGATCGGCACGGTGCGCTTCGGTCTTGCTGAGCTGCTGCTCGTGGTGATCGGCGTCCTGGGCCTGGCCGCCATCGCGGTCTTCCTGCAGCGCAGCGCGATCGGCACCGCGATCCGCGCGTCGTCGGAGAGCGCCTCGCGCGCGCAGACGCTCGGCGTCGACGTGGTGCGCGTGACCGGACGCGTCTGGATGCTCGTCGGTGCGCTCTCCGGTGCTGCCGCGCTGCTGGGCGCGATGACCGCCCCCGCCGGGGACGGCGACAGCCCGGCCGCCGGCGCGTCCCTCGTGCGCATCCTGACCGTCGTCGTCGTCGCGCGGCTGGTCAGCCTGCCGATGGCCGGTCTCGCCGCCCTCGCCCTCGGCGTGCTGACCGCCGCGGTCGACTTCTCGGCCGGCGGCACGAACCTGCTCGACGGCTCGCTGGTCGTCGTGATCTGCGCGCTGCTGCTGCTGCAGCGCCGGGGGTCCACCCGCACCGACGTCGACACGTCCAGCTCCTACCTCGCCGGCCGGCAGGCGCGCCCGGTGCCGCAGGCGCTGCGCGAGCTGCCCAGCGTCCGCAGCCTCGGCCGCGGCCTCGCGGCGACCCTCGTCCTGGTGCTCGGCGTCGCGCCGTTCCTGCTGTCCCCCAGCCAGACCAGCGTCGTCTCGACGACGCTGCTGCTCGCGGTCGTCGGCATGTCGCTGCTCGTCCTCACCGGATGGGCCGGCCTGGTCAGCCTCGGCCAGTTCGGCTTCGCCGCGGTCGGGGCGTACGTCGCTGCGGTCAGCGGCCTGCCCTTCCTGCTCGCGCTCCCGCTCGGCGGGCTGGCCGGTGCGGTCGTCGCCGTCCTGGTCGGCCTGCCCGCGCTGCGCCTGCAGCCGCTGACGCTGGCCATCAGCACCCTGGCCTTCGCGGCCGCGGTGCCTGCCGTGCTGCTCGACCCCGACACCCTCGGCAGCGCGCTGCCCGAGACGCTCGAACGACCCCTGCTGCTCGGCCTCGACCTCGAGGACCAGCGCGTCTTCTACTACCTGGTGCTGCTCGTCCTGGTGGCGACCGTCCTCGGTGTCGCCGGTCTGCGACGCAGCCGCACCGCCCGCGCGCTGCTGGCCGCCCGCGACAACGAGCCGGCCGCGCAGGCGTTCGGCATCAGCGTCCTGCGCGCGCGGCTGCAGGCCTTCGCGCTGTCGGGCTTCCTCGCCGCGTTCGCTGGCGGGCTGTTCGCCTACCAGCAGGCCGGGGTGCGCGCGGACTCCTTCTCGGTCGAGCAGAGCCTGCTGGTGTTCACGTTCACCGTCCTCGGGGGTCTGGGCGCGCTCGGCGGTCCCCTGCTCGGCTTCGCCCTGCTCGTCCTGCTGAACCTGGTCGTCACCAGCCCGACGATCGCCCTGCTCGTCAACGGGCTGGGCGGCGTCGTCCTGCTCCTGCTCGCCCCCGGCGGACTGGCCCAGGTCGCGGTCGACGCGCGCGACGGCCTGCTGCGCCGCATCGCCGCGCGCAACGGGATCGCCGTCCCCGGTCTTGGCGCCCGGGACCGCCTGACCGGCGCGGGCCCGTCGCCCATCACCCCGAAGGTCCGCCCCGGCGGCGGTGAGGTGTTCGTGCCGCAGCGCTACGCCCTCGACGACCAGTGGGCGCTGGCCACCACGCTGCGCTCCGCCGGCGAGGCCGACCGTGACTGAGCTCGCCGGCCGGCCGCTCGTGCCCACCGCACGGCAGGTCGAGGTCGGTGACCTGCCGCGGCCCGTCCTGCGCGAAGCGCCCGCCCAAGAGGCGATCCAGACCGGTGGCGGATGGCGCCGCGTGCTGTCCGACCTCGACCCGCGGCAGGTGCAAGGACCCAAGAAGGTCCTGCTGATCCTGTGCCTCACGTCGCTGTTCCTGCGCATCGACGACGCCGCGCTCGGGGTGCTGCTCCCCGCGATCCGCGCGGAGTTCGGCATCTCCCTCACGTTCTTCTCCGTGGTCGGCTCGCTCGTGGGCCTGGTCGCCATCGCGACGCAGATCCCGTCCGGCTACCTGGCCGACCGCGTGAAGCGGGTGTGGCTGCTGAGGATCGGCACGCTGTTCACGGCGGGCACCGTCGTCGCGCAGGGAGCCGCCCCCAGCATCACCTCGCTGGTCGGCGCGCGACTGTCCACCGGCGTGGGGCTCGGCATCGGCCAGGCCGCGAGCTTCCCGCTGCTCGCCGACTGGTTCCGGCCCTCCACCCGCACCCGCGTCTTCGGCATCTACTTCGCCGCCGCGCAGCTCGGACTCGTCGTCGGCCCGGTGACCGCCGGCCTGCTCGGCGACGCCTACGGCTGGCGCGCCGCGCTCCTGCTCCTGGGCGGCCTCGGCGTCGCGGTCGGGATGCTCACGTTCCTGCTGGCCGAGCCCGTCCGCGGGGCCTTCGAACGACCGGACGCCGAGACGCGGCCCGCCCCACCGGCACCCGGCTTCGCCGAGTCCTACCGCGCCGCCGCCAGCATCAGCACCCTGCGCCGCTGCTGGTACGCGACTCCCCTCCTCAGCGCGCGCGGGGTCTTCGGCATCCTCGTGCTGCCCGTCTTCCTGTTCGACGTCTACGGGCTCTCGCTCACCCAGCTCGGCCTGGTGCAGACCGCGAACGGCGTGCTGGGACTGCTCGCGTTGCTGTTCGCCGGCGCCATCGGCGACCGGGTGCTCGGCAGCCGCCCGGGCCGCTACCTGGTGATCATGGGCGGCATCTCGGCCGCCCAGGCGGCGGCCATCGCGTTCCTGTCGTTCCGTCCGCCGGTGCTGCTGGCGATCCTGGGCGTCCAGGCGGTCATCGTCCTGGAGGCGGCGCTCACCCCGGCCTTCTACTCGCTGATCGCGACCGTGGTGCCGTCGCGCATCCGCGGCCTGGGCCTGTCGACGCAGGCCCCGTGGCAGGCCCTCGGCATCATCGGCACCCCGTTCCTCATCGCCGCCGCGGACGGGATGGGCCTGCAGCGCGGCATCCTGCTGTTCGTCCCGCTGCTGCTGCTCGCCGGCCTCATCCTCGGCACCGGCGCGTCCGGCGTCGAGCGCGACATCCGTGCCGCACGCGCCGCAGACGCGGCCGAGGACGCGCTGCGCGAGGCGCGCGAGCGGGGGGCGACCCCGCTGCTCGTCTGCCGCGACGTGCAGGTCGCGTACGGCGGCGTGCAGGTGCTCTTCGGCGTCGACCTCGACGTCGCGCAGGGCGAGGTCGTCGCGCTGGTCGGCACGAACGGCGCCGGCAAGTCGACGCTGCTGCGGGCGCTGGCCGGGACGAGCGAGCCGAGCGGCGGCGCCGTCTTCTTCGACGACCGCGACACCACGCACCTGCCCCCGCACGCGATCGCCGCGCTCGGCATCGTCAGCATGCCGGGCGGTGCCGCGGTCTTCCCGAGCTTGTCGGTGCGCGAGAACCTGCGGGCCGCGGCCTGGACGCTGCGCGAGGACGAGGCGACAGCGAAGGAGCGCACCGAGCAGGTCCTCACGCTCTTCCCCGTCCTGCGCGAAAGGCTCGACCAGGCGGCCGGCTCGTTGTCCGGTGGCGAGCAGCAGATGGTCGGTCTGTCGCAAGCACTGCTGATGGGTCCGCGGCTGCTGCTCGTGGACGAGCTCTCGCTCGGTCTCGCGCCCGCTGTCGTCGAGCAGCTGCTCGGCGTGATCCGCACCCTCAACGAGCGCGGCACCACGATCATCCTGGTGGAGCAGTCGCTGAACGTCGCCCTCACCGTCGCCGACCGCGCGGTCTTCATGGAGAAGGGCGAGGTCCGCTTCGACGGGCCGACCGAGGAGCTGCTGTCACGACCCGACCTGGTGCGCAGCGTCTTCATGGGCGGCGCCGCCGGCGGCACCCGAGCCGCGGCAAGGAAGACGTACGCCGACACCGCAACCACCGCTGCGCTGGAGGTGCGCGACCTCGCCGTCAGCTTCGGCGGTGTCACCGCGCTGCAGGGCGTCGACCTGGCCGTGGCACCCGGCGAGGTCGTCGGCATCATCGGCCCGAACGGCGCCGGCAAGACCACCCTGTTCGACCTCGTCAGCGGCTTCACCGTCCCCGACCGCGGCAGCGTGCTGCTCGCCGGCGTCGACGTCACGGACGCCTCGCCGGACGCACGTGCCCGCGCAGGGCTCGGCCGCTCCTTCCAGAGCGCCCGGCTGTTCCCCGCGCTGACCGTGCGCGAGAACATCGCCGTCGCCCTGGAGCGCAAGGCCGTCCGCAACCCGCTGCTGGCCGTCGTGTGGGCGCCGAAGGTGCGTACCTCCGAGCGGCGCATCGCGCGCCAGGTCGACCGCCTGGTCGACCTTCTCGGGCTCGACGCCTACGCCGACGCCACCCTCGCCGAGCTGTCCACCGGCAGCCGCCGCGCCGTCGACGTCGCCTGCATCCTCGCGAGCGAACCGTCACTGCTGCTGCTCGACGAGCCGTCGTCCGGGCTCGCGCAGGCCGAGACGGAGTCGCTCGGCCCGCTCCTGCAGCGCATCGTCCGCGAGACCGGGTGCGGCATGCTCGTCATCGAGCACGACCTGCCGCTGGTGACCGCGCTGTCCGACCGGATGGTGGCCATGGAGGCCGGCCGCGTCCTGGTCACCGGCACACCGGAGCAGGTGCGGTCCGACCCGCGCGTGCTCGCCTCCTACCTCGCCGCCTCCGACGACGTCGTCCAGCGCTCCGGCCGGATGAGCGCCCTGACCGCACTGCTCGACGACGAGAGGACCTGACGTGCCCCCACGGCTCCGCAAGACCGCCGCCCCGCTCCGCCTGACCGGGAGCGGGTTCGGCGAGCTGTTCGAGCGCATGGTCGCCAACGTCGGCACCGTCCTGAAGGGCAAGGACGACGTCGTGCGCCTGTCGCTGACGGCGATGCTCGCGAACGGCCACCTGCTGTTCGAGGACTACCCGGGGACCGGCAAGACGATGCTGGCGCGCGCGCTCTCGGCGACGGTGTCCGCGAGCACGTCGCGCATCCAGTGCACGCCCGACCTGCTGCCGGCGGACATCACCGGGTCGCCGGTGCTCGACCGCAAGACCGGCGACTTCGTCTTCCGCCCCGGGCCGGTCTTCGCCAACATCTTCCTCGCCGACGAGATCAACCGCGCGACGCCCAAGACGCAGTCGGCGCTGCTCGAGGCGATGGCCGAGCGCAACGTCACCGTCGACGGCACGACGCACCGGCTGCCGACGCCGTTCTTCGTGCTCGCCACCGAGAACCCGATCGAGCTGGCCGGCACGTTCCCGCTGCCCGAGGCCCAGCTCGACCGATTCCTGTTCAAGCTCTCGCTCGGCTACCCGGGGCCGGAGGCGGAGGTCGAGGTGCTGATGTCGCACCGCACCGGCGACTCCATCGACCGCATCGGCCCGGTCGTGACGACCGAGGAGCTCGTCGCGATGATGGACTGGGCGGCGCAGGTCGAGATCAGCGAGGCCGT
>JBKJQQ010000149.1:0-4198 GCA_046593875.1 Mycobacteriales bacterium | reverse complement strand
CGGCGGCCGGAGCGGGCGCGCTCGCGGGCGGCGTCGTGGCGGCGCTGGCTCTCCAGCGCCGCCGCGCCGACCGCTCCTTCCTCTGACGGCTCCCGCACGCGTCGCGGCGACACGCCTACGGACGGCGTGTCGCAGGCGGGTGGTGTGCGCAGCCCTCACGCCACGTCGCGCAGCAGCTTCACCAGCGGGTCGGCGGAGGCCGGGGAGGCGGGTGCGGACGCGGTCGGGGGCGGACCCGGGGACCGTCACCCGCGGACCCTCGTCAGACCCGGGCGACCGCGGGTGCGGCCCGTCGCTCGCGCTCGGCCTCGTGCACGAGCGCGTCGTCGTCACGCCGGTGCGCAGCACCCGAGCGGCCCGGCACGTCTACGCCGCTGTCCGCAGGGCGCGCTCCGGCGAGGCGGCCCTACGAGGTGCGCTGGTCGGCGCGGCGGCGGTCGGCCTAGAAGAAGACCGAGCGGCGCTGCATGAGCAGCGTGTAGAGCGTCGACTGGATGGTCTCGCGCACCTGGTCGGTCACGTTGAAGACCAGCATCGGGTCCTCGGCCGCGGCGGCGCCGCCCAGGTCCTTGGTCTCGATGGGCTCGCCGAACTCGATGATCCACTTGCTCGGCAGCGGCACCGCGCCGAGCGGACCAAGCAGCGGGAACGTCGGCGTGATCGGGAGGTACGGCAGTCCGAGCAGGCGGGCGAGGGTCCGGGCGTTCGCGATCATCGGGTAGGTCTCCTCGGCCCCGACGATCGAGCACGGGATGATCGGCGCGCCGGTCCGCAGCGCGGCGGAGACGAAGCCGCCGCGACCGAAGCGCTGCAGCTTGTAGCGCTCGCTGAACGGCTTGCCGATCCCCTTGAAGCCCTCGGGCCAGACACCGACGAGCTCGCCGGCCGACAGCAGCCGCTCGGCGTCGGCGTTGCACGCCAGCGTGTTGCCGGCCTTGCGGGCCAGCGGGGCGACGACCGGCAGCCGGAAGACCAGGTCGGCGCCGAGCATGCGCAGATGGCGGTGGGCCGGGTGGTGGTCGAGCAGCGCGAGCGCCGTCATGACCGCGTCCATCGGGATGGTGCCGGAGTGGTTGGCGACGACCAGGGCGCCACCGACGTCCGGCACGTTGTCCAGCCCGCGGGTCTCGACCCGGAACCACTTGTCGTAGAGCGGGCGCAGCGGCGGGAGCAGCACGTGCTCGGTCAGGTCGGGGTCGAAGCCGAAGTCGTCGACCTCGTACTCGCCGGTCAGCCGCCGGCGCAGGAAGTTCAGCCCGCCGGCGAGCTTGCGCTCGAAGGCGGACGGGGGCGCGGCGGGCGCGGCGGGAGGCACGACCTCGAGCGGCTCGGGGGTGGCGTCCGCGTGCAGCGGGATGAGCTTGCCCATCACCGGGGTGGCCTCAGGCACGGGGGGCTCCCTCGAGGGCGGGGCGGCGGCGGGCGAGCAGGTCGAGCACCTTCTTCTCGGCGGAGTCGGCGACCTCGTGGCTGAGCACGCGGCCGCGGGTGGCCTCGACGAAGTCCTCGAAGGCCTGCGCGGTCGGCCGCGGCCCCCAGCCGAACGCCGCCTGCAGGCGTGAGACGTCCGCGACGCGACCGTGCTCGAGGTAGCGCATCTGCTCGGGCGAGAAGTCGACCAGGCCGGCGCCGCGGAAGGCCCGCGCGACCAGCGAGACGGCCGGCGACGGAACCGGCAGCGCGGCCTTGCCCAGCTTGCGGATGGCCTGCGACAGCAGCAGCACCCCGGAGCCGCCGACGTTGTAGATGCCGGGGTGCTCCTCGCGGACCGAGCGGGCGAGGACCTCGATGCCGTCGTCCTCGTGGCAGAGCTGGATGCGCGGGTCGAAGCCGAAGACCGTCGGCACGACCGGCAACGAGAAGTACCGGGTGAGCGGCGTCTCGATCGTCGGGCCGATGAAGTTGGTGAAGCGCAGCAGCGAGAGCGTCACGTCAGGGCGGCGGCGGCCGAAGCCGCGGACGTAGCCCTCGACCTCGACGGCGTCCTTGGCGTAGCCGGACTTCGGGAGGGCGCGCGGCTCGACCGACTCGGTGAACAGCGCGGGGTCGCGCGACGAGGAGCCGTAGACCGCCGTCGTCGACTTGACGACGAGCTTGCGCATGCTCGGCGCCTTCTGGCACGCAGCGAGCAGCTGCATCGTGCCGATGACGTTGATCTCCTTCATCGCCGTGCGACCGCCGGCTCCCAGCGGCGTGGCGATGACGTTCATGTGGACGACGGTGTCGACCTCGGCCTGCGCGATCACCTTGGCGATCAGCGGGTTGCGGATGTCCGCGCGGACGAACTCGGTGCGGCCCAGCAGCCGCTTCTGCTCCGAGCGGGGCGGGACGGTGTCGACGCCGACGACCCGCTCGATGGACGGGTCCGCCGCGAGCACCCCGGCGAGCCGGCTGCCGAGGTAGCGGCTGACACCGGTGACGAGCACGACGCGGGGAGACACGACGACGAGTCTACGGGGGAGGCGAAACGGGACGAACGGCTCAGCGACCGGCGACGACGTTCGGCTCCGGGGGCAGGACGACGGGACCGGGGCCCCCGGCGGTGACCAGCCGCGAGATGACCAGCGGCTCACCGCGGCTGGCCCGCAGCCGGGCGGCAGCGCTGCCCTGGTTCACCGCGATGGTGACCGTGCGGAAGGAGTCCTCGCAGACGGCGACCCGCCCGCGCCCGACCTGACCGTAGGTCTCCAGGAACGGCACGACCATCGTCTTGCCGCTGCAGCGCAGCTCGACCTCGTCACCGAGGGAGATGCCTGCCTGCTCGAGGTGGGTGCGCTGGAGGTTGAGGGTGAGGTTGCCGAAGTGGTCGACCTGCGCGACCTCGCCGTGGACGTGGTCCTCCTCGACGGTGGGCTGCCGCTGGGCGAGCCGCTCGAGCTCGTCGACGTCGAGCAGGGTGCCGACCTCCTCGAACGGCAGGCCGTCCGCGAGGCGCGCGGCGACGGGCGAGAACACGTCGCGGCCGCGGAAGGTGCGCGCCGGCGTCGGGTGCCACAGCGCCCGGTTGTCGATGATGCGGGCCTCGACGGCGCCGCCGCAGACGTCCCAGGACAGGGAGGTCAGGCCGTTGTCCGGCGCGACGAAGGTCGAGCCGTCCGCGGTGCGGATCGCCACCCCGCGGGCGGGCGTCGCGCGGAACGGGTCGACCAGCGCCAGGTGGACGGCCGGGGCAGGCAGGTACGGCAGCGCGCTGGCCAGGACGGCAGCGCCCTGCTCGACGTCCTGCGCGACCACGAGGTGCAGCACGTCGAGGACGCGGACGTCCGGGGCGGTCCGGGCGATGACGCCCTTGCACACCCCGAGGAACGCGTCCTCGAAGCCGTAGTCGGACAGGAAGGTCAGCCACTTCTGCATGACGCGCTCCTCCCGTGCCGCCGAGGTGCGGGGTGCTACTTCTTGTTGCGGCGCTGGACGCGGGTCTTCTTCAGCAGCTTGCGGTGCTTCTTCTTGGCCATCCGCTTGCGGCGCTTCTTGATGACGGAACCCACGTGTTACCCCTGCTCGAAAGTCGTGTGTGAAGGGGCCAGTCTACGGGCCGCGGCGAGCGGGCGACCAGGCCCGCCTTCGCAGGGGTTCAGTCGACCCGCCGGGGCAGCCCGATGCGGACCTCGACGCCTCGCGAGTAGTGCGCGAGGGGCTCCCCCTCGGGCTGCGGCAGGCCCGCCGCGGCGACCAGGCTGTCCTCGCAGCGCTCGACCTGGCACCTTTGCAGCGGCCACGGTGGGTGCTGGGCGTCGGCGGAGCGGAGCTGGCCCCCCTTCGAATGGCTGAACAGCCGCCAGCGCGCGGTGAGGAAGTGCTCCAGCTCGGTCACGTCGCCGGGGGGCACCAGTTGCCCCGGTCGGACGATCACCGTCCCGCCGGCCCCCCGCGGACCCGGTGCCCTTCGTCGGCTCGTGTAGTCGACGCGGTCAGGCGTTTCGCTCAGGCGCATCGAGGCCCAGAAGTAGGGGCAACTGGTAGGTCGTCCGGGCCATGACGACGGCTCCCAGCCGGGCCGCTTCGAGGGAGAAGAACCACACTCCCGACCGGCCATGGCCGTCGCGAACGTAGGTCCGCACGTTGGTCTCGCAGAACCCGCCCAGCCAGGGGGGCGCGGGCAGGTGCGGCGGCGCCACCCACATCTGAAAGGGGACCAGGCCGACCCAGGCCCGGCCGTCGTAGGTCTCCACCGTCAGGCCCGACGGCAGGAGGCGTT
>JBKJQQ010000176.1:0-18799 GCA_046593875.1 Mycobacteriales bacterium | reverse complement strand
ATTCCTTGAAGCGTCGGGTAAGCCGCCTCAGCCCGCCCGACGATGGGCGGTGCAGGGATGAAGGGCGAGCCGTCCGGGAACACCTGCGGGGCCGGGCTCGGCGGGTCCACCGGGAGGAAGCCGTAGACCGTGGGCACGAGCGTCTGCGGGTTGGTGCCCGTGGGGTCTTCGAGCTGGCCGGTTGTGGTCGGCCCCGACTGGTTGTACGACACTGAGGGGATCGAGTCGTAGCTGAGCATGGAGTAGGTCGCGGGAGCGAAGAGCGCGGCGCCCGAACTGGCATCGACTCGGGCCACCGATGCGATCGCCCGAGCGGCCGACACGACGTCCTCGCAGCCCTCTGCGCCGATCGTTGGTGCTGGCCCGATCAGCCCCACCGCCATGGCAAGCGCCACGGACACAGCGGAGCGACGGAGGATCTGATGCCGTTTCATGCTGGACGATATTCGGCGTGTCATGCGTCGGCCCCTGCCAGGAACACCGAACGGATCAGGTCCCCACGGTCGGCGAGGTCGGCCGTGGGCCCATCGAAGCGGACCGCGCCACGCTCGAGGAAGTAGGCACGGTCGGTCATCTCGATCGCCGTCGCCAGACGTTGGTCGACAAGCAGCACCGCCACCCCTCCAGACTGGATCTCTTTGACGATCCGGACGAGCTCAGCGGCCACGAGCGGCGCAAGGCCCAGCGAGAGCTCGTCGATGATGAGCAGCTTCGGCTTGGCGACGAAGGCCATCCCCAGCGCGAGCTGCTGCTGCTCGCCGCCGGACAGGTTGCCGGCCATCTGGTCCCAGCGCTCGGTCAGGCGCGGGAACATGCCGAGCACCTCCTGGGTGCGCGTCTCGACGTCGGCCGGGTCCTCGTCGGCGAACAGCCAGGCGCCGACCTTGAAGTGCTCGGCGACCGTCAGCGTCGGGAAGACCGCCTTGCCGCCGGGCACCTGCACGATGCCCTGGGTCGCGGTGGCGACGGCGTCGGACCGGGTGATGTCCTTGCCGTCGAACCAGATCGACCCGCCGACCGGCTGGACCAGCCCGGAGACCGCCTTGAGCAGCGTCGACTTGCCGGCGCCGTTGGTGCCGAGCAGCGCGACGATCTCGCCCCGCTCGACGTCGAGGTCGACGCCGAACAGCACCTGCACCTTGTCGTAGGCGACGTCGACGCCGCGGCACGACAGCAGCGGGCCGTCCTCGCGTCCGGTGACGTCGTCGGTGACGACGTCCGCCGACGTCCGCTTCAGCCAGGCCAGCTTCATCGCAGGGTCCCCTCACGGTTGCGGGCGCGCAGGTGCTCGTGCGTCTGGAAGGTCTCCAGGGTCAGGGGCTCGTCGCACACCGGGCACGCCAGGGTGTCCGGCCGGTCCTCCAGCACCTCGTGACCGTGCGCCGCCGCCAGCTCGAGGCTGGCGTCCGGCTCGGCGGACAGCGAGGACTGGTGCCCTTCGCCGTCGTCGACACGGCGGTCGGCCACCAGGCTCGGCACGTGGATGCCGCGCTTCTTGGCGACCTTGCGCAGGTACTTGTCCCGCTCCTCGAACGCGTAGCCGGCCATGCCGCCGGGCGCCTGGTACAGCTGCAGGATGAGGAACGGACCGGTGAGCAGCAGCGGGACGGCCTGGGCGAAGGTCTCGCCCAGCGGCTGCCACAGGTCCGGGCCGAAGACGACGAACGCCTCGAACAGGATCACGCCGACGACCGCGGCCCACACCGACGTCAGCCCGGCGACGCTTGCCGCGAGGAAGACGAAGATGCTCGACAGGACGTCGTAGCTGTCCCCCAGCACGTTGTGCTGGGAGTAGGCGAACAGCGTGCCCGCCAGGCCCGCCATGCCGCCGGAGATGGCGAACGCCGCCAGGCGCACCCGGACCGGGTTCATGGCGTACGACGCGGCAGCGCGCTGGTTGTCGCGCATCGCGATGACCACCCGTCCGCTGCGGTTGCTGCGGAAAGCGAGCGCGGCGGCCATGGTCAGCGCGAGCGCGATCAGGCAGGCGTAGTAGAAGTTGGTGTTGTTCTCGAGGTCGATGCGGCCGTAGACCTTCGGCCGGACGATGGCGCCGACGACGCCGTCGGGCAGCAGCAGGTCGCCGAGGGCGAAGCTGGGGTTGAGGACGTAGTTCTGCATCGCGTAGCCGAAGGCCAGGGTGGTCACCGCGAGGTAGAGCCCCTGGATCCGGATGGCCGGCAGGCCGATCAGGACGGCGGCCAGCGCGCCCGCCGCGATGCCGATGAAGCAGGCGACGAAGAAGTCGATGTTGCGGTCGGCGATGAGTCCGCCGGACACCGCCGCGCCGATGCCGACCAGGCCGAACTGCCCGAGCGAGATCTGGCCGGCCCAGCCCGTGAGCACGACCAGGCTGACGGCGATGATCCCGTACAGCGGGAGCAGCGTCAGGCGCGGCAGATTCGCCTCGCCCACGAGCAGCGGGGCGATCGCTGCGATGGCGATCGCCGACCCCAGCAGCACGTAGCGCGCCGTCTTGATCTCCGGGACGTCGCGCAGCTCGGTCGGGATCGGGCGGAAGACCTTGACCGACTGGAAGGAGCTGACGCCGGTGTCCTTGGCGCGCGACAGCGTGCCGCGCTGCAGCAGCAGCGCGACCAGGATGACGATGAGCATCAACGCGGAGGCCACGTCGTTCTGCCCCGTCTTCGCCACGCTGGCGAAGATGAGGATGCCGATCCCGGTGCCGGCGAACAGCGCGGTGCCGAACCGGTCGAGGCCGGCCACCACCGCGGCGGCCAGGCCGTACAGCAGGGTGTCGAAGCCCAGCGTCGCGTCGCTCGGGACGCCGATCAGCGGCGCCTGCGCGAAGATCGCCAGGCTGGACAGCAGGCCCGCCAGCGCCCACGCCACGGTGCCGACGCGCTTGACCGGGATGCCCAGCAACGCCGCCCGCTCGGCGTTCTCGGCCGACGCGCGCACGGCCATGCCCATCCGGGTGCGGGAGAAGAACAGCGCCAGACCGGCCGTGAGCAGCCCGACGACCAGGAACGCGAAGACCTGGTTGCCGGTCAGCACCGGCTCACCGCGCGAGCTGTTGAAGGCCAGCCCCTGCCACGGGGTGGCGACGACCGGCGGCTGGTCGGCGCGGTTGCCGAACCAGACCGGCAGGAAGAAGCCGATCACCGCGAAGGTCTGCGCCAGGCCGATCGTCACGACGGTGACGATCAGGCGGGGCGCCTTGGCGAAGCGGCGCATCACGACGAGGTCGGTCAGCGCGCCGACGCCCAACCCGCCGACGATCGCGAGCGGCAGCGTCAGCAGGTAGCTGACGCCGAAGGTCGTCGTGAGCAGCAGCGCCGTGATGGCCGGCACGGCGCCGAGCGCGGCCGCCGCGAAGTTGATGATGCGGCTGGTCCGGTAGACGAGCACCAGGGCCACGCCGATGATCCCGTAGAGGGAGCCCAGCGCGATGCCGTTCAGGATGTTGCTCGCCGACAGGCCGACGACCAGGTTCATGAACGCCAGGTAGCCGACGGCGATGGCGGTGTAGCGCGCCAGCGTCGGACCGCGGCCGGAGCCGCGGAGCCCACCGCCGACGGCGGTGAGGAGTCCGGGCAGGCGCCCGGGCTCGGGCACGGAGGCCGGCTCGGCGGTCTCCCGCAGCATGGTGGTGGTCACGGCCGGCTACGCCCGCTTGTCGACGGTCGGCACGGCCGGGTCGCCCTTGGGGATCTGACCCAGACCGAAGCGCTTGCCGCCGTAGGCCTGGGTGAAGGCGCCGGTCTTGCCGTTGAAGACGCTCTTCTTGTTCTTCTGCCACCAGGTCACGAAGACGTCCTGGGTCCAGGACAGCTCACCGTTCTCGAACGCCCGCCGGCTGAAGCCGGTGGCGCCACCGCCGCGCGTGCCGAGCCTGGGAGCGCCGGCCATCATCGTCTGCGGGGTGAGGTTCGGCCCGGCCGCCTGGAGCAGGCTGGCGAACATGTTGTAGTTCTGCCAGAAGATCTCCACGATGACGGGCTGCAGCGAGGTGGGGGTCTGCGACGAGGCCTTGAAGACCTTCATCCCGCCGAGCTGCTCGGCCGGCACGGACTTCTCGGACTGGCCCAGGCCCAGCGCCCCGTCGAAGGCGCAGCCACGGCTCCGCTGGGGGCAGGCCAGGTCGCCCATGTAGCTCTGCCCGCTGGAGTCGGTGTCCATCGCCTGGTTGGTGGCGAACATGACCTCGGGCCAGTAGTTGTTGTTGGTCGCGGCGTTGTAGGAGAACTGCGGGGCGACCGGGTCGCACAGGCAGACCACGCTGGTCGCAGGGTTCTGCGGGCTGTTCATGACGGCCGTGCCGGCCTGGCTCTGCTGCGCGGCGGTCGCGACGTTCTGCTCGTAGAAGTACTCGTGGCCCTTGACGCTCTCCCCGCACTTGGCCAGGGCGGGGTAGAGGACGTTCTTGACGACGTTCTTGTTGTCCGGGTCGTTGGTGCTCACGACGCCGAGCTGGCGGGTGGTCTTGCGGAAGTCCTGCTGGGGGTTCTGCGCCCCGGCGAAGATGGCCGGCTTCTTGGCCAGGCTGCCGCACCACCACTGGGCGAACAGCGTGCTCATGCGCGAGGAGTCCATGCCGTAGTCGTAGTTGTAGGGCTTGAGGTCGTTGCGGAACTCGTTGGAGAAGCCGGCCCCGCCGAAGGTGACCACCTTGCGCCGGGCGAGCTCGGCGTAGCAGGCCGAGCAGACGGTCGTCTGGAAGAAGACGGCGTAGGGCTTGAAGGTGTCCACGATGCGGTTCATCTCGGGGATGAGGCACTGCAGGTCCGGCGGCACGGTGCGGCAGGTGCCCTGGAAGGTCTTGATGTCCACGCTGCGGCCGTACAGCTGGTAGGTCTTGTTGATGAAGGTCTGGAAGGCCGCGTTGGTGATCCGCGCGTTGCTCGCGTCGTAGAACAGCCCCTGCGCGCGCAGGATGGCGTTGACCTCTGCGCCGTAGTCGGGGATGTACTGCACGATGGTGATCTTGTCCTTGGTGACGCCCATCGAGGTCGCGCCGCCGTTGTCCACGCCCTTGGTCCCGGGCTTGCCGGGGGTGCAGGGCGGGGCGAAGAACTCCGTCCCCGGGTCGAACTGCCGCCCGCCCTTGCAGTGCGAGACGTCGCCCTGCGCCGCGGCCGCCGTGCCGGCCTTGGTCCCGCCCGCAGCGGGCGCACCGGGCGCCCCGGCGGCCGCGCCCGCAGTGGTCGCCGAGCCTGCCGTGCCCGCGGAGCCCCCCGATCCCGCACTGCCCGTGACGCCCGTGACGCCCGTCGCGCCGACGCTGCCCGCGGGGCTCACCACGGTGCCGTCCGCGGCGACGACGCTGCCGTCCGCCTGGACCGTGCTCCCGTCGGCCAGGACGGTGCCGGGCGCGGCGGCGCCGGGCGCGAAGGAACCGGCCGCCAGCGTGTCCGACCCCGCGGTGGGGGCGGTCGACGGGGCGGCGAGGACGACGACGAGCTGGACCGCGGCGATGAACGCCAGCGGTCCGTACTTGCGAGCAGGGGAGCTGCGGTACACGGGTCCTCCAGGGGCAGGCGCGCGCTGGGGTTGTGCGCTGGGTCACAGTTCGACGGAGTGTGCCGAACTCCTGCCCGTGCCGCCAGGGAGGTTGCACGCGGGCTGCAGCAACTGCGGAGGCGCCTACCGGAGCCGGACGACGGCCTTGGCGTTGGAGAGCACCTTGCTGCCGTCGACGGTCGCGACGAGCCCGATCACGACGCTGCCGTCCGCGCGCTTGTCCTCGACCGTGCCGCGCACGACCAGCACCGCGCCGCGGTCGTCGTCGGGCACGACCACCGGCCGGCTGAAGCGGACGGAGTACTCCAGCAGGGCCCCCGGGTCGCCGGCCCAGTCGGTGACGGTGCGCCCGGCGACGGCCATCGTGTACATCCCGTGCGCGATCACGTCGGGCAGGCCGACGGCCTTCGCGATGCGCTCGTTCCAGTGGATGATGTTGGCGTCACCACTGGCCCCGCAGTAGCGGACCAGGTCCCAGCGGGTGATCGGGAAGGTCCGCTCGGGCAGCTCGGCGCCGACCTCGACCTCGTCGTACGTCGGCACGTCAGGCCTCCTTGCTCGCGGCGGTGCCGCGGCTCACGATGGTGCCACGCAGCGTCGCGACCGCTTCCCCGTCGGCGGCCGTCACCTCGGTGACGGTGGTGATGAGCTCGTTGCGGCCTGCGTCCTTGATGTCGTCGATGCGGGCGACGCTGGTCAGCACGTCACCGGCCCGGACCGGGCGGTGCAGCTGGAAGCTCTGCTCGCCGTGCACCACCAGCGCGTAGTCGAGCCCCAGCTCGGGGTCGGCCACGGGCCCGTCCGCCGCGAAGCGGAAGTTGAGCACCGTGAGGAAGGTCGGGGGGGCGATCACGTCGGGGTGGCCCAGCGCCCGCGCCGCCTCGGGGTCGGTGCAGGCGGGGTTGTCGTCACCGATGGCCTTGGCGAAGCTGCGGATGTGCTCGCGGCCGACCTCGTAGGTGGCCGGGGCGGGGTACTGCCGGCCGATGAAGTCTCGGTTGACGGGCACGGGGCTCCCTGTTCGGTGAACGACGGTTCACCGCAACCTAGCGCGGGGCCGGCACGACGAAGGCCGGCCCCCCGTGCGGGGGACCGGCCTCGACGTCGAGGGTGCGGGCTAGCGCGTCTCGCGGTGGTCGGTGTGCTGCCGGCAGGTCGGGCAGAACTTCTTCAGGTCCATGCGGTCCGGGTCGTTGCGCCGGTTCTTCTTGGTGATGTAGTTGCGGTTCTTGCACGTCTGGCAGGCCATCGTGATCTTCGGGCGGACGTCGGTGGCTGCCATGCGGTGGGGCCTGCTCTCTCAGATCACGAAGCGGAAGCGGTCGATCCTACCTGTTGTGCGCCCGGTGGCTCCGGGGCCGGTCGTAGCGATGACCGGACTTGAACCGGTGACACAGCGATTATGAGTCGCTTGCTCTGCCAACTGAGCTACACCGCCGGGAAAGCCAGCCGGCGGACCGGCTGGCGCAGAGCCCCCTTACGGAATCGAACCGTAGACCTTCTCCTTACCATGGAGACGCTCTGCCGACTGAGCTAAGGGGGCGGCGAAGCAGCCACGATGCTAGCGCAGCCCGCGCTCGGCCAGCGCTGCGACGGCGTCGACGATGGCCGGCGGCGAGGGCAGCGGCCTGCCGTGATCGGCTGTCGTCGTGTCCCCGCTCGTCGAGGTCGGCTCCCCGCTCGCGGTGGCGCTGCTCCTGCTGCTGCTGGCGGCCGTCGCGCTGTCCGCGTACGGCCGGCTCCGGCTCGAGCGCGACGTGCTCGTGGCGGGCCTGCGGGCGGCCGTCCAGCTCGGCCTGATCGCGCTGGTCATCGCCGCGGTCGTGCGCTCCCTGGCGCTCAGCCTGCTGTTCGTCCTCGCGATGACCGTGATCGCCAGCGGTACTGCCGGCCGCCGCCTGGTGCGCGATCGGTGCGGCTGGTGGTGCGCCGTGCCCGTCGCCGCCTCGTCGCTGCCGGTGGTCGCCCTGCTGGTGGCGCTCGGCGTCGTCCCCGTCAAGGGGGTGGCCCTCGTGCCCGTCGCCGGGATCCTCATCGGCGGCGCCATGACCGGGACGGTCCTGGCCGGACGGCGCGGGCTGGACGAGCTCCGCGCGCGCAAGGGCGAGGTCGAGGCCGCCATGGCGCTCGGCTTCCCGGACCGCGAGGCCGGGCTGATGGTGAGTCGACCCGCCGCCGCGGAGGCGATGCTCCCCGGCATCGACGCGACCCGCACCGTCGGGCTGGTCGCTCTGCCGGGGACCTTCGTCGGCACGCTGCTCGGTGGTGCGTCGCCCGTGCAGGCCGGCGCCGTGCAGCTCCTGGTCCTCGTCGCGCTGATGGCGGTGCAGGCGACCGCCGTCGTCCTGACGGTGGAGCTCATCGCCCGCAGGCGGCTGCACCGGTCCTGAACCGCGGATCCAGGACCGTCCTCCGCGTCCGGGCCCCGTCGGCGGGTAGACAGGCGCCGGGGGGAGCCCGAGCGGCCGAACGAGTGGGCCACGACCGATGCCGCCGGGCTGACGGTGCCGAGCAGTCCGCGGTCGGTGGCCCCGGTCCGGCGCTACGCCGTCGACGCCGCCGAAGCGCACGGCTGGGTGGGCGAGGCAGCCGACGCCGTGCCTGGCACGGGCCACTTCTGCAGGGTTGTCCACAGGACTGGCCGGCACGGACACGGGCTCGGCCCCTGACCTGTTCCTGCAGGTCAGGGGCCGTGTCCGGTACCAGTGGCGGGTGAAGGGTTCGAACCTTCGTAGGCTGAGCCGGCAGATTTACAGTCTGCTCCCTTTGACCACTCGGGCAACCCGCCTGGTGCGGGGAGACGATAGCAAGGAGCTCCTCGTGGCAGACCCGTCGTTCGACGTCGTGAGCAAGGTCGACCGGCAGGAGGTCGACAACGCGCTCAACCAGGCCGCCAAGGAGGCTGCGACCCGCTACGACTTCAAGGGCACCGGCGCCGAGATCGCCTGGTCGGGCGAGGCGATCGCCATCAAGGCGAGCTCCGAGGAGCGCTGCGCGGCGCTGCTCGACGTCTTCAAGGAGAAGCTGGTCAAGCGGCAGATCTCGCTCAAGACGCTGGACGCCGGGGAGCCGCAGCAGTCCGGCAAGGAGTACCGCCTGACGGCCTCCGTCAGCGAGGGCATCAGCCAGGACGACGCGAAGAAGGTCAGCAAGCTCATCCGCGAGGAGGGCCCCAAGGGCGTGCAGGCGCAGATCCAGGGCGACCAGCTGCGGGTGTCGGCCAAGAAGAAGGACGACCTGCAGACGGTCATCGCGCTGCTCAAGGGCGCCGACTTCGAGTTCGCCCTGCAGTTCACCAACTACCGATAGGTCCTACCGCTGGTAGCCGGCCATCTGCTCGAGGCGGGCGATGCGCTCGGCCATCGGCGGGTGGGTGCTGAACAGCTTGCCCAGGCCGCCGCCGCGGAACGGGTTGGCGATCATCAGGCTGCTCGTCGGCGCGAGGCTCGCGTCCTCGACCAGCGGCCGGGCGGCGGTGCCGAGCTCGAGCTTGCGCAGCGCGCTCGCGAGCGCCAGCGGGTCTCCGGTGACCTGCGCGCCGGCGGCGTCGGCGGCGTACTCCCGGCTGCGGCTGATGGCCATCTGGATGACGCCCGCCGCGATCGGCCCGAGGATGATCAGCAGCAGGCTGGACAGCACGTTGCCGCCCTCGCGGTCCCGTCCACCGAAGATCATGGCGAACTGGGCCATGTTCGCCAGGAACGTGATGACCGTGGCGAGGGCGGCCGCAACCGACGCGAGGAGGATGTCGCGGTTGCCGACGTGCGCCAGCTCGTGGCCGAGCACTCCCCGCAGCTCGCGCTCGTCGAGCAGCTCGAGGATGCCCTCGGTGCAGCAGACGGCGGCGTTGGCCGGGTTGCGTCCGGTCGCGAACGCGTTCGGCGCGGTCGTCGGGCTGAGGTAGAGCCGCGGCATCGGGATGCGCATCCCCTGCGCGATCTCGGCGACGATCGCGTAGAGCCGCGGGTGCTGCACCTGGCTGACCGGGTAGGCGCGCATGCTCCGCAGCGCGAGCTTGTCGCTGTTGAAGTAGGTGTAGCCGTTGACGCCGAGCGCGACGGCCAGCGCGAGGACGAGCCCGCCGGAGCCGAACTGCGCGCCGACGAACAGGATGATCGCCGACAGCAGCCCCAGCAGGGCCGCGGTCTTGAGGCCGTTGCGGTGCACGGCGGTTCCCTCCCCCGGTGAGTCCTGGCGCTCGGTAGAACGCGAGCCGCCAGCGGCTCGTTCCGCGGGAGCAGGTACGTGCGCCCGTCGGGAAGCGGGATCTTCGGGTCAGCTTCGGCCGTGTCGGACGCGAGGTGCACGAGGTTGCTCCCCGAGGCCGCCTCAGCGGGGGCGGCGGGCCTCGGCGACGGCGTCGAGCCGGGCCGCGGCCACGGCCTCCTCGGCCGGCTCGGCGGCGGGGTCCAGCTCCGGCGGCGGCGGTACCTCGGCCAGCCAGGCCCGTAGGTCCAGGCTCTCCTCGACCTGCCGCCCGTCGCCGGCCGGCACGAGGGCCGGCGCCCAGAACAGCGCGTCGAAGGGGCAGACCTCGACGCAGATCCCGCAGTACATGCACAGCGACCAGTCGATGGCGAAGCGGTCCAGCACGTTGCGCACCCGGGGGCGGCCTCCGGCTCTCGCGGGCGGGGCCGCCTCGGTGTGCCCCTCGACGACCAGGCACCAGTCCGGGCACTCGCGCGCGCAGAGCATGCAGACGGTGCAGTTCTCCTCCAGCAGCGCGATGGTGCCGCGGCTGCGCACCGGCGGCTCGCTCACAGCGGCTCCCCCGGGACGACCGGCGGGGGCGAGCCCGGCGGCTGCAGCCGGCGGCTGGTCTTGCCCGCCGGGTCGACCGCGCCCGGCCACGGGACCTGGCGCGCGGCCAGCACCCGCTCCTTGCGCAGCGGGTGCCCCTCGAACCCGTCGGGCAGCAGCAGCGGCGCCAGGTGCGGGTGGCCCTCGAAGGCGATCCCGAACATCTCGGCCGCCTCCCGCTCGTGCCACGACGCGCCGGCGAAGACGCCGACCAGGGACGCGAGCCGCGGGTCCGACCGCGGGACGGCGGTGCGCAGGTGCACACCGTGCCGGCGCGCCACCGACCACAGCCGGACCACCACGTCGAAGCCGCGCGGGTGCTCGTCGACGGCCAGCAGCACGTCGAAGTAGGTGCCGTCCAGCTCCGGGTCGTCGCGCACCGCGGTGACCGCCGCGACCCAGCGGTCCGGCCCGACGTCGGCCGTCACGACGCCGTACGACGAGGTGACCGCGGCGTCGGACAGCACGACGGCGAGCCGGTCCGCGACGGTCACGAGGCGACCAGGGCGTCGAGCGCGTCCAGCAGCGCCTGCGGCCGGGGCGGGCAGCCCGGTACGTAGAGGTCGACCGGCACGAGCTGGTCGACCCCGGCCGTCACGCAGTAGGAGTCCCAGTAGGGCCCGCCGCTGCTGGCGCAGGCGCCGAAGGCGACGACCCGGCAGCCGGGCATCGACGCGTGCAGCCGCTGGACGAGGGGCGCGAGCTTGGCGGTGACGGTCCCGGACACGAGCAGCACCTGGACCGGCTCGTCCGGCCCGGCGTAGGGCACCCGGCCGGTGTCCCCGAGCGCGCCGACCATCGCCTCGACGGCGCAGCAGGCGAGCCCGACGTTGAGGACGGTCAGCCGGTAGCGGTCCAGGTGCAGGACGGCCGGGGCCGAGGACGCCAGCACGTCAGCCGGTGCGGGCCAGCACGAAGTCGGTGAGCGCATGCAAAGCCTCGCGCACCGGCCCGGCCGGCAGGTCGTCGGCCACCGTGCGGGCCTGCTCGACGTACGCCGTCAGCCGGGCCTGCGCGGCGCCCATCGCCGGGTGCGCGCGCAGCAGCGTGAGCGCCTCGGTGAGCAGCGCGTCGTCGGTGAGGTCGCCCTTCAGCAGCTCGCGCAGCCGGTCGCCCGACGGCTCGGCGTCGGCGAGCACCAGCAGGATCGGCAGCGTGCGGATGCCCTCGCGCAGGTCGGTGCCCGGCGTCTTGCCGGACTTCTCGGTCTCGGACAGCACGTCGATCAGGTCGTCGGACAGCTGGAAGGCGGTGCCGAACACCTCGCCGAAACGGGCCACCGTCTCGACGTCCGCGGGCGCCGCCCCGGCGGTCATCGCCCCGAGCCGGGCGGAGGTCGCGATGAGCGAGGCGGTCTTGTCGGCGATGACCTGCAGGTGGTGCTCGACCGGGTCCTGGCCCTCGGCCGGACCGGCGGTCTCGGCGATCTGCCCCTCGACCAGGCGGGCGAAGGTGCGCGACTGGATGCGTGTCGCCTCGGTACCCAGGCCCGCGGTCAGGTCGGACGCGCGGGCGAACAGGAAGTCGCCCGTGAGGATCGCGATGGTGTTGCTCCAGCGGGCGTTGGCCGACGGTGCGCCCCTGCGCACGGCGGCCTCGTCCATGACGTCGTCGTGGTAGAGCGTCGCCAGGTGGGTCAGCTCGACGACGACCGCCGCGTCGACGACCTGCGGTGCGTCCGGGTCGCCCAGGCGCGCGGCGAGCAGCGCGAGCAGAGGGCGCACCCGCTTGCCACCTGCCTGCGCGAGGTGGCCGGCGGCGACGTCGAGCATCGGGTGCGCGCTGTGCACGACCTCGCGCAGTCGCTCCTCGACGACACCGAGGCCCTCCTGCACGGCCGCGGCCAGCTCCGGATCGGCTGCCTCGAGGACGGCTGCCCCTCCCGAGATCATCAGTAGACGAACTGCGAGGCGCGCTCGGCGAGGTCGAGCACGGGCTGCGGCAGGACGCCGAGCACGACGGTGACGGCCAGGCCGAGCGCGATCACGCCGGCCGTGTAGCCGCTCGGCACCGCGACCGTCGGACCGTCCGGCGCGGGCTCGCTGAAGAACATCAGCACGACGACGCGAGCGTAGAAGAAGGCCGTCACCGCGCTGGCCAGCAGGCCGACGACGACCAGCGCCGTCGCGCCCTCGTCGACGCCCGCCTTGAAGACGGCGTACTTGGCCATGAAGCCCGAGGTGAGCGGGATGCCCGCCAGCGCGAACAGGAAGAAGGCGAACGTGCCGGCCACCAGCGGGCTCTTGCGGCCCAGGCCCGCCCACTGCGCGAGATGGGTCGCCTCGCCGCTGCTGTCGCGGACCAGCGTGACGACGGCGAAGGCCGCCAGCGTCGTGAAGCCGTAGGCGAGCAGGTAGAACAGCGTGCCCGCCAGGCCGTCACGGGACAGCGCGATGACGCCGACGAGGATGAAGCCGGTGTGCGCCACCGAGGAGTAGGCGAGCATGCGCTTGACGTCGGTCTGCGTGACCGCGAGCAGCGCCCCGATCACCATCGTCAGGATGGCGACGCCCCACATCATCGGCCGCCAGTCCCACTCGGTGCGGCCGAAGCCGACGTAGAGCACGCGCAGCAGCGCACCGAACGCGGCGATCTTCGTGGTGGCCGCCATCATCGCGGTGATCGGCGTGGGCGAGCCCTGGTAGACGTCGGGCGTCCAGGCGTGGAACGGCACGGCACCGACCTTGAACAGCAGCCCGACCGCGAGCATCGCCAGCCCGGTGAACAGCAGCGCCTCGTTCGACTGGGCCAGGCCGGTGGCGGTGAAGATGTCGCCGAGGTCGACGCTGCCGGCGTAGCCGTAGAGCAGTGCGACGCCGTACAGGAAGAAGGCTGAGGCGAAGGCGCCGAGCAGGAAGTACTTCACGGCCGCCTCCTGCGAGAGCAGGCGGCGGCGGCGGGCGAGGCCGGCCATGAGGTAGAGCGGCAGCGAGAGCACCTCGAGCGCGACGAACATCAGCAGCAGGTTGTTCGAGGCGGGGAACAGCATCATCCCGCCGAGGCTGAACATCGCCAGCGGGTAGACCTCGGTCTGCACGTCGGTCGCCTCAGCGAGCATCACGTCCTCGCGCGAACCCGGCAGCACGGACGCCTTCGCGACGACGGCGCCGCCGGACGCGTCCAGCGAGCGCTCGCTCAGCAGCAGGACCGAGGCCAGGCCGAGGACGGCCAGCGTGCCCTGCAGGAACAGCGTGACGCCGTCGACGGCGATGGCCTCGGCGAAGACCAGCTCGGAGGTGCCGGCCAGCGACAGGACCGACGCGAGCGCGCCGACCAGGCCGAGGCACGCGACACCGATCTGCAGCGAGCGGCGCTGGGACGCGGGGGCGAACGCCTCGATGAGCACGCCGACGATGGCGGCGCCGAAGACGATCAGCAGCGGGAGGATCGGCCCGTAGGCGATCTCCGGGGACTGGATGTCGGTGGGCATGTCGTCCTCAGCGGTTCTCGGCGCCGACGGCGGTCGGCTCCGGGTCGGAGACGCCGGCGTCCTGCATGGTCGCGTCCACGGCGGGCGTGATGACGTCCGTGAGCGGCTTCGGGTAGAAGCCCAGGAAGATCATCAGCGCGAGCAGCGGCGCGACCGCGAGCACCTCGCGCAGCTTGAGGTCGCGCATCGCCCCGCCCAGGTGGGCGGGCAGCCGCAGCACGCCCTGCATCGTGCGCTGGTAGGCCAGCAGGATGTAGAGCGCCGCCAGGATCACGCCGAGCGCCGCGAGGACGGCGGCGACCGGGTAGCGGGTGTAGGTGCCGATCAGCACGAGGAACTCGCTGATGAACGTCGACAGCCCCGGCAGCGCCAGCGAGCTCAGGCCGGCGAGCAGGAAGGTGCCGGCCAGGATCGGCGCGACGTTCGCGACGCCGGAGTAGTCGGCGGTCATCCGGCTGCGGCCGCGCACGATGAGGAAGCCGATGACCAGGAACAGCGCCCCGGTCGAGAGGCCGTGGTTGACCATGTAGAGCACCGCGCCGGTCTGCGCCTGGCTGGTAAAGGCGAAGACGCCGAGCCCGATGAAGCCGAAGTGCGCGACCGAGGTGTAGGACACCAGCCGCTTCAAGTCCTTCTGGCCCATCGCGAGCAGCGCGCCGTACAGGATGCCGATGACGCACAGGACGATGACGTACGGGCCCAGGATGCGGCTGGCCTCGGGGAACAGCGGCAGGCAGTAGCGCAGGAAGCCGAACGTGCCGACCTTGTCGAGGACGCCGACGAGCAGCACCGCGCCGCCGACGGGCGCCTCAGCGCCGGCGTCCGGCAGCCAGGTGTGGAACGGGAACAGCGGCGCCTTGATGGCGAAGGCGATGAAGAAGCCGCTGAACAGCGCGATCTGCACCGGGGTGCTGATCTCGAGCTCGGTGAGCTGCTCGAACGCGAAGGTGCCCTCACCCTGGCTGGCCGACACGACGTAGAGGCCGATGACGGCGGCGAGCATGAGCAGCCCGCCGACCAGGCTGTAGAGGAGGAACTTCACGGCGGCGTAGGACCGGCGCGGCCCGCCGAAGCTCCCGATCAGGAAGTACATCGGGATGAGCATCGCCTCGAAGAAGACGTAGAACAGGAACACGTCGGTCGCCGCGAAGACGCCGATCATCATCGTCTCGAGGACGAGCATCAGCGCGAAGAACGTCTTGACGCTGCGCTTGCGCGGCGGGTCGGCCGGCGGTGTGACGTCGGGGTTGCCGGCGTCCTGGGCGGGGCGCTCGAGGACGGCGGTCCCGCCGCCGGTCCGCGCGGCGCTCTCGGCCTGTCGGCCGGCGCCAGGGGAGCTCGCGTGGCCGGCGGCTGTCGTGCGCGTCGAGGCGCCCGCGGTGCTGGCGAGCTCCGCCTCGGGATCGGCGTCGTACCAGCTCGCGAGCAGCACGACCGGAACGAGGACGGCGGTCAGGGCGATGAGGACCAGCGCGATGCCGTCGACGCCGACGGCGTACTGCACGCCGAAGGCCGGGATCCAGTCGTAGGCCTGCGCGAACTGGAAGCGGTCGCCGGTCGGCTCGAAGGCGGCGCACATGGCGATCGTGAGGGCGAGGACGACCAGGGAGGTGGCCAGCGCGACCTGCTTGACGAGCAGGTCGCGGCCCTTCGGCAGCAGCATGACGACCAGCGCACCGACCAGCGGGACGATGCCGAGGATGGTCAGCCAGGGGGTGTCGCTCATGCTCCCAGCCTCACGACGAGCAGGGCGGCGACCACGAGAAGAGCTCCTCCGAAGATGGACAGGGCGTAGGACCGGACGAAGCCGTTCTGCCAGCGGCGCAGGCGACCGGAGCCGCCGCCGATGCCGGCGGCCAGGCCGTGCACGGCGCCGTCGATGCCGCGGTTGTCCACGAAGACCAGCGCGCGGGTGAGGTACTGCCCGGGGCGCATGAGCACGCTCTCGTTGAGCGAGTCGAAGTAGAGGTTGTTGCGGGCCGCGACCGTCAGCGCGCTGACCGCGACGGGCGCGGTCGTCGGGACCGGCTTCTTCGCGTACTGCAGGTAGGCCAGGAACACGCCGAGCGCGCTGACCAGCGTCACGATGATGGTGACGACGATGGGCGCGAGGACGTGGTCCTTCTCCTCGCTGCCGAGCACCGGCGTCAGGAACTCCTCCAGCGAGGCGACGTGCACGAGCACGAAGCCGCTGATGACCGACCCGACCGCGAGCACGATCATCGGCACCGTCATCACCGACGGGGACTCGTGCGGGTGCACGCCCTCGGTCCAGCGCTTCGGACCGAAGAAGGTCATGATCATCATGCGGGTCATGTAGAAGCCGGTGACACCGGCGATGACCGTGGCGACGCCGGCGAACAGCCAGCCGCGCGTGCCGCCCTGGTCCAGGGCGTGCTCGATGATGAGGTCCTTGGAGAAGAAGCCGGCGAACAGCGGGAAGCCGACGATCGCCAGGTAGCCCGCGGTCATGCAGGCGAAGGTCACCGGCATCTCCTTGCGCAGCCCGCCGAAGCGCCGCATGTCGACCTGGTCGTCCATGCCGTGCATGACCGAGCCGGCCGACAGGAACATGCAGGCCTTGAAGAAGCCGTGCGTGAGCAGGTGCAGGATCGCGACCGCGGCGGCGCCGGGGATGGCGACGGCCAGGAACATGTAGCCGATCTGGCTGACCGTCGAGTAGGCGAGCACCTTCTTGATGTCGTCGTAGACGCAGCCGATGACGGCGCCGATGACCAGCGTGATCGCGCCGATGATGCCGACGACCAGGCGCGCGGTGTCGGTCACCTCGTAGAGCGGCAGCGAGCGCGCGATGAGGTAGACGCCGGCGGTGACCATGGTCGCGGCGTGGATGAGCGCGGACACCGGCGTGGGGCCGGCCATGGCGTCGGGCAGCCAGGTGTGCAGCGGGAACTGCCCGGACTTGCCGCAGGCGCCGAGCAGCAGCATCAGGCCGATGGCGGTGGCGGTGCCCGCGCCGAGCAGGCCGGCGTTCGCGAAGACGCCGCTGAACTGCGTCGTGCCGAGCGCGGCGAACATCAGGAAGATGGCGATGAGCAGGCCCACGTCGCCCACCCGGTTCATGATGAACGCCTTCTTGGCGGCGGTGGCGTAGGCCGGCACGTAGAACCAGAAGGAGATCAGCAGGTACGAGGCCAGGCCCACGCCCTCCCAGCCCAGGAACAGCGCGAGGTAGCTGTCGCCGAGGACCAGCACGAGCATCGCCGCGACGAACAGGTTGAGGTAGGCGAAGAACAGCCGGCGGCGCGGGTCGTGGGCCATGTAGCCGAGCGAGTAGACGTGGATGAGGAAGCCGACGCCGGTGATGAGCAGCACGAAGGTCGCTGACAGCGGGTCGAGCAGCAGCCCGAAGTCGACCTGCAGCGCGTTGACCGGCACCCAGCTGTAGAGGGTCGTCTGCGCGGTGCGCTCCTCCAGGCCGAGCAGCGCGGCGAACGCGACCAGGCCGTAGAGGAAGGAGGCCCCGCACGCGCCGATGGCGAGGTAGGGACCCCAGCTGTTGGTGCGCTTGCCGCCGAGCAGCAGGACCGCGGCGCCGGTCAGCGGCAGCGCGACCAGCAGCCAGAGCAGCTCCAGGGAGCCACTCGCGGCGAGGTACTCGCCGGTGGGCAGGGGCGTGGCCGGCGACTCGGTGGCCAGCACGTCGGACAGCACGGATCTCCTAGTACTTGAGCAGGTTGGCGTCGTCGACCGAGGCCGACCGACGACTGCGGAAGATGCTCATGATGATCGCCAGGCCGACGACGACCTCGGCGGCCGCCACGACCATGACGAAGAACGCCATGACCTGGCCGTCGAGGGTGCCGGTCGTGCGGCTGAAGGTCACCAGCGTGAGGTTCACCGAGTTGAGCATCAGCTCGACGCTCATGAACACCAGGATCGCGTTGCGCCGCAGCAGCACCCCGAGGGCGCCGATCGTGAACAGCAGCGCGGCGAGCAGCAGGTAGTAGGACTCGTTCACGGCCGGGCGTCCTCGTTGGTCTGGCCGCCTGCAGTGGGCTCCAGGATCGGGCTGACGCTGTCCTTGGACGGACTGCCGTCGGGCAGCAGTGCCGGTGTCGCCGTCGACTGGTGCCCGGCGAAGACGCCCGGACCGGGCAGCGGGAACGGGTGGTCGCTCGCGAAGCGCTGCCGCGCCATCTCGCGCTGCGTCGCCTTCGGCGTGGTGCGCTCCTTGTGCGCCAGCACCATCGCGCCGAGCGCGGCGGTGATGAGCAGCGCGCTGGTGACCTCGAAGGCGAACAGGTAGTCGGTGAACAGCAGTCGGGCGATGCCGACGACGTTGCCCTCCTCGTTCGCGGTGTCCAGACCGACCGACGCGACGGTGCCGTCGTCGCCGACGACCGCGCCGCCGATGGTCCCCATGAGCAGGGCGGCGAAGCCGGCACCGACGATCAGCGCGAGCGCGCGGTGACCGCGCAGCGTCTCGATGAGCGAGTCGCTGGAGTCGACGCCGACGAGCATGAGGACGAACAGGAAGAGCATGAGGATCGCGCCGGTGTAGACGATCACCTGCACGGCGGCCAGGAACGGCGCGTCCTGGGCGGCGTAGAGACCGGCCAGGCTCAGCATGACGCCCGCCAGGAACAGCGCGGCGTGCACGGCGCTCTTGCTCAGCACCATCATGATCGCGGCGACGACGGCCAGCGGGGCGAGCACCCAGAAGGTGATGGCCTCACCGGTGGAGGTCGCCGCGAGCAGCGTCACGGCCGGGTCCGGGCTCACCGGCTGCCTCCCGCGACGTAGTAGTCGGTGTCGGTCGTGCCCAGGCGCATCGGGTGCGGCGGCTGCTCCATGCCGGGCAGCAGGTCGGCCAGCAGCAGGGCTGCGTGCACAGCCTTGCGCACGAACAAGATGCCGAGGGCGGCGACCACCATGACCGGGGCCAGGATCCAGAAAGCCATCAGTGCCCACCCTCCGACGGAGTCGGCTCCGTGCCCGGGACCGGCGCAGCGAAGTCGCCGCGGTAGTAGTCGGTGTCGTCCTTGCCGAGCAGCATCGGGTGCGGCGGCTGCTCCATGCCGGGCAGCAGCGGAGCCAGCAGGTCGGACTTCTCGTAGATGA
>JBKJQQ010000015.1:0-4086 GCA_046593875.1 Mycobacteriales bacterium | reverse complement strand
GAGCGGCTCAAGGTGCTGCTCGGCCAGGAGGGCCTGTTCGCCGCGGACCTGAAGAAGCCGCTGCCCTTCCTGCCGCGCCGCGTCGGCCTCATCACCGGCCGGGCCAGCGCAGCCGAGCGCGACGTGCTCGAGAACGCCCGCCGGCGCTGGCCGGCCGTCGACTTCGACGTGCGCGAGGTGGCCGTGCAGGGGCACCTGGCCGTCGAGCAGGTCACCGGCGCGCTGCAGGCGCTGGACGCCAGCCCCGAGGTCGACGTCATCGTCATCGCGCGCGGCGGCGGCAGCGTCGAGGACCTGTTGCCCTTCAGCGACGAGGCGCTGTGCCGCGCCGTCGCCCGCTGCCGCACCCCCGTCGTCAGCGCCATCGGTCACGAGCCCGACAGCCCGCTGCTCGACCTGGTCGCCGACGTCCGCTGCTCCACACCCACCGACGCCGGCAAGCGGGTGGTGCCGGACGTGCAGGAGGAGGGTCAGCGGGTGCGGCAGGCCCGCGACCGGTGCCGCCGGGTCGTGACGCACCTGGTGACGAGCGAGCGCGCCCGCCTGGACGCCGTACGCAGCCGTCCGTCGCTGGCCGACCCGACGTCCCTGGTCGACGCCCGCCGGCACGACGTCGACGCCCTGCGCGAGCGGGCCCGTCGGTGCACGAGCGGCCAGCTGGAGCGGGCGCAGTCCGACCTCGACCACGTGCTCGCCCGCGTCGTGGCGCTGTCCCCGCAGGCCACCCTCGACCGCGGCTACGCCGTGGTGCAGGACGAGGAGGGCGCCGTCGTCCGCGACGCCGACGCCGTGCCGCCGGGCACGGACCTGCAGGTCCGGCTGGCGGTCGGCGTCCTGTTCGTCACCGCGGAGTAGCCCGAGGCGGGGCGAACCACGCCATCAGCGCGACCAGCACCCGCCGGGCGTGCCCCTGCCGCCGGTGCTCCGGGTCGGTGCTCATCGACGCCACGTGCCCGCGCCGGCCGTCGAGGTCGCCCGGCGAGGGCAGGTGCTCCTCGAGCCACCCGACGCGCGCCTAAGGTCTGACACGTGAGCGATCCTTCCAGGCCGAGCTACGAGCAGGCGCGCGAGGAGCTGGCCGACGTGGTCCGGCAGCTCGAGCAGGGCGGCGCCACGCTCGAGCAGTCGCTGGCGCTGTGGGAGCGCGGTGAGGAGCTGGCCAAGGTCTGCCAGCACTGGCTCGACGGCGCGAGGACGCGCCTGGACGCCGCGCTAGCCGCGCAGGGACCGCAGCAGGACCTCTAGCTCGGCCAGCGTCGCCGTCGCCCGCTTGCTGCCGATCACGACGGTCGTCGGGCCGTACGACCGGGTCAGCGAGATCGACCCGTCCGGCTCGCGCAGCTGCTCCCAGCGCTGCCCGTCCACGGTCACCGGGTCCCGTCGCTCGACCTCGTCGCCGGCCGTGGCCTCGAGGAACTCCTCGCGCGCGTCGTTGCTCGCGCTGTACTCGGCGTACTGCGTCGCCGGCGTGACCCAGCCGATCCGCAGCGTCCGGTCGCCGCCGCTGTAGGTCGAGGAGGTCGCACGCCAGTCGTCCGGCAGGCCGCGGGGCACCGGCACGCCGGGCGCGTCGGCGGCGAAGGCGTCGATGGACCCGCGCGGGTCGACCTCGCGCAGCTCCTTCTCGTCGCTCAGCGGCGCCTTGGCGAAGAACCACACCGGCACGATCACCAGGATCACCAGGCCGAGGGAGCGGACCATGTCCAGCGCCGTCTCGCGGCCGCGCTTCCGCCCCTTGGGCGCCGTGACGTGGACCTGCGTGCTCACCCGACCAGTGTCGCTGGTCAGCCCTCCGCCAGCACCTCGGCCATCTGGTCGAGGACGCCGAGCGCCTCGTCGAGGGTGTTGTAGAAGTGCGGCGAGACGCGGATGCCGACATCCGGCCGGTGGTCGACCACGGTGCCGCGCGCGATCAGGCCGTCGTGCACGCGGGTGCTGTCGCCGGGGTCGATGGTCACATGGCCGCCGCGCTGCGCGGGGTCCTGCGGCGAGCGGACCGTCCAGCCACGTTCGAGCGCGGCCTCGAGCAGCGGCTGGGTCAGCGACGTCGAGCGCTCGCGGACGCGCTGCATGCCGATGTCGGCCAGCGCCGCGTAGGCGGGCTCGGCGGCGTAGGCCGCCGGGACACCGGGGGTGCCACCCGCGAAGCGCCGGATGCCTTGCGCGTAGGCGTTCTCGGGATCGAAGGCGAACGGCGAGGCCTGGCCGAACCACCCCGTCGTCACCGGCTCGAGCCGGTCGGCGAGGTCGGGTCGTACGTGCATCCAGCCGTTGCCGGGTCCGCCCGACAGGTACTTCACCGAGCCGCCGAGGTAGACGTCCGCGCCGAGCGCGCCGACGTCGACCGGCAGCGTGCCGGCGGCCTGGTAGCCGTCGACGACGACGAGAGCGCCTACGGCGTGGGCCTTCTCGATGACGGGTGCGAGGTCGAGGATCGTCGACGTGCGGAACAGCACCTGGCTGCACTCGACCAGCAGCGTCCGCTCGTCGATCGCGTCGACCAGCCGCTGCACGTCGACGGTGATCCCGTCGGGCTCGCCGGGCACGACGACGGCCTCGCCGCCGAGCCGACCGAGCTGCGACCAGGTGTGCAGACTGCCCGGCCACTCCAGCGCGCTGGTCACCACGCGGTTGCGGGTGGCCCGCCAGTCGAAGCAGGCGATCAGGTCGCCGAGCAGGTCCGCGACGTTCTGTCGCATCACCGTCGTGCCGGGAGGTGCCCCGATGAGCGAGCCGACCAGGTCCGCGACGCGCTCGACCTCGGGCGCCCAGGTCTCCCACGACACGACACCGCGCTCGGCCCACAGGTCCGTGAACTCCACGAGCCGCTCGGGCGTGCGCCGGTGCATCGCGCCGAGGGTGTGGCTGGCCAGGTAGGTCTTGCGGGACAGCACCGGGTAGTCGGCGCGCCGGTCGAGCAGGTCCTCGTGCACTACGTCGTCGCGACCACTACAGCCGGACCTTGCCGGTCGGCGGGCCCCAGACCGGGGCCGAGGCCGCGGCCGCGGCCAGCAGCGGGGCCGGGTCGATCTCGACGAGGGTCTCCGGGATGCCCCGGTCGGGCCAGCGGATGCCGAGCACGAGCGGGCCGGCCGGCGGAAGCGGGTGCAGCCAGTACTCCCCCGCCCACAGCAGGCCGATGGCGCCCGAGCGCAGCAGCATGAGCGTCGGCCGGCCGGTGCTCTCCTCGATCTGCGGGGCGTCGCGCGTGCCGCTGGTGGCGGCCCGGCCGTCGGCGTAGACGCAGCCGAACCGGAAGCGCCCGGGACTGCGGCTGAAGTCGTGCATCGAGTATGCGAGGTCCTCGGACTTCTGCTCGTCGGCGAACAGCACGACCACGGTGAGATGCAGGCCGTCGGAGTAGGCCGTGATGCCGCGCACCGCGACGACGACCTCGGCGGTGCGGGCCAGCAGGAACGACGACAGCGCGAGCACGCCGACCTCGTCCTGCGGCGGGCCGCTCTGCGGGGCGCGGTGCCGGCGGTGGTTCTCCCAGTCGGCCCCGCTGCGGACCGGCTTGACCGGCTCGTCGTCGAACAGGCTCATGAGGCCGCCCCTCGCGGTCGCCCGATGCGGCCGATCAGCTCGAGCACGTCGCCTGCCAGCCGGGTGGCGCTCTCCTCGTCCTCGCAGACGGCCACCTCGTGGCCCGCCTCGCTGACGACGGTCGTCAGGACCAGCACCAGCGCGTCGCCCCAGGGCTCGGCGTCGTCCGGGCCGGAGCTGAGCAGCGTGGCGTTGCGCCGGGTCCACTCGCGGTAACGCCGGCGTGCCACGAGCTCGAACCCGGGCGGCCCCCCGCCCGCGAGGAACAGCCGCGCGAGGTCGCGCTCGACCCAGCAGCCGTCCAGGTAGGCGCGCGAGCCCGCGACGAACAGGGCGACCGGGTCGCCCTCCCCGTCCGCGGCGGCGGTGCGCACGGCGGCGACGGCGCGGGCCTCCTGGCGCTGCTGGTAGTCCTCGAACAGCGCGAGGTAGAGCTCGGCCTTGCCGCCGAAGTGGTGGTAGAGGCTGCCGACGCTGGCACCCGCACCCGCGACGACTTCGGCAATGGACGCCTCGGCGAACCCGGAGGCGCAGAACACC
>JBKJQQ010000152.1:0-3360 GCA_046593875.1 Mycobacteriales bacterium | reverse complement strand
GCGACCTTGGCCGGCACGCCGTCCTTGTCGTGGCGACGGAAGTCGATGAGGCGGTACGCGCGCTTGTGCCCACCACCCTGGTGCCGGGTGGTGATGCGGCCGTGCGCGTTGCGCCCGCCCTTGCTGTGCAGCGGACGGACCAGCGACTTCTCCGGCGTGTCGCGCGTGATCTCGGCGAAGTCGGCGACGGAGGAGCCGCGACGGCCCGGCGTCGTCGGCTTGTACTTGCGGATGCCCATGTCTGTCTCTCTTCCCTGGTAGGTCCGGTTCGGCTGGCCTGGCGGCTCAGCTGACCGGGCCCCCGAAGATCTCGATGCGGCCTTCGCGCAGCGTGACGATGGCCCGCTTGCTGGAGGCGCGCTGGCCGAAGCCGGACTTGGTCCGCTTGCGCTTGCCCTTGCGGTTGAGGGTGTTGACGTCGCTGACCTTGACGCCGAAGACCTTCTCGACCGCGATCTTGATCTGGGTCTTGTTGGCGTCCGGGCGGACCAGGAAGGTGTACTTGTCCTCGTCGAGCAGGCCGTAGCTCTTCTCGGAGATGACCGGCGACAGCAGGATGTCGCGGGGGTCGGTCAGGTCGCTCACGACTGCTCCTCGTTGTGGACCTCGGCGGAGGTGGCGCGAGCCTTGGCGCGACGGCCCTTGGGGGTCGGCGCGAGGAAGGCCTGCAGGGCGCCCTCGGTGAACACGATGTCGTCGCTGACGAGGACGTCGTAGGTGTTCAGCTGGCCTGGGCTGAGCATGTGGACGGTCTGCGCGTTGCGCAGCGACTTCCAGCTCAGCTCGTCGTGGCGCTCGGCCACCACGAGGACGTGGTTGCGGGTGCTGATCGCGGCCAGCAGCGCGACGGCGGTCTTGGTGGACGGCGCGTCGCCGGTCGTCAGCGCGCTGACGACGTGGATGCGGCCGTGCCGAGCGCGGTCGGACAGCGCCCCGCGCAGCGCGGCAGCCTTCATCTTCTTGGGGGTCCGCTGGCTGTAGTCACGCGGCTTGGGGCCGTGCACGACACCACCGCCGACGAACTGCGGCGCGCGGGTCGAGCCCTGCCGGGCGCGACCGGTGCCCTTCTGGCGGTAGGGCTTGCGCCCACCACCGCGGACCTCGGCGCGGGTCTTGGTGCTGTGCGTGCCCTGGCGGGCCGCAGCCAGCTGCGCCACGACGACCTGGTGGATCGTCGGGATGCTGACCTGCGCGGCGAAGACCTCGGCCGGCAGCTCGACGCTGCGGCCGGACGAGCCGTCCGGGGTGCGGACGTCGACGGTCAGGCTCTGCTGGGTGTCAGTGGTGGTCTCTGTCTGTGACGTCATCGCGCCACACCGCCCTTCCCGAGGCCGCCCTTAGCGGCGGTGCGGACGAGGACCATGCCGCCGCGCGGGCCCGGCACGGCGCCCTTGATGAGCAGCAGGCCGCGCTCGGCGTCGATGGCGTGGACCGTGAGGTTCTGCGTGGTCGTGCGGACGTGGCCCATGCGGCCGGCCATGCGCGTGCCCTTGAAGACGCGGGCAGGCGTGGCGCAGGCGCCGATGGAGCCGGGCTTGCGGTGCGCGCGGTGCACACCGTGCGAGGCGCCCAGGCCCTTGAAGTTGTGGCGCTTCATGACACCGGCGAAGCCCTTGCCCTTGCTGGTGCCGACGACGTCGACGCGCAGGACCGAGCCCTCGGCGGGGCTGAACACGTCGGCGGTGATCTCCTGGCCGACCGTGTAGCCCGCGATCTCGTCGGTGCGGATCTCGACGAGGTAGCGGCGCGGCGGCACGCCCGCCTTGGCGAAGTGGCCCGCCTCGGGCTTGTTCACCTTGCGGGGGTCGATCGCGCCGTACGCGATCTGGACGGCGCTGTAGCCATCCTTCTCGGGGGTGCGGATCTGGGTGACCACGCACGGTCCGGCCTTGACGACGGTCACCGGGATGATCCGGTTGTTGGCGTCGAAGACCTGGGTCATCCCCAGCTTCTCCCCCAGGACGCCCTGGGTCTGATTCGGCATGTCTGCGTCCCTACAGCTTGATCTCGATGTCGACGCCCGCCGGAAGGTCGAGTCGCATGAGCGAGTCGACCGTCTTCGGCGTGGGGTCGAGGATGTCGATGAGGCGCTTGTGCGTGCGCATCTCGAAGTGCTCGCGCGAGTCCTTGTACTTGTGCGGCGAGCGGATGACGCAGTACACGTTCTTCTCTGTCGGCAGCGGCACCGGGCCGGCGACCGACGCACCAGTGCGCGTCACCGTCTCGACGATCTTGCGCGCCGAGGAGTCGATGACCTCGTGGTCGTAGGCCTTGAGCCTGATGCGGATCTTCTGTCCCGCCATGGATGGCATTCCCGTCTTGTGTGGTACCGCTGACGACTGCTGTGCTGTCTGGTTCCCGCCGACCCACGCAGTCGGGTGTGTCGGACTGACACACCCAGACTACCGGGAGTCCTGGCGGGCACCAGGCTGGTTCCGCCGCGCGGGGCGACCCTCGACGAGGGCCGCCCCGTACGGCGGAGAACGACTACTTGGTGATCTTGACGACCCGGCCCGCGCCGACGGTGCGGCCGCCCTCGCGGATGGCGAAGCGCAGGCCCTCCTCCATGGCGATGGGCTGGATGAGGGTCACCGTCATCTCGGTGTTGTCACCGGGCATGACCATCTCGGTGCCCTCGGGCAGGTCGACGACGCCCGTGACGTCCGTGGTGCGGAAGTAGAACTGCGGGCGGTAGTTGTTGAAGAACGGCGTGTGCCGGCCACCCTCGTCCTTGGACAGGATGTAGACGTTGGCCTCGAACTCGGTGTGCGGCGTGATCGACTTGGGCTTGCAGACGACCTGGCCGCGCTCGACCTCTTCGCGCTTGATACCGCGGATGAGCAGACCGACGTTGTCGCCAGCCATACCCGAGTCGAGCAGCTTGCGGAACATCTCGACGCCGGTGACGGTGGTCGTCTGGACGTTCTCCTTGATGCCGACGATCTCGACGGTCTCGTTGACGTTGACGATGCCGCGCTCGATGCGCCCGGTGACGACGGTGCCGCGGCCGGTGATCGTGAAGACGTCCTCGACGGGCATGAGGAACGGCTTCTCGATGTCGCGGGTCGGCTCGGGGATGAACTCGTCGACAGCAGCCATGAGACCGAGCAGCTTCTCGCCCCACTCCTTGTCGCCCTCGAGCGCCTTCAGCGCGGAGACGCGGACGACCGGCAGGTCGTCACCCGGGAACTCGTACTCCGACAGCAGCTCGCGGACCTCGAGCTCGACGAGCTCCAGGATCTCCTCGTCGTCGACCATGTCGGCCTTGTTGAGCGCCACGACGATGTACGGGACACCGACCTGGCGGGCCAGGAGCACGTGCTCCTTGGTCTGCGGCATCGGGCCGTCGGTGGCGGCGAC
>JBKJQQ010000086.1:0-8685 GCA_046593875.1 Mycobacteriales bacterium | reverse complement strand
ACGTGCACGCTGTTGGTCAGACCGGCCGCCTTGAGCGCCGCGAGGGCTTCGGCGGACCGGACGCCGCTCTTGCAGTGCAGGATGATCTGCTTGTCCTGCGGCAGCTGCGCCAGGGCGGACCCGTTGAGGATGTCGCCCTTGGGGATGAGGACCGAGCCCGGGATCTGCACGATCTCGTACTCCGCCGGCTCGCGGACGTCGACGAGCAGGAAGTCCTCACCCGCATCGATCTTGGCCTTGAGCTCGGTCGCCAGGATCGTGCTGCCGGCCGCCGCCTCCTGGGCCTCCTCCGACACGACGCCGCAGAAGGCCTCGTAGTCGATGAGCCCGGTGATGGTCGGGTTCTTGCCGCACAGCGGGCACTCGGGGTCCTTGCGGACCTTGATCTTGCGGTACTCCATCTCGAGGGCGTCGTAGACCACCAGCGAGCCCACCAGCGGCTCGCCGATGCCCATGAGGAGCTTGACCGCCTCGGTGGTCTGGATGGCGCCGATGCTCGCGCAGAGGATGCCGAGCACGCCGCCCTCGGCGCAGCTCGGGACCATGCCGGGGGGCGGCGGCTCGGGGTAGAGGCACCGGTAGCAAGGCGCGTTGCCGTCGGGGGCGGTCGGCCAGAACACCGACGCCTGGCCGTCGAAGCGGTAGATCGAGCCCCAGACGTAGGGCTTGCCGAGGAAGAACGCCGCGTCGTTGACCATGTAGCGGGTCGCGAAGTTGTCGGTGCCGTCGACGATCAGGTCGTACTGGCTGAAGATCTCCATGACGTTCGTGGAGTCGAGCCGCTCCTGGTGCAGGACCACGTCGATCAGCGGGTTGATCTCCAGCACGCTGGCCTTGGCGGACTCCGCCTTCGACCGGCCGATGTCGCTCTGGCCGTGGATGACCTGGCGCTGCAGGTTGCTCTCGTCGACGGTGTCGAAGTCGACGATGCCCAGCGTGCCGACACCCGCCGCAGCGAGGTACATCAGGGTCGGGCTGCCGAGGCCGCCCGCGCCGACAGCGAGCACCCGGGCGTTCTTCAGGCGCTTCTGACCGTCCATCGCGACGTCGGGGATGATCAGGTGCCGGCTGTAGCGCATGACCTCTTGGCGGGTCAGCTCGCTGGACGGCTCCACCAGGGGCGGCAGGGACACGGGTGCTCCTTCGTTCGGGTTCTCCCTGGTCAAGCCCCCCGGCGGGGTCGGGATTCCCGTCAGGGGTGCGGCCACGGCCCCCGAGCGCAGCCGTCCAGCCCCTTGGTCTGCTGCAGCATCACCGGGGCGACCTCGCCCTTGGCGGGGCAGTCGGCGTGGCCGAGGCCCAGCGTGTGCCCGACCTCGTGGTTGACGACGTACGCCCGGTAGTCCTCGAGCGCGCCCTCGTAGCTGGGCGCGCCGCGCAGCCAGCGGGCGAGGTTCAGGACCGCCGTCGCGCCGTTGGCGCAGGAGAAGTAGCCGCCGGTGTCCAGCGGCTGGCACATCCGGTCGGTCAGCTCCGGGCTCGCGAGCACGACCCGGAGGTCGGCGGCGTCCGCGTCGTCGACCCGCTGCAGTGCGCGCTCCGCAGCCCACGAGCGAGGATCGGCCAGCGTCTCCTCGACCGCGGCCGCGAAGGCCCCGGGCTCCACCCCCAGTCCCCCCTCGACCTCGACGACGTAGGTCGTGAGGGCGCCCTCGCCCGCCGCGGCGCTCGTGCCGGGGACGACCTCGAGCCGGCCGTCCCCGCGCTGCACGAGGGGCACAGCCGGGGACGGCGTCGGGCTCGTCCGCTGCCGCTGCGCCGCCACCGCCGCCGGGGGTGGTGCGGCGGCCGTGCGCGCCGTCTCGGTACCGCAGCCGGTCACGACCAGCGCGAGAGCGCAGGCGGCGTACGCGGGGCGGAGCACCGGACCACCCTGACACGGCTGCGGAGGTGTCCCGGGGCGGCTCGCGGGGAAGGCTGGGATCGAGGAAAGGAGCTCACCATGAGCGGGATCGACAAGCTGAAGAACAAGGCGCAGGAGCTGACCGGCGAGGGCAAGGAGCACCTCGGCAAGGCGACCGGCGACACGTCCATGGAGGCCGAGGGCCACAAGGACCAGGCGGCCGGCAACCTGAAGCAGGCTGGCGAGAAGGTCAAGGACGTCTTCAAGTAGGACGCACCTCGTACGACGAAGGCCGGGCCCTGAGGGGCTCGGCCTTCGTCATGCCCGGCCTGGGCCCGGGGTCCGATCGGACGGGCCCGTCGGAGGGGAGGTCACGGTCGGTACGGCAGCACGCGGGTTCAACGACGGCCGGTGGCTCGGCTGTGCTGCGTCGGTGGTCCCGACGGGCGTCGATCAGCCGCCGGGGCGCCACCACGGACGTCGCGGCGGACCGTCGTGGTCGTCGTCCTCGTCGTACTCCACCGGCGCCGGGGCGGCGACCGGCGCGGGAGTCACGCGGGCGACGTCCGGCCGTGCGGGCGGGGCCGCAGGCGGCGCAACGGGCGGCGCCTCGTGCTGGTCGTCGTCGCGCACCGGGGTCGACGGGGCCTTCGGCATCGCGAACGTCTGGAAGCCGCGCGGAGCCTCAGGGCGTGCCGCCGCGGGGGCCCGGGAGCTGTCGATGCCGGGGTGGCCCGTAGAAGGCGCGGGCGGGGTCGCTGCAGGGGAGGACGCTGCGGGCTCGACGTCCTCGTCCTCGTCCTCACCGGCCGTCAGGGCAGCGGTCAGCTCGGCGTCGGCTGCTGCGTCGGAGACCTCGTCGGCCTCATCGGCGTCGTCGTCGTCCGTCGTACCGGCGGCGGCGACGGGCTCGTCGTCCTCGGGCGCCGGCGTGACGTCAGCGGTCCCAACCTCGTCACCAACCTCGTCGCCAACCTGGTCGCGAGCCTCGTCGCGAGCCTCGTCGCCAGCCTCATCGCGAGCCTCGGGGACCGCGCTCGGCTCCTCGGCCCCATCGGCCTGCGGGGAGTCCGGCTCGACGGCGACGGGCGCGTCCTCGTCGTCGTGCTGCGGCGACGCGGTCTGCACGGGCTCCGGCTCGGGCTCCGGCTCGGCGAGGTCCGCGGCGGGAGCCGCGACCGGCGGGGCGACCGGCGCCGGCGCATCCGCCAGCTCAGTCAGGCCGGCCATCGCCGTGGCCCCGGAGCGACTCCCACGACGCTTGCGCAGCAGCGCCTCGGCGAGCGCGAGCACCGCCTCGTCGACGTGCGCGCTGATGCGGCGCTCGCTGTCGGCGACCGCCGCCCGGACCTTCTCGGTGAGGCCGTTCTGGACGCTGGTCGTGACGCTGCCGGACACCTGCTCGACCAGCGTGGCGGCGACGCGCGTGAGCACGACGTCAGCCACCCGGGGCGCGAGCTCGTCCACGAGCCGGTCGGTCACCTGCTGGCCGACGCCGGTCGAGATGCTCTCGGCGCTCGGCATGACGACGGCGTTGACCCGACCGCCGAGGTCCTCCACGTCCTCGCGCAGCGCGGCGACGCCGAGCACGAGCGAGGGCAGCGGCGAGTCGTCCGTCAGCGCGGTGACGCCGGCCCGCAGGGCGGCGACGTCGTCGCGCACGGAGGCGAGCTCGTCCACCCGGGCGACCACGCGGGACAGGTCGGCGGCGACGGCCGGCACCCCGCCGGCGGCGGCACCCACCTGGCCGAGCCGGTCGGTGACGGCACCGAGCTTCTCCTCGAGGGCGGCCAGCCGGCCGTCCAGCCCGGACAGCCGGTCGACGACGGGCGCGGGACCGGAGGTGGTCAGCGACTCGAGCCGCTCGAGCAGCGGCGCGAGCGCGGCGCCGAGCTCGTCCGGTCCGACGGACGGCCGGGAGGCCAGCCCTTCGAGCCGGTCCATGCGCTCGGTCACCGCCGCGACCAGGGAGTCACGGGAGCGGGTGATGTCGGCGCCGGTGGCGACGGCGTCCAAGCGGGAGGCGATCGCGCCGACCTCGGGCCGCAGCGCCTCGATGGCGCCGGTCCGGGCGGCCAGGTCGGCCAGTCCGGAGCGGACCTCGCCGAGCGGGGCGAGCCGGTCGTGCAGCCCGGAGACCTCGCGCTGGATCGAGGCGAGCGCGTCGGGGAAGGCGGCCAGCGCGGAGACCGCGGCGGTCAGCCGGTCCAGCGCGGTGCTCTGCGCGGCGAGGTCGTTGCCGAGCGCGCTGACGCGTACGGCCAGCGCCTCGTTCCCGGCACCCGAGGTGCCGGCGATCTCGGAGGTGGCGGCGGCCTGCTCGTCGACGCGGCGGGACAGCGCGTCGAACCGCTCCCCCAGGCCGGCGGTCGACATCCGCAGCTCGGTGAACAGGGAGGCGACGTCGCCGCCGAGGCTCTCCAGGCGAGCGGAGGACGCGGTGCCGCGGAGCTGCTCGGCCAGGCCGTTGACCAGGGCGCGCAGGTCGGACAGGACGGCCGACACCTGCCGCTGCTCGGTGAGCTGCTCCTCGGCGGCGCGCGACAGGAGCGCCTGCATGCGCTCCGACATCGGCCCGCCGGGGCGGGTGGGGTCGTTCTCGGTCACGAGGGCCAGTCCTCCTGCGATGGGCGCGGCTGCGGGCGACGCGCCGAGTGTGGCAGTGCTGTCGCGCGGCGAGCATCCCACCAGAGGCGGGCGCGCGGTTCAGGCAGCCCGGCGCGCCGCGATCTGCTCCAGCATCCCGAGGAACGCGCGGGCCACCAGCTCCGGGCGCTCCATCTGCGCGACGTGGCCCACGCGGTCCAGCACCAGCAGCCGCACGTCGGGGTAGGTGGCGGCCGCCCGCGGCGCGATCGCGACGTCGACGAGGCGGTCCTGCGCGCCCCAGAGGAGCAGCGTCGGGGCCTGCACCCGGGCGGCGCGCGCCCAGGGCGCCTCCGGTCCGCGGACGAGGTAGCTGCCGACGAGACCGCGCAGCGAGGCGCCGAAGGCCTCCTCGGCGTGGGGCAGCGTCGCCCGACGCTCCACCTCCGCGACGGCCTCGGCCATGCGCTGCGGCGGGACGGCCGAGAGGTCGGCGAAGCACAGTGCGAGCACGGCCCGCGCCCGCTGCTCGGGTGTCTGGGTCAGCAGCTGCCGGCGGGCCAGCTGGCGGAAGCCGGGCAGCAGGAGCAGCGGCAGGCGCGGGTCGGTGCCGCGCTTGGGCCGGAGGTTCGGCAGGGCGGGCGAGACGAGCGTGAGCGTCCGGACGAGGTCCGGCCGGTCGGCGGCGACCCGGGTGGAGACGGCCCCGCCGAGGCTGTTGCCGAACAGGTGGACCGGCCCGCGTCCGGAGTGCTCCAGGTGGCGGATCACCGCGCGGGCGTGGGCGCCGACGGTGTAGCGGCCGTCCGCAGGCGGCGCGGAGCGGCCGAAGCCGGGCAGGTCGAGCATCTCGGCCTCGACGCTGCCCGCAAGGGCACCGACCAGGTCGGTCCAGTTGGCGGACGAGCCGCCGAGGCCGTGCACGAGCAACGCCGGCTCGCCGCCGTCGGCCGGACCGCGACGGACGTGCAGCCGGTCGACCTGCTCGCCCGGCCACTGCGGCAGCACGCCCTCTGCGACGGGGAGCGTCCGCGCGGACATCACGACGGGGTGCTTCACGGCTGCCAGCTCTCCCCGAGCGGGAGCGTGCGGCCGGCGGTGACCAGCGCGGCCGGGCCGGACCCCACGGCGGTCATCGACCCGTCCTGCACCAGCAGCCCGGACTCCTCCGGCAGGCCGACCACGTGCACGCCCGACGGCACCGTCTCCTCGACCGCGCGCAGCCACTCGCCGCGGCTCGACCCGCCGCTCCAGTGGGGCACGGCGACCAGCCCGGGGACGAGCCCGAGGCCTCGTACGACGGCCGTGCCCTGGGGACCGCGACGGTCCGGCAGCACCGTCCACGCGCAGACCACCATGGCGCCGGCGCTCGAGCCCATCAGCACCACGCCGTCCTCGAGCAGCTCCTGAAGGAGGTCGCCGACGGGGGTCGAGGTCAGCGCGGTGAGCAGTCGGGACGGCGACCCGCCGGGCAGCACGAGCAGCCGGGCGGTCCGCAGGGCGGCCAGCGCGCCGTCCCGGTCCTCGCGCACGTCCGGCGCGACGGCGACGTCGGTGGCGCCGAGCGCGCGGAAGTGACGGACGCCGTTCTCCCCTGCCGTGCGGTACTCCCGACCCTCCGCGCCCGCGAGAGCGGTCACGACAACAGGACCGCCGTCGGCGCGCGCCAGCAGGTCTGCGTCCATGCCGCGGCAGCCGGCGCCGAACTCGTTGCCCCCCTGGAGGCAGAGCACGGTCATGTGCCGGGCAGGTGGGACAGGACGAGCAGGGCCACGTCGTCGTCGGCGCCCTCGTTGCGCCCGAGGACCTCGAGCACGTGGTCGGCCACCCGCTCGGGCGGCAGCCGCAGCTCCTCGAGTGCAGCGCGCAGGGCTTCGAGGCCGACGTCGAGCGCCTCGCCGCGCTGCTCCACCAGCCCGTCGGTGTACATCACCAGAGTGCTGCCCGGCGGTACGTCGACGACCAGCTCGTCGTAGACGCCCGGGAGCGAGCCGATCGGCGGCCCGGGCTCGACGTCGAGGTAGAAGGGCGCGCCGGTGACCGGTGCGAGCAGCGGCGGCGGGTGGCCGGCGGACGCGACGGTGAAGGTGCGTCGGGAGGGGCTGTACGAGGCGACGAGCAGGGTCGCGAGCTCGAGGTCGAGCAGCACGTCGCTGCACTCGGCCAGCCGGGTGAGCAGGGCGCCCGGGCCACGGCCTTCCAGCGCGAGCGTCGCCACGATGGCGCGCAGCTGCCCCATGCGCGCCGCGCTGCGCATGCCGTGGCCCATCACGTCGCCCATGCACAGGACGAGCTCCTCGCCGACGACGACGCCCTGGTACCAGTCGCCGCCGACGAAGGCGCCCGACGCCCCGGGGCGGTAGCGCACGGCGACCTCGATGCCGGGGAGCTTCGGGACATCGCCGGGGAGCAGGCTGCGCTGCAGGGTCAGGCCGGTGCGGCGCTCGGCGCCGTACAGCAGGGCGTTGTCCAGGGCCACCGCCGCACGCGCGCCGAGGTCGCTGATGAGGGCCCTGTCGACCAGACCGTCCGGCGGCTCGCTGACGCTGACCGCTCCGAGGCGCCGCCCTCGGCTGATCAGCGGCACCGTCAGGACCCGCCCGAGCTGCAGCGAGCGCAGCGACGCGAGCGCGGCCTCGTCCGTCGTGAAGCTCCGGAGCACCTCCTCGGTGACCTCCGGCAGCCACTCCGCCTCGCCCGTGCGCACGACCGCCCCCACGCCGACGGCATCCGCCGTGGTGATCGGGAACGCCGAGAGCATCTCCGCCAGGGCCGGCTGCTGCGCCTGGTCGGCATGGGCGACGTGCACCATGTGCAGAGCGTCGTTGTCCGGCAGCCCGCGCCGCAGCAGCAGCCCGGCGGCCTCCGCGGTGAGCGCCACAGCGAGGAAACCGCCCAGCTGGGGCAGCACGACGTCGGACAGCCGTTGCAGCACCTCGGCCGGCTCCAGCGACTGGGCCAGCAGGTGCGAGGCGTCGGCCAGCAGGGACAGTCGCGCGTTCGCGGCCTCGGCGGCGGCGTACGCGCGCTCGCGGTCTGCCACCGCCTGCTCGCGCTCGGACTCCGCCTGGCGCCGGTCGGTGATGTCGCGGAAGTAGACCGACAGGCCGTCGGGCGTCGGCCAGGCGCGGATGTCGTACCAGCTGTTCAGCGGCGCCGGGTAGAACGCCTCGAACTCGGTCGGCTGGCCGACCTCCACCGCCCGGCGGTACTGCACCTCGAGGGTCGACCCGACGGCGTCGGGGTACTCCACCCAGAGCTCCCGTCCCAGCAGCTCCTCACGGCCGCGGCCGAGCAGCGCCTCCGCCTTGGCGTTGACGAAGGTGAACCGCCACTGCGTGTCGACCGAGAAGAACGCGTCGGTCATCGACTCCAGCGTGCGGGCAAGCTGGTCGCGCGCCTCGCGAAGCTCGGTCGAGTCGTAGGCGACGCCGAGCAGCCGCACCGCCTCGCCGCCGCGCCCGGGCAGCACCCGGCCGCGGGCCTCGACCCAGCGCGTGCCGTCGGGTCGGACGATCCGGTACTCCATCGACAGCTCGCCGACGGTGTCGAGGGCGTGCTGCAGCGTCGCGGTGACCCGCTCGAGGTCGTCCGGGTGGATGCGGGCGTTGAAGTCGGAGATGTGCTCGCCGAACTCCCCGCGCTCATAGCCGAAGAGCTCGATGAGCCGCTCGTCCCAGTGCAGCTGCTCGGTGCCGAGGTCCCAGTCGAAGCTGCCTGTCTTGGCGGCCGACAGCGCGAGGTCCAGCTGCGCCGCCTTGGTCGCCATCTCGCGGGAGACCGCTCGCAGCTCCAGCTCGACGACGGCGCTCGCCGCCAGCTCGCTGAGCACGCCGACGTCGCGGGGCGTCCAGGTCCGGGGCTGGTCGTCGAACACGCACAGCGCTCCGAGGGTGAGCCCGGTGCTGGCGACCAGCGGGACGCCGAGATAGGCCCGGACGTCGCCGCTGAGCACCGGCAGCATGTCCGCGACCCGGGGGTCCTCGCGGGCGTCGGACACCTCGAAGGGCGCGCCGAGCCGCACAGTGACGGTGCACAGGCTGTCCGACAGGGGGCTCACGCGCTGCGCGGGCGTGAGGGCGGCACCGAAGATGCTCGCGACGACCTGCTCCTCGGCCAGCAGCGACACCTGCGCGCGGGGCGCCTCGAGCAGGTCGGCGGCGAGTCGGGTCAGCCGGTCCAGCCCGACGGCCTCGGTCCCGCCCTGCAGCACCCGGCGGACGGCAGCCACGCGCTCGGGGTCGCCGAAGATCTCG
>JBKJQQ010000076.1:0-22905 GCA_046593875.1 Mycobacteriales bacterium | reverse complement strand
GCTTCGACCGCGCTGGCGAACGGCCGGGCAGCGACGCTGCTGGACCGCTGGGTCGCCGTCAGCCGCGAGCTCGCCCCCGCCTGACCTACTCCTCGAGGCCGAGCGAGAAGGTCGCCTCGAGGTCGTGCCTGCTGTACGCCTGGAAGGCGATCAGCGTCTGGGTGGCCTGGATTCCGTCGATCTTGTTGAGCCGTCCGGCGATGACGTCATGCAGGTCCTCGTGCTGCCGGACGCGGACCATCGCGACCAGGTCGACGTCGCCCGCGACGGAGTAGACCTCGCTGACGCCCTCGAGGTCCGCGATCCGCTGCGCCACCTCCGGGATCTGGTCGACGGCGGCGTTGACCATGACGATGGCGGTGATCACGCACCGAACCTATCGCTGGGTCACGCTCGCAGGCGTGGACCTGCTCGGCAGCGGCGACGAGCGGCTCAGCGCAGCGCGGCGACGTAGAGCCGGGTCAGCTCGTCGACGAGGCGCTCGGTGGAGGGCTTGTCCGCTGCCGTGGTCCAGTAGTTGAGCAGCTCGCCGACCCCGCCCGTCAGGGCCAGCGCGAGCAGCAGGTTGTCCTGGGCGTGCCGGCCGATGCCGAGCTGCGCCACCTGCTCGGCGACCAGTGCGGCGAAGCTCACCGATGCGAACTGGCGCTCGGGCTCCAGCGGCGCGACGCGCACCTCGCGGTAGGCGATGCGGGCGCGGCGCGGGTCCTCGGTGAGGTAGCCGACGTACGCGGTCAGCCCCGCGCGCACCCGCTGCTCGAGCTCCTTCGGAGCGGCGACCAGCGCGGCCTCGAGGAGCTCGGCCGCCGAGCCGACGACATCAGTGGCAACGGCCAGCAGCAGCGCCTCCCGGGTCGGGAACTCCTCGTAGAAGGCCTTGTTGCCGACCCGTGCCGTGGCGCAGAGCAGCGTGATGGTGGCCTCGTCGTAGCCGACCGTCCCGAAGACCTGCAGGCCCGCTTCCAGCAGCCGCCGCCGACGCTGCTCCCGCCGCTCGTTGGGCGAGCGCCCTGCGTACGGCCGCCCCCCGGCGCCCCCAGCCACGCCCTCGTCGGCGTAGGCCGGCGCTTCCGCTCGCATGCCGCGATGCTACCGGCGGTCATTCAGGGATGTGACTTGTTCAATTACTCGACACACCCTATCCTCGCCGTCATGTCGACTCCCCCTGTGACCGGCGACACAGCCGGTGCCGTGCCCGCCCGTCGAGCCCGCACCCTGCGGGAGGCGTTCGCGATCTTCGCCTCGCACGCGTCGCCGCTGCTGATCATGGCGATCACCGCGGGCGTGATCGTCGCGCGCCTGCTCGCCGGCGACTGGCGCTGGCAGCAGCTGCTCATCGTGGCCGGCGTCTTCGCGGTCCAGCCGTTCATCGAGTGGACGACCCACGTCTGGGTCCTGCACGCGCGGCCCCGCACGGTCTTCGGCCGCGAGGTCGACCTCTACGTGGCCAAGAAGCACCGGCGCCACCACGAGGACCCCCGAAACCTGGAGATCCTGGCCATGCCGATCCCTGGCCTGATCACCTTCTCGCTGATCGTCGGTGGCATCGCCATGCTGCTCGGCAACGTCGCCGATCGGTGGACGCTCGCCGTCACCGCTGCGGTCTTCATGCTCGGGTACGAGTGGATCCACTTCCTCATCCACACCGACTACAAGCCCAGGACAGCGGCCTACCGCAAGCTCTACGTGAACCACCGGCTGCACCACTTCCGCAACGAGAACTACTGGTTCGGCGTGTCCCGCACCTTCGGGGACCAGGTCCTGGGCACCAACCCGTCGAAGAGCGAGGTGCCGCTCTCCCCGACGGTGAAATCGCTGCTCGGCTGACCGACCTCACCTTCCTCGGCTGCGCAGTGCTGCGCTGGAGTCCTGATGCCCCACCTGCGCCGATACGCGCCGTTCCTCGTCCTCGTCGCCGTCCAGCTGGTGCTGGCTGCCGTCGTGCCGTCCCTCCCCGCCCGGCAGGCGGAGCTCGGAGCACCGCTCGCCGCCGAGGCCGGCGCCTGGTCCCCGCAGCAGGGTGGCGACGCCGCGGGAGCGCCAGGGGCCGCGCCGGTCGGCGACGCCGCAGCGCAGGAGCCGACGCCGGGCGCGGCGCCGGGCGCGGCGCCCGGCGCCACGCCGGTGCAGCAAGGGGGCGGCGCGGGCGGCACCGCGAACGGCGCGGCTCCGGCCGGCAGCGCCGCAGGCGGGGCGAAGGCGTCCGGCACGCACTGCATCAAGGGCCTTCTGAACCCGCCGCCCTGCGTGGCGGCCTGGGCCCCCGGCGACAACGGCGGGGCGACCTCGCCCGGGGTGACCGGTGACGCGATCACAGTGCTGATGTACCACAACAAGGAGAACCCAGCCTCCTCGGCGATCGCCAAGCAGGTCGGCGTGTACATGAGCCCCGACGAGGACAAGGCCTACCTCAAGGCGGCCGGGGCCTTCATCAACAAGAGCTACCAGCTCTACGGCCGGACCCTGAAGCTGGTGCACGTCGTCGGGCAGTGCGACATCGCGCCGCCGCAGGAGTCCTGCTTCCGGTCGGAGGCCGCGAGCCTGGTGAGCCGCTACAAGCCGTTCGCGACGTTCTGGGTCAACAACATGAACGAGGTGGCCTTCCTCGACGAGATGTCCCGCAAGGGCGTCGTCAACTGGGGCGGCTGGAACTTCACCGACTCCTTCAGCACCTCGCTGCGGCCCTTCCACTGGGACCTGCTCATGGGCGGTGACCGGCAGGCCGAGATCGCCGCCGAGAACTGGTGCAAGCGGCTGGCCAACCGGCCGGCCCGCTACGCCGGTGGCGCGCTGGCCGGCAAGACGCGCAAGGTCGCCATCATGACGGCGGACACGCCGATGACCGCCCCCAACGGGCGCCGGCTGCTGTCGCTGCTGCAGAAGTGCGACACGAACGGCCCCCAGCTCCAGCTCTACTCCTCGAACACCTCGACGGCGGCGAGCCAGTCCACGACGACGATGGCGCAGATGCAGCGCGACGGCGTCACGTCGGTGCTGTGGTTCTCCGACCCCATCGCGCCGGTCTACGCGACCAAGCAGATGACGTCGCAGAACTTCTTCCCCGAGCACGTCCTGGTCGGCAGCGGGCTGCTCGACTTCGACGCCCTCGGTCAGGCCTACGACCAGCAGCAGTGGCGCAACGCCTTCGGCCTGTCCGACGTGGCGGCCGCGATGCCGACCGCGGAGAGCGATGCGGGTCGGGTGTGGGTCGCCGGCGGCGGGGGGAACGCCGCGGCGCTCAGCGACTACGCCAACGTCGTGTGGGCCTACCTGTCCATGATCGCGACCGGCATCCAGCAGGCGGGGCCGACGCTGACCCCGCTGACCTTCGAGCGCGGGCTGCTGTCGATGCCGGGCTTCGGGTCGTGGAAGCAGAAGAAGGACCCGCGGCTCTGGCTGACGAAGTTCGGCTCGCAGGACTACACCGCCATCTCCGACGTCCGCCAGGTCTACTGGGACCCCAACGCCGTCTCGCCGGTCAACGGCAAGCGCGGTGCGTACATCGCGCTGGACAAGGGCCGGCGGTACGAAGCGGGGGAGCTCCCCTCCTCGGAGCTGACGCTGCCCGGCCGGGGCTGAGGTGCTCACCGCAGCAGCGGTTCTCGGCATCGTCGGCCTCCTGCGGCGCAAGGGCGGACCAGGTCCGGGCTCGCTGGCGCGCCGCGCGGGGCAGCTGGTCGGCGGGGCACTGCTGCTCTGGCTGGCCGTGCAGCTGGCCTTCGGCCGCGACCACGTCACGCACCTCGCCGGCGTCCCGGTCCCGACCGGCATCCCGATCGGGATCATCCTCAACGGCGCGGTGCTCGGGCTGCTCTACGCGCTGCTGGCGTTCGGCCTGATCCTGGTCTACCGGGCCCAGCGCATCGTCAACTTCGCGCAGGCCGGCCTCGGGGCGGTTCCCGCGGTCATCGCGCTGCTGCTGGTCACCAACCACGGCCTGCCCTATCCCCTCGCCGTGGTCGTGCTCGTCCTGGGCTCCCTCGCCGGCGGGGCGGTGATCGAGGCCGGTGTGATGCGCCGCTTCCGGTCGGCGCCGCGGCTGCTCGCGACCGTCGCCACGATCGGCGTGGCCCAGCTGCTGCTGCTCGTCGAGCTCTTCCTGCCTCGCTGGATCGGCGGGTCCGCGCTGACCCCGACGGAGTTCCCGACGCCGTTCGCGGGGCTGCGGATGGTCATCGGAGGCGTCGTCTTCAGCGGCGACTACCTGGCGATCCTGGTGGTCTCGCTGGTCCTCATGGCGAGCCTCGGCGGCTTCCTGCGCTACACCCGGATCGGCGTCGCCATCCGGGCCAGCGCCGAGAACTCCGACCGGGCAAGCAGTCTCGGTATCCCGGTCCGCCGGCTGTCGATCGTCGTCTGGGCGGTCGCCGGGCTCTGCTCCGGGGTCGCCGTCTTCCTGCAGGCACCGGTGATCGGGCTGCCGCTGGGCGGCAGCATCAGCCCTGTCGTGCTGCTCTACGGGCTGGCCGCCGCCGTCGCCGCGCGGCTGCAGAGCATGCCCACCGCGCTGATCGCCGGCGTCGCGATCGGCGTGATCGAGCAGTCGTCGTTCGCCGGGACGAACAAGCCCGATCTCGCGGCCGCTCTGATGCTCCCGCTCATCCTGATCGCGCTGCTCGCGCAGCGCCGGCAGCTCTCCCGGGCGTTCGACACCGGGGTGTCGTCGTTCCGCGCGCTGCAGGAGGTCCGGCCGATCCCCGCCGCGCTGCGGGCGCTGCCGGAGGTGCGCCGCGCGCGGGCGGTCGGCGGGGCCGTCGCCGTCGCTGCCGCCGTCGGTGCCCCCGTCCTGCTGGGCGAGGCGCACACCGGCTTCGCCACGCTGGTCCTCATCTACGCGATGGTCGCGCTGTCGGTCGTCGTGCTCTCGGGCTGGGCCGGGCAGATCTCGCTCGGGCAGTTCGGCTTCGCCGGCATCGGGGCCGCGGTCGCCGGTGGCATGGCGACCCGGCTCGAGGCCGACTTCTTCGTGACGCTGGCTGCGGCGGTCGTCGTCGGGACCGTCGTCGCGGTGCTCATCGGGCTGCCCGCGCTGCGCGTACCGGGGCTGTTCCTGGCCGTGGTGACGCTGGCCTTCGCGGCCTTCGTGCAGTACGTCGTGCTGAACCGCGACCTGGCCGGCGGCCTGCTGCCACCTGACGGCTCACGGATCGGCCGGCCGGTGCTCTACGGCGTGATCGACACCTCCACCCAGGCGGCCTACTACTGGCTGTGCCTGGCGATGCTGGTGGTCGTCTACCTCGCGCTGCGGGCCCTGCGTCGGACCCGCTCCGGCCGGCTGTTCGTGGCGGTCCGCGACAACCCCCGCGCCGCCCAGTCGTACGCCATCGACACGACGAAGGCCAAGCTCGCGGCCTTTGCGGTGTCGGGCGGGGTCGCCTCGCTCGGCGGTGCGCTGCTCGCCTTCCAGCAGCAGGCCGTGGACCAGGAGACCTACGGGTTGACGGTCAGCATCAACATCTTCGTCCTCACCGTCGTCGGCGGCCTGACGACCCCGGCCGGCGCGCTGCTCGGCGCGGCGTACTTCGAGGGAGGGCGGCTGCTCGGTCCGGCGCTGGGCATCCCGCACCTGGAGGTGCTCGCGACCGGCGTCGGCCTGCTGGCGCTGCTGCTCGTGCTGCCCGGGGGCCTGGCTGGCGCCGTGGTCCGGGTGCGGGACAGCTGGCTGCGCGGGCTGGCCGTGCGGCACGAGATCGACGTGCCCAGCCTCGTTCGGGCCGCCGCCCCGCCCGTCGTGGGGGCCGAGCCGTCGACAGCGCGGCAGCCGGCTGACGGCGCGGACGGTCTGCTGGTCGTCGAGGGGCTGGAGATCGGCTACGACGGGGTGCAGGTGCTGTTCGGCATCGACCTCACCATCGGGCGCGGCGAGATGGTGGCCCTGCTCGGGACCAACGGCGCCGGCAAGTCGACCGTCCTGCGCGGGATGTCGGGGCTGGCGTCACCCAGCGCCGGGCGGGTGCTCTTCGACGGCCAGGACATCACCGGGCTCGGTCCGGAGGCGATCGCCCGGCTCGGGATCGCGCAGGTGCCGGGCGGCAAGGCGGTCTTCCCAACGCTCACCGTCGACGAGCACCTCGACCTGGCGGGCTGGACCGTGGAGCCGGCTGCGGCGGCGGCCACGCGGGCCGAGGTGCTGGCGCGCTTCCCACGGCTGGCCGAGCGCGCGGACCAGCTCGCCGGCAACCTCTCCGGCGGCGAGCAGCAGCAGCTCGCCCTCGGCATGGCCCTGATCATGCGCCCGCGCCTGCTGCTCATCGACGAGCTCTCGCTCGGGCTCGCACCGACGATCGTCGCCGACCTCGTCGGGCTGCTCCGGGAGATCCACGCGGAGGGCACGACGATCGTGCTGGTGGAGCAGTCCGTCAACGTGGCGCTGACCCTGGCCGACCGCGCCTACTTCCTGGAGAAGGGGCAGGTGCGTTTCGAGGGTCCGACGAGCGACCTGCTCGACCGGCCCGACGTGCTGCGGGCGGTCTTCCTGTCCGCGCCGGCAGAGTCGGCCGGCCACGCCCCGGCCGTGGTGGAGGACCGCGCGCCCCGATCGCTGGACCCGGCGCACCCCGCCCTGCAGGCCGTTGCCCTCGGCAAGGTCTTCGGTGGGATCCGCGCCGTCGACGGCGTCGACCTGGAGGTCGCGCCGGGTGAGGTCGTCGGGCTGATCGGTCCCAACGGCGCCGGCAAGACGACCGTGTTCGACCTGCTGTCCGGGTTCGCGCTCCCGGACACCGGGCGGATCCTTCTCGGCGGTCGCGACGTCACCCGGCTCGGGCCGGCGGCCCGAGCCGAGCTCGGCCTCGGGCGCTGCTTCCAGGACGCGCGCATCTTCCCGTCGCTGACCGTGGCCCAGAACATCGCCGCGGCGCTGGAGCGGCACATGCCGGTCCGGGACCACCTGGCAGGCGTGCTCGCGCTGCCGGCGGTGCGCGACCAGGAGGACGACCTCGCCTGGAGCGTCGCCGATCTGGTGGAGGTCATGGGGCTGGGCGCCTACCGCGACTCCTTCGTCAGCGAGCTGTCCACCGGCACCCGGCGGCTCGTGGAGCTCGCGATGGCCATCGGCCACGACGCCGACGTGCTGCTGCTCGACGAGCCCTCCGGCGGCGTCGCCCAGCGCGAGGTCGAGGCCCTCGCACCCCTGCTGCTGCAGATCCGCCGCGACACCGGCTGCGCGATGGTGATCGTCGAGCACGACATCCCGCTGGTCAGCGCCGTGGCCGACCGGCTGGTCGCGTTCGACGCCGGCCGGGTCGTCGTGTCGGGGCCGCCTGCGGACGTGCTCGCCGACCCGCGGGTCGTCGCGTCCTACCTCGGCGATGACCCGGCCGCGGTCCAGCGCTCCAGGCCGACCCGGTCCGGCGGCGGCGCCCCCCGCCCGCCGGTCCGTCCGCGCGTCGCGGCCGGGGGTCGCCCCCCGCTCGAGGAGCTACGACGGTGAGCCGGCGGGCGCTCGTTCTCGTGGCAGTGACCGCGACGGTGCTGACCGTTGCCGGGGCGGCCGTCGCGGCACCCGCGCCGCAGACCGTCGGGCCGGTCGTGGCCGGCTGGTGGAGCGCGGCCAACCAGGACCCGGCGCTGCCGGCGGTCTCGCCGCCCGACGTCGGGCCGCGGGACCTGCACGTCGCCGGCGCCAACGCCGGCGCCGGCGGGCTCCCCCTGCCCGGTGCGGGCGGACCGACAGCGCTCGCTGCGCTGCGCTTCACGCTGCCGACCGGCGCCGTAGCCGGTCGGCTGCAGCTGCACCTGACCGGCGTCGAGCCGCCGGCGGTGACGTTGACGGCCTGCCGGGCGACCCGCTCGTTCGAGGCCGCCCAGGGCGGCGCCTGGGCCGACGCCCCGACCTACGACTGCGCCGACGCCGGGACGGCACGGCTCGAGCCCGACGGCAACGTCGTCATCGACGGCGTCGACGCGCTACGGGACGGCACCGACCTGTCCCTGGTGCTGGTCCCCGGGCCCCTCGACCGGGTCGTGGTCGCCGCGCCGGAGGACGGTGCGCTGATGGTCAGCGGGAGCTCCTCTGCTCGAGCCGGGGTGCCCGCGGGTGCTCCGCTGCCGCCGGCAGCGCCGATGCCCTCGTCGTTGTCCGGCACGGCCCCGCTCGCCGGGGGCGCGGCACCACTGCCGGCCGGTGCGCTGCCCGGTGTGACCCTGCCCGCCGCCCCGTCGACTGCCGCTGCCGCGCTCCCGCCGGTGGTCGCCGCACCGCTTCCGGCAGCCAGCGCGGTGGAGGTCGCCGCGCGGCCGCTGGCGGCTCTGCTCGGGACGCTCCTGCTGGCGCTGCTCGCCTTCGTGTTGATGCTCCGCGATCGCGGGGGCAGTCCCGCGACCGGGACGGCCGGGGTGCGGGGAGTGGGGCGGTTCCGCAGCGAGCGGTCCGGCCAGGCGCTCGACCTCGGCTGAGCGGGCCGGTCAGCGCGAGGAGGCGTGCCGGCTCACCAGGGGCGCGGCGAGCTCCGCGCCCGCGAAGGCGCCGGAGCGGATCCGCCCGGCGAGGGTGCGGGCCACCAGGCGGTCGGACAGCGACGGCAGGTGCCGCGCGAGGAACATCTCGGTGGCCCCGCGACGGGTGGTGGCGAGGTCGCGGTGCACGCGCCGGTCCAGCGCGGCCTTCAGGACGGCGTCCACCACCCCCTCGAGGGGTTCGTACCGGCTCATGCCCTCCAGGGAGAGTCCGGCCGCGGCGGTGGTGTCGTGGATCGGGCTGCGCACCGAGGAGGGGTAGACGCAGGTGACGCCGACGTGGGTGCCGAGCTCGAGCCGCAGCGCGTCGGCGTACGCGACCATCGCGCGCTTCGACGCGCCGTACGCGGCCGCCAGGGGGAGCTGCATGACCGCCATCCTCGAGGCGAGCATGACGACCCGGCCGCGCGACTCGACGAGCGCGTCGACGCAGGCGGCGGTGGTGCGCCACGTGCCGAGCAGGTTGATGTCCAGCTGTCGCAGCGCCTCTGCCCCCGGGGGCCGCTCGGCCGCGGCAGGTCCACCGATGCCGGCGTTGTTGACCAGCACGTCCAGGCCGCCGAGCTGCGCGAGCGCGGCGGCCACGGCGGCGGTGACGGAGGCGTCGTCGGTGACGTCGCACGGCAGGACGGGGACCCGGTCCGCGGCACCTGGTGCGACGTCCAGGCCGACGACCTGCGCGCCGAGCTCGGTGAACCGGGCGCAGAAGGCGCGGCCGAAGGTGCCTGACGCCCCGGTCACCAGGACCCGCGTGCCTGCTGCGTTCCCGATGCTCATGGGTAGATCTCCTGACGGTTGGCGGGGGTGAAGGGGTGGCCGGCGCCGCGGGTCAGCCGGGCGCGGCCGGCCGCGACCTCGCGCGGGAGCTCCGCGCAGTAGGCGTCGAAGTCGATCCGCATCACCGGCCGGCGGTGCGGTCCCCACCGCGCGGTGGCCTCCCGCAGGGCGCGGTCGACCGCCGCGCGCTGCTCCGGTGCCGTCGGCAGGGCGTAGCTCCCGACCAGGTGCGCCGCGACCAGCTTGGCCTGCGCCTCGACGACCGGCAGGGCGGCGCCGGTCGACTGCATCAGGCCGACGAAGGCCAGGCTCGGGTCGTCGAGGTGGAAGACGCGCTTGTAGAGGGCGAGCCGCTCGGGATCCGGCCCGAGCCAACGCGCGTCCAGGAACGGGATCGACACGCGGTAGCCGGTCGCCCAGACGATGATGTCGACGGCGTCCCGGCGGCCGTCGGTGAAGACCACGCCGCCGCCCTCGAAGCGGTCTATGCCGGGTCGCGCCTCGACCTCGCCGTGCGTGAGCCGGTGCAGGATCGTGTCGCTGATCGTCGGGTGGTTCTGGAACAGCCCACCCTCCGGCGCGGGCAGTCCGTAGCTCTCGGGCCGTCCGACGGCGACCCGCAGCAGGGTCTGCGCAAGGCGCTGCCGGATCCGCCACGGCAGCACCGAGATGGCTCCGCCGGTGGCGTCCGCCGGCCGCCCGAACAGGTACTTGGGCACGATGTGCACACCGCGCCGGGCGGAGAGCAGGACCGGCCCGCGCGCGACGTAGGACGCGTCGACGGCGATGTCCATGGCCGAGTTGCCCATGCCGACGACGAGCACCCGCCGGCCGGCGAAGACGTCCGGGGTGCGGTAGTCGTGGGCGTGCAGCTCGGTGCCGGCGAAGCTCCCGGGGTAGGCCGGCTCGGGCCAGCGGGGGTCCCAGTTGTGCCCGTTGGCGACCACGACGGCGTCGTACGACTCGGTCGTGCCGTCCTCGGTGGTGACCTGCCAGCCGTGCTCGTGCCGCTCGACGCCGATGACGGTCGTGGACAGCCGCAGACCCGCCAGCAGGCCGAAGTGCCGGGCGTAGTCGGCGAGGTAGCCGGCCACGCGGTCAGCCGACGGGTAGTCCGGCCAGTCGGCCGGCATCGGGAAGTCGGCGAACTCGGTGCGGCCCTTGCTGGTGTTGGTGTGCAGGCTGGCGTACGCCGGCGACAGCCCGCTGGCGTTGTCGCGGGCCCACAGCCCACCGGGGCGGTCGCCCTGCTCGTACGTGACGACGTCCAGCCCGGCGTCGACGAGGGCCTTGGTGGTGGCGAGGCCGGCGGCTCCGGCGCCGATCACGGCGACGCGAGGGATCACGAGGTCTCCTGCCGATCCTGTGGGGAAGACCAAGCTAGCGGCAGCTGGGCGGTCGAACGCTGGCTTTCGGGACGCCTGTCGGCGACGGACCTGTGGGCCACCACAAGTAGCCTGCGCGCTGTGGGGGACGAGTGGATGCCGGTGGTCGACCTGATCGAGCGGGTCGTGGGGGAGGAGTCCTTGCTGCCGTCGGTCGTCGCCGGGGTGCGCGCCATCGTCCGGGAGGTCGGCGTCCTCCCACCGGCCGACATCGCCGGCCACACCCGTGCCCTGCTCGCGGCGGCGACCCGTGCGATCGCGGAGCGCCGTCGGCCGACCGAGGCGGAGCTGTCCTTCGTGGCCGAGCTGGGGGTCGCGCGCGCCGGTCAGGGCGTGCCCATCGAGGCGGTCCTGGGTGCGATCCACGTCGCCGAGCGCGCCATCTGGTCGCGTGCCCGGGAGGTGGCGGCGCAGGACGGCGTCCCGCCCCAGCTGCTGCTCGACGCGCGTGAGCTCTACGACGACTGGGCTGACGCCGTCCGGGCCCGGCTGATCGCCGCCCACCGGCAGGCCGAGGCGGGCCGCGGACGCCCGGCCCTCGACCGGGACGCGGCGGTCCTGCGGCGGCTGCTGGAGGGCGGCTCGGCGGCAGGGCTGGCGGCGGCCGAGGCCGGCCTCCCGACCACCGGCCTGTGGGTGCTCGTCACCCACGACCGAGACGCCGGCCGCCGCCCTCTGCCGACGCTGGTCGCGGTGGTCGACGGGCTGATCGTCGCCGTGCTGTCGCGTGAGCCCCGTCTGGAGGGCGCGGTCGCGGGCGTCGCCGGCCCGGCCGGCGCGGAGGAGCTGGGGGCGGCCCGGCGCCTGGCGGTCGCCGCGCTCGCAGCCGCCGAGGCGCTGGGCCGGACCGGGGCGGTCCACGTCGCCGACGTCCCCACGGTCGCCGCGGTGCTGGAGCGGCCGGACGTGGCGGCGGTCCTGGCCGACCGGCACCGGCCGGCGCGGAAGGCCCTCGGCGCTGCCGCCGAACCCGTGGCGGAGGCCGTCTGCGCGTGGCTGGAGGCGGACCGCGACGTCGCCGTCGCGGCGGCGACGCGGTTCGTCCACCCCAACACCGTCCGCAACCGGGTGCACCGCTTCGCCGCCGTCACCGGGATCGACCCGCACACGACCTTCGGCGCCCTCGACGCCTGGTGGCTGTGCCGGAGCTGGCTGACGTCGCCGTAGTTGCTCACCCGACGACGTCAGCCTGCGGCCCGACCCGGCTGCTGTTCGACGCCGGCGGTGGACGTCTGCCAGCTGCGGGCTAGGCGCTGGCCCGGTGCGGCTGGGCGACCGGGCGCAGGCCGCGGCGGTCGTCGAACGGCCGGACGGCGGACCGCGCGTCCTGCGCGGCCTCGAGCCAGGCCCGCCGGCCGCCGGCGCCGAAGGCGGGGGAGGCCCAGGTGCCGGTCAGGCGCACGAGCCGGGTGCCTGCCGACTCGAGCCAGCGCAGCACGCACTCGACCTCCTCGGCGGTCGCCGCAGGCAGGGGCCCGGGCCCGAGCGAGACCGTCTCGGCCGTGGCCAGCAGCGCGTCGACGTAGGGGCCCGGCCGGGCCCCGCGCGGGACCACGCCTGCGGCGACCAGGCGGCCGGACCGCACGACGGCGAGCTCCCAGCCGAGGTCGGCGGTCGGGCGGGCGGCCACCAGCTCGGGCACCGCGGTGAGCGCGACCAGCCGCTGGAGCTTGGCCACCGCACGCACGAAGGCCGTCAGCCGGTCCCGCTGCGCGGCCGCGTCCTCGTACCGCTGATCGGTGGCCAGCGCGTCGATCCGGGCGGTCAGGGCGTCGACGACGCGGGAGGGGTCGCCGGTGACGGCCGCGGTGTAGGACGCGGCGTGGTGGGCGTAGGACTCCACGGACTCGCCCTCGAAGGGCCCGAGGCACGGCGCGCCGCACCGGCGCATCTCGGCCAGCACGCAGGCGCTGCTCGGGGTGCGGATCGACAGCCGCTTGGTGCACTGGCGCAACGGCAGCGCCTCGTGGACGGCGGCCACCGCCAGCTCGGCGGTCGCGGCGCGGTGGAACGGCCCGAGGTAGAGCGCGCCGTCGTCGAGCACCTTGCGGACCGTCGACAGCCGCGGGAAGGCCTCGACCGTGAGCTTGACCCAGACGGCCTTGTCGGGCCGCTTGCTGCGCCGGTTGTAGCGCGGGCTGTGCTCGGCGATCAGCCGCAGCTCGCGCACCTCGGCCTCGAGCGCGGTGCTGCAGACCACGGGGTCGACCCGCTCGGCGAGGCCGACCATCTCGGCCATCCGGGTGCGGGTCTCGCTCGCCGTGAAGTAGGTGCGCACGCGACCGCGCAGGTTGGTGCTCTTGCCGACGTAGAGGACCCGGCCGCGGGCATCGCGGAACAGGTAGACGCCGGGCGCGGTCGGCAGCGCGTCGGCGAGGTGGCGCTTCCTGCGCTGCTGGGGGCTGACCTGCGCGGAGAAGGTCCGCAGCTCCTCGAGGCTGTGCACGCCGAGGCCGCCGAGCCGGGCGATCAGGGCGTGCAGGACGTCGACGGTGGCGCGGGCATCGGACAGCGCGCGGTGGTTGGGCGTCGTCGTGGAGCGGAAGAGCGCCGCGAGGGTGGCGAGCTTGCAGTTGGGCGCCTCGTCGCGGGTGAGCACCCGGCGGGCGAGCTTGGCCGTGTCGAGGCTGTCGTGACCCGGCCAGGCGAGGCCGGTGCGGACGCAACCGGCCTTGAGGAAGCCGAGGTCGAACGGCGCGTTGTGGGCGACCAGGACCGTCCCGCGGGCGAACTCGAGGAAGGCCGGCAGCGCCTGGTCCAGGCGCGGGGCGCCCGCGACCATGGCGTCGGTGATGCCGGTCAGCACGGCGATGAACGGCGGGATGGCGGCGCCGGGGCGGACCAGCGTCTGGAACTCGCCGAGCACCTCGCCGCCGCGGACCTTCACCGCGCCGATCTCGGTGATCTCGCAGGTGTGGGCCGAGCCGCCGGTGGTCTCGAGGTCGACGACGACGAAGGTCGTCTCGCGCAGGGGGGTGCCGAGCTCGTCGAAGGTCGCCTGGACGGGACGCTGGACGGGGATCGGCAGCGGTGGTGCGGCGGGCATGGGGCGGACGCTAGGGGCGCGCTCCGACAGGACCGGGGACCGACGCGCTAGAGCAGGCCGCGCCCTGTGGACAGTCCGCGGACGACCAGGCCGAGACCGATCAGCAGCACGATCGCCGCGGTGCCGAGCGGCAGCAGGCGGACCCACCGCGCGGCCCGTCCGCCGGTCCAGCCGCGCCGGTCGAGCACCGCGCGGGCGCGCAGCAGGAGCAGGCCTGCGGCGGTGAGGGTGACGGCCATGCCGAGGCCGTACGCCACGACCAGCAGCACCCCGAACAGCGGGCGGCCCAGGGCGTTGGCGCTGAGCAGGACCAGCAGCGCGCTCGGGCTCGGGACCAGGCCGCCGGCGACGCCCATGCCGGCCAGGGCCTTCCAGGACAGCGGTCCCTCGGGGAGCGGGGCGTGCGTGTGGGCGCGGCCGCCGTGGGAGTGGGTCAGCGGAGGCGCGGCGACGGCCACGCCTCCGGCCACGGTCGGCGCGGGCGTCTGAGCGGTGAGATCGACGCGTCCGCCGGGAATCGCCGGCGCGCCGCGGCGGGGACGTCCATCTCGCGGGTGGTCGTCGTCGTGCGGGTGGTCGTCGTGGTGGTGGTCGTGCGGGTGCGGGTGCGGGTGGTCGTGGTCGTGCGGGTGGTCGTGACCGTGGTCGTCGTGCGCGTGGTCGTCGGCGGCGCCCGCGGTCCGCAGCCGTCGTACGGCCAGCACCGCCAGGTAGACCCCGACCGCCGCCAGCAGCACCCCCGACAGCACCTCGGTCACCGGGACGACGAGCTCGGGCGCGGCCAGTGCCCCCGCCGCCAGCACCGCGCCCAGCGCCAGCACGCTCGCGGTGTGCGTGAAGGTGACGACGGCGCCGAGCTGCAGGGCCTGCCGGCGGGTGCCGCGCTGCCCGACGAGGTAGGCGGCCATGACGGTCTTGCCGTGGCCGGGCGCGAGCGCGTGGAGCACGCCGAAGAGCACGGCCGCTCCGAGCGAGATCAGCGCGAAGGCGACCGTCAGGTCGGGCCGGGACAGGAAGTCGGTGAAGGTGCGCGTGAGCGCGTCGACGCCGCGGGGCGCGACCTCGTCCTCGGACGCCCCGCCGGCCGCGAGCGCCCCGGTGCAGGCCGCACCCGCGCGTACGGAGAACGACGCCGAGGTGACGTCCAGCGGCGACGTCAGCAGGTCCTCGGGGTAGCTCGACAGCAGCTCGCTCGGGCTGTCGGCCGGGACCGACGAGCCGGACAGCGGGCCGCACTCGGAGGTGGCGGTGACCTCGCGCCAGCCGTTGCGGTCCGCGGCCAGCGGGTCGGTGAAGGACACCGAGGAGGAGGGCCGGCCGGCCGCCAGCAGCGTGCAGGTGAGGCGCGTGGTCCGCAGGCCGGCCGCACCCGGCCGGGACTCCCCGGTCGACGAGACGACGGACAGCGCGGCGGGGGAGCCGTCGACCGTCAGCGACAGCACCGGGGCGATGCGGGCGCACTCCCGGCCGGCGTGGGCGGTGAGCTCTGCGGCCGAGAGCGCGCCGTCCGCGTCGGTGTCGACGCCGGCGCGCCGCTGGCCGAGCTGGACGGTGGGGATCTCCGCGAGGTCGACGACGTGCAGCACCTCGACGCCCTCGGCGGTGACGACGACCCGGTCGGCGGTGTTGACGGTGAAGTTGCCGAGCGGGTGGGCCGAGGCGGCGCTCGCGGGGACGAGCGCCATGCCGAGGGCAGCAGCAGCGACCAGGAGCCCGCGTCTCACCGCAACGAGTCCAGTAGCTCCTGCGCCCGCGGCGCGTGCAGGGGGGAGTACTCCGGGTTCAGCGTCAGTGCCCGGGTCAGCGTCTTGACCGCGGCGGCGCGCTCGCCGGCGGCCGCCTCGATCGTGCCGACGCGCGCGATCATCGCGGGCAGCCGCAGCCCGAGGCGCAGCGCCTGCCGGGCGATCGGCAGCGCCTCGGCGTCGCGCCCCGCCTTGTGCAGCGCCCACGCGTAGGCGTCCTGGGTGAAGATCGACATGGGGCGCTTGGCGTACGCCTTCTCGGCCGAGGCGACCGCGTCCTGCGGCGTGCCGTGGTCGCCCTCGAAGACGGCCAGCTCGGTGTCCACGTCCTGACCGTTCGCGGCGTAGAGCTGCTGCGTCGCGCGCACGACGTCGTACTGCTCCTGCGCGTCCTCCTCGCGCCCGGCCGCGTCGAGCAGCTCGCCGTAGGTCACGAGGAACTCCGGCTGGGGCAGGTCCTCGACCAGGCTCTCGAGCTCGTCGAGCGCCAGCTCGGTGCTGCCCTCGGCGGCCAGCACCTTGGCCAGACCGGCCCGCAGCAGCCCGTAGCCCGGATCAGCCTGCAGGCCGACCTCGTAGGCCGCACGGGCCGCCGGGACGTCGCCGCTGTTCCAGGCCAGCTCGCCCAAGTAGAACTGCGCGAAGGCCATGTCGGTCGGGTCGACGGCCTGCGCCGCGGCCTCCTCCAGCGCCGAGCGCGCCCGGACGACGTCACCGCGCAGCTCGAAGGCGTACGACGCCCGCGCCGACGTGTCGACGCCCGGCCGCAGCTCGGCCATCCGGCGCACCGCGTCGAAGGACTCGTCGTAGCGGCCGAGCTCGTTGAGGGCGTCGCTGCGCACCGCGTGGGTGGTGGCGTCGAAGTCGTTGATCTTCAACGCCTGGTCGGCCAGGACCAGCGCGCCCGCGAAGTCGTGCCGGGCGGTGGCCAGTGCTGCCAGTCCCGTCAGCGGTCCGGCGTCGTCGGGGCGCAGCGCGCGCGCCTTCTCGTACGCGCCCTCGGCCTTGGCGTAGAAGGTGGGATCGGCGGTACGACGGCTCTCGCGCAGGTAGGCGCTGCCGAGCTGCGCCCAGCCCGAGTAGTTGCCCGGCGAGCGCACCAGATCGGCCTGCAGCCGCGTGATCTCGTCGACGCGCTCGGCGGCGGGCAGCTCCGTCGCGCTGCGCGGCGGGTCTCCCGCAGCGGCGCCCACGGCCAGCAGCCCTGCGGCGAGGCCGAGGACGGCGACGCCCGAGACGGCGAGGCGGGCCAGTCGCTGCATGGAGGTCCTTCCGGTTGCCGGGTGTCCACGGTACGAGGGACGTTCGTCCGCGGGCGCTGCGCGGCTTGCCGGGCCGGGGCCGCAGGGAGCAGTGGTGTCACCGCGCCGCCAGGCCCGTCGGGTGGTCGCGTCCACGGGGCGGGCTTACTGTTCGTGACGGTCGAGTCACCGGTTCTGGCGTTCTGTCCTGAACTGTCCGGAAGGCCACCCGCCTGGCGGGGAATCCGCACCGGCTCGTCGCACGAACGCCTCAGGAGCGGCGCCTCCGAGGCGCTGTGGGCACCCCCGGTCCCGCACCCCCCGAAACAAGGAGACACATGGCTCTTCCCACGAGGCCTTCGGCGCGACGACGCGTCCTGGCCATCCTCGCGGCCAGCGCGACGGCCGCTTCCGGCGCCGCTCTGCTGGGCCCCGGTGCGTCGCAGGCGTCCAGCCACCGCGAGGCGCCCTACACCCTGGCGGACCCGCTCGCCGACAACACCGACACCTACGCGTTCGTCTCGCCGGACGACCCCAACAGCGTCACGCTGATCGCGAACTGGGTGCCGTTCCAGGAGCCGGGTGGCGGCCCGAACTTCTACCCGTGGGACGACAAGGCGCGCTACGAGGTCCACATCGACAACAACGGTGACGCCAAGCCGGACATCACCTACCGCTGGCTGTTCAAGGACATCGACACCCGCGGCACCGCCGAGCGCGGCGCGAACGACGGCACCTTCCTCTACAACGACGGTCCCGTGAAGTCGTTCAACGACGAGACCCTGCGCTTCAAGCAGACCTACACGCTGCAGGCGATCACCTTCAACGCCGACCGCACCGAGCGCCCGGCTGTCAACATCGTGACCGACGGCAAGGCTGCCCCGAGCAACGTCGGCCGCGCCTCGATGCCGGACTACAACCTGCTGCGCCAGGAGGCCATCACCGACACCGTCGGCGGCGGCAAGTCCTTCGCCGGCCAGGTGGACGACCCGTTCTTCCTCGACCTGCGCATCTTCGACCTGCTCTACGGCGGCAACCTCTCCGAGGTCGGTTTCGACACCCTCGCCGAGTTCAACGTCAACACGGTCGCCCTGCAGCTCCCGAAGACCGTCCTGGCCGCCGCCGGCAACGCCGCCGACAACCCCGTCATCGGCGTCTGGTCCACGACCTCCCGTCCGAAGACCCAGGTGCTGAAGTCCAACAACGCGACGCCGACCACCGGCATCAACCAGGACAGCGACACCGTCGACCCGTCCGGTGAGTTCGTGCAGGTCTCCCGACTGGGCAACCCGCTGGTCAACGAGGCGGTCGTCCCGGCCAACCTCAAGGACTTCTTCAACCGGTCCACCCCGGACACCGACATCAAGTTCCTCCCCAAGGTGCAGGACCCCGAGGTCCCGATCCTCGTCGAGTCCGTCTACAAGATCCCGAACCCGAACAAGCTCGAGGGTCAGACCAACGACGACAACCGCAACGACCTCGTCGGTGCGTTCCTGACCGGCTTCTCCAAGGAGGCCTTCGACGGTGGCGACGGTCCCGGCGGCAACGCCCCGAGCTACGGCGGCGCTGCTGCTGGCGTCGTCAACGCCGACCTGAACGACCTGAACCTCAACGCGGCGACGGGCACCGCGGCTCCGGCCGAGTACCTGCGCCTGAACATGGCCGTTCCGGCCACCCCGGCCGGCAGCGCGAAGTTCAGCCGCCTCGGCGTCATCGGTGGCGACCTCGCCGGCTTCCCGAACGGCCGCCGCCTCCAGGACGACGTCGTCGACATCGCCCTGCAGGTCCTCGAGGGCGTGCTGCTGCGTCCGGAGGGCGACCTCAAGACGGCCGTCGCCGGTCTCGGTGACGCGGTCAACGCGAACGAGAACTTCCGCACCAACCCGATCCAGGGGACGTTCCCGTACATCGCCAACCCGCACGCTGGCTCCGACCCGCGCAAGGGCGCGACGCCGGTCAGCTTCGTCCAGAACTTCACCAGCGAGAACGGTGTCGTCACGGCGAGCGCTACCCGCATCACCCCCGCGGCCAAGGGCGGCTTCGCGCAGCTCTACCGCGTCAACGCGGACGGTTCGACGACCGGTCTCGGCTCCTCGGCGATCAGCGCCGACGGCACCGCGACGGTCACGAAGCGCTTCCCGGTCGCCCGCGGCACCCGCATCACGCTGAACTGGCGCGTCTTCCCGGCGCGCGGCTCGGCGGCTCAGGAGAACCGCGGCATCCCGACCACGATCACGGTCAGGTAGCTCGACTCCACCCCCCGCACGACCCTGCACGACCCGCCGGGGCGGTCCCTCTTCTCGAGGGGCCGCCCCGGTGGCGTGCCACCCTGCTGTCTCATCTCTCGAGGAGTCGCTGCCGTGCGTCGTGCCCTTCCCCTGGCCCTGGTGGCCCTCGTGCTCGCGGGCTGCTCCTCCGACGTCCCGGCCGAGGAGGACTTCGCCGCCGGCACCTGCCGCACGGCCGCGCCGGACGTGCGGGCCGTGGGCGAGCTGCTCCCGGACGTGGGCGACGGGCCGAAGGTCGATGCGGACGTCAAGGACGAGCTCGCCGACGCGCAGGACCGGCTGGTGGCACTGGCCGACGGCGCGGAGCCCGATCTCAAGGCGGTCCTGACGCGGCTGGTCGAGGCCATCGGGATCGTCCGGATCCGGGCCGACGGCAACAGCTTCGAGAAGCCCCAGCGCGAGGCGCTGACCCGGGCGTACGAGGGCGTGGTCGACGCCTGCGTGTCTCGTTAGGCTGCTGTCGTGCCTGTCGAGCAGCCCGATGCCGCGTCCCGCTGGCGCTGCGCGGTGTGCGGCAACCTGACGCGGTTCGACGTCACGCGCTCCACCCGGGCGCAGGAGTACGTCCACGTCGACCTGGCCGGGCGCCAGGTGGTGGAGGACCGCCAGCTGCTCGCCGACGTCGTCGAACACGTCGTCTGCCGGTGGTGCAAGGCGGTGGACCAGGTCGAGGTCGTCGCCCGCCCCGGTCTTGTCGGACCCCCCTCCTAGCGTCCACCGGGTCGGCAGGACGCCGGCGGAGACTTCCCCGGAGGACCTGTGCTCATCGACTGCGACGGCTGCGCCGTCCGCGACCTGGCGTGTGGCGACTGCGTGGTGACGGTGCTGCTCGGCGCCCCGCCCGGCGGGCTCGAGGTGGACGAGGGGGAGCGGCAGGCGCTGGCCGTGCTGGCCGACAGCGGGCTCGTCCCGCACCTCCAGCTGGTGCCGCTGGGGCCTCCGGGACAGGAGGGTCACCGCCACACCGCAGCGTCCTGAGCGGGTGGATGTGCCGGAGTCGCTTGTGATCCTGCGCTGCACCCGCGACACTCGCCGTTCGCCGGGCATCAGGTCCTGGCGCGGACGGAGGAACGGTGCGCGAGCTGCACGTCGTCGCGACGAGCGAGGACGGCCGACACGTCGTGCTGGCGACCCGCAAGGGGGCAGGCAGCGGCGAGTACCGCGTCGCGCTCGACAGCCGGCTGGCGGCCGCCGTGCGCGGCGACCTCCCGCGACCAGGTGAGACCGAGCCGGCCGTCGTCACCCCCAAGGAGATCCAGGCGCGCCTGCGTGCCGGTGAGTCGCCCGAGCAGGTGGCGGCCTCCGCAGGTGTGCCCGTCAGCAAGATCGACCGCTACGCCGGGCCGGTGCTGGCCGAGCGCGAGCGCGTGATCGCCCAGGCGCGGGCCGGTGTCGTGTCGCGCAGCCGGCTGGGCGCCTCGGCGGTGCCGCTCGGCGAGGCCGTCGACAAGCACCTGGCCGAGACGACCGGCGTCCGGCTGGAGACCGTCGAGTGGGCCGCCCGTCGCGAGGACGCAGGGAGCTGGCTGGTCGCGCTGTCCTACGTCTCGCAGGCCCGCCGCCGCAGCGCCGTGTGGCGGTACGACGGGGCGCGCCGCGAGGTCACCGCCGTCGACAACGCCTCCGCGCAGCTGGCCCACGTCGAGTCCGGCCGGCGGCCGCGCGCGGAGTCGGCGGCGCCCGCACGTCCAGTGGTCACGTCCAGGCGGACGGCCGGTCCGGCCGTCACGCGGGTGGTGGCCCGGCCGGCGTCGCCGGTGCGCGCTGCCGCCCCGGCGCCGCAGTCCTCGGCTGCTGCTGGCAAGGCCGCGCGCTCGGCGTCAGCGGTCGACGCGCGAGCCGCGAAGGGTGCTGCGGACAAGGCGGCGGCGGTGCGGAAGTCTGCGGCGGTGCAGGCGGCTGCGGCCGACAAGCAGCGGCGCGCGGAGGCTGCGCGCGCGGCAAAGGCGGAGGCGGCGCGGACGGCAGCCGAGGCGAAGCAGAAGTCAGACCGGGACGCCAGGGCGGAAGCGGCCCGGCAGGCCAAGGCCGAGGCTGCGCGCGTCGCCAAGGCGGAGACGGCCCGCGCGACGAAGGCCGAGGCGGCCCGCAAGGCCAAGGCGGAAGCGGCCCGCGCAGCGAAGGCCGAGGCCGCCCGCAAGGCGAAGGCGGAGGCTGTGCGCAAGGCAGAGGCGGAGGCGGCCCGCAAGGCGAAGGCGGAGGCAGCGCGCACGGCGAAAGCGGAGGTTGCGCGCAGGGCCAAGGCGGAGGCTGCGGTTGAGGCGAAGGCCCAGGCTGCGCGTCTTGCCGCGGAGGTGGCCGCACGTGAGGCGGCGCGCGCGGCTGGGGTCGAGGCGGCCCGGGTGGCCAAGGCAGAGGCGGACGCCGAAGCGGCGCGTGTCGAGGCGGCCCGCGTCGTCGAGGAGGCCGCGCCCTCTGGACCCCCCACGCTGCGGGTCGTCGGCTCCGACGCACCCGTCCCGGCACGCCGAGCTCCGAAGGAGCCGCCGGCGGCCGCCCGCACCGCACCGGCGCGGGCCGCCGGCCAGCGCGCCAGCGTGCCCGGCTGGGCCGACGTCCTGCTGTCCACCGCACCGCCGGCGGCCCGTCCCGCCGACCCTGCTCCGGACGAGGGCTGAACCGCAGGCTGCTCGTCCTGATCGTCGCCGTCCTCGGGCTGCTGCCTGCCTGCGAGGGCCCGACCAGGACGGTGCGCGTACCGGTCGGACCCGCGGCCTCGGCGCTCGCCTCCCTGGACACAGCGGTGGCCGACGTCGACGCCTCTCGCAAGGCCCTGCTCGCGGCGCCCGCCGCGGTCGTCGCCGCCGCCACGGCCCTGGACTCGGCCGACGAGGCCTGCGCGACCGGCAACCGGACCCGCGCCGCCGAGACCCGCCGCACGGCTGACGCCGCGCTGGGGCAGCTCGACGCCGCACTGGCCACCTACGCCAACCAGCTGACCGCCTACCGCGCCACGCTGCAGTCCCTGACCGCGGCGTCCGCCCCGCTCGAACCAGCGCAACGTCAAGCGCTCGCCGCCCTGGCCGGGGCCGGCGAGCAGGAGGCCGCGGCGCTCGCGGCCTTCGGCCAACAGGCCCGCGCGGCCTGGCCCGGCTACCGCGCGCTCGACACCGCCCAGTCCACCTGGCTGGACCGGGTGTCGGCCGGCTGGTTCCGCAGCGACGCGGAGGCCGCCGACGGCTACGTCGTGCTGCGCCTGCCGGTCACCGACGAGCTGGACGCCGCGCGCGCGACGCTCGCCAAGGCGGACACGGTCCGTCGCCCGGCCACCGCGCGTATGCGCGCTGCTCTGTCGGCGGCCAACGCATCGCTCCAGTCCCTGCGCGGACCGGCCGGAGCCGCCCCGCCGTCGTGAGCCCGCCGGAACAGCTTGATCAACGCCGTGCTCCCCGCGCCCCCAGGCCGCAACGATCTTCCCCGCAAGCCGGGCGACACGCCGCAGCGCTGCGTGCAAGGGGAGGATCAGCGGGCAGCCGCGCCGCCGAATACGTGCGGTACGCGCAGCCCGCGCGCCTGGCCGCCCGGCCGTACGATCACCGCGTGCTGCGCCCGCCCCTCCGGCCGCCGCCGGCGGGGGCGCGGTCCACCCGTCTGGTGGCGGTGGCGCTCGCCCTGCAGCTGAGCGCGGGCGTCGGCGCCGCGGCCGTGCTCCCATCGTCGAGCACCCCGGCCGCCGACCGCGGCGCCCGGGCGCGCGTGGCGCCCGACATCGGGGGGACCGCGCCTGACGCCCTCCAAGCGCGGGCCGAGCGGGAGCGGGCCGTGCGCCAGCTGCTGGCGGACCGCGCCGGGGCCCTCATCCGACGGGACGAGCGGTCGTTCCTCGCTGTCGTCGACCCGGCCGCGACGGAGCTGCGGGCGCGCCAGAAGGCGATGTTCGCCGCACTCGAGGTGGTGCCGCTCGAGGTCTGGCGCTACCGGCTCGACGTGACGACGCAGCGCCCAGCCGACGCCGTGCTGGACCGC
>JBKJQQ010000159.1:0-16329 GCA_046593875.1 Mycobacteriales bacterium | reverse complement strand
GCACGGCAGGCGCTCGAGTCCGCGCAGACCCAGGTCGTACGTCGGCCGAAGGCCGCCAGCGGTGAAGGCCCCTCGTCATGAGCAGGACCTCGTGAACCGCCCCCTGCGCCGTGTCGCCGTCGCCTGCCTCGTGCTGTTCGGCCTGCTGCTCGTGAACGTCAACTGGGTGCAGGTCGTCAAGGCTGACGGCTACCGCGACGACCCGCGCAACAGCCGCGTCCTGCTGCGCACGTACGAGCGCGAGCGCGGCACCATCGCGGTCCTGGCCGAGGCGGGCCGGCGCGAGGCCATCGCCGAGTCGACCCGCACCGAGGGACCGCTCACCTGGCTGCGGCAGTACCCCGGCGGTCCGGCCTACGCGCACCTCACCGGCTACTACTCGCTGGTCTACGGACGCAGCGGCGTCGAGCGTGCCGAGGACCGCGTGCTGTCCGGCGAGGACGACCGGCTGTTCGTCCGACGGCTGTCCGACTACATCACCGGCAACGCCCCCAAGGGCGGCACCGTCGTGCTGACGCTCGACCCGCAGGCCCAGCAGGCGGCGTTCAAGGGGCTGCAGGGCAAGCGCGGTGCGGTCGTCGCACTCGACCCGAGGACCGGGGCCGTGCTGGCGATGGTCAGCCTCCCGTCGTACGACCCGACGCGGCTGAGCTCGTTCGAGCCGGCGAAGATCCGCGAGTACTACAAGCAGCTGAACGAGGACGCCGCCGACCCGCTGCTCAACCGTGCGATCAGCCAGACCTACCCGCCCGGCTCGACCTTCAAGGTGGTCACCGCGGCGGCGGCGCTCGAGTCCGGCGAGGTGACGCCCGAGACGCGGATCCCGTCGCCGAAGGAGCTCGACCTCCCGCAGACGACGACCAACCTGCGCAACTTCGGGGGCGGGTCCTGCACGGGCGAGACCAGCACGCTGGCCGAGGCGCTCGAGATCTCCTGCAACACCGCGTTCGGCTCGCTCGGGCTGACGCTGCCGGAGGACGCGCTGCGCAAGCAGGCGGAGAAGTTCGGCTTCGGCGACAACGACCTGCGGGTGCCGACGCGCGTCGCCGACAGCCGCTACCCGGACGAGACGAACCCGCCGCAGGCCGCGCAGGCCGCCATCGGCCAGTTCGACGTGCGGGTCACGCCGCTGCAGATGGCGATGGTCGCGGCCGGTGTCGCCAACGGCGGTGAGGTCATGCGGCCGCACCTGGTCAAGCAGGTGCAGTCGCCGGACTTCTCGGTGCTCGACGAGGCCGAGCCGGAGCGGCTCAGCACCGCGGTGTCGAGCGAGGTCGCGGCCGAGCTGACCCGGATGATGGAGCTGGTCGTCGCCAGCGGCAGCGGTACCCGCGCGCAGATCGACGGCGTGCGCGTCGCCGGCAAGACCGGTACCGCGCAGCACGCCAAGGGCCGGCCGCCGCACGCGTGGTTCATCGGCTTCGCACCGGCCGAGGACCCGCGGATCGCGGTGGCCGTCGTCGTCGAGGACGGCGGCGCGCTGGGCAACGAGGCGACCGGCGGGCGGCTGTCGGCGCCGATCGCCCGCGACGTCATGCGCGCACTGCTGCGCCGATGACCGCGGTCGTCGACCTCGTGCTCGCCGACCGCTACCGGCTCCAGGAGCGGATCGCCGGCGGCGGCATGGGAGAGGTCTGGCGGGCGCAGGACACCCTGCTCGGCCGCAGCGTCGCGGTGAAGACGCTGCGCACCGAGTACGTCGACGACCCCGACTTCCGCGCCCGCTTCCGCGCCGAGGCCCGGCACGCCGGCCGGCTGAGCCACATCGGCATCGCCTCGGTCTACGACTTCGGCGAGACCGACGACTCGGCGTGGCTGGTCATGGAGCTCGTCGACGGCGAGCCGCTGTCCTCCCTGCTGCGCAGGGAGAGCCCGCTGTCGGTGGACCGGACGCTCGACCTGGTCGCCCAGACCGCGGCGGCGCTGCAGGCGGCCCACGACGGCGGCGTCGTGCACCGCGACGTCAAGCCCGGCAACCTGCTCGTACGCCCCGACGGCGTGCTCAAGGTGACCGACTTCGGCATCGCGTCGGCGACCGACGCCGTCCCCCTCACGCAGACCGGGTCGGTCGTGGGGACGGCGTTCTACCTCTCGCCGGAGCAGGCAGCCGGGCGCAGCGCGTCGGCCGCCAGCGACCTCTACAGCCTGGGCGTGGTGGCGTACGAGTGCCTGGCCGGACGCCGGCCCTTCCCCGGCGACAACCCGGTCGCGGTCGCCCTCGCGCAGTTGCAGGCGCCGGTGCCGCCGCTGGACGACGCGATCCCGGCGCCCGTGCGTGATCTCGTGCTGCGCGCGCTGGCCAAGGACCCGGTCGACCGGTTCACGAGCGCGGCCGAGCTCGCCCGCCGGGCCGTGGCGCTGCGGGCCGCGCTGACCGGTGGGCCCTGGGAGGCCGACGACGACGGGGGGCTGGCGGCGGTGCACGTCGAGCCGCCGCTCGCCGTCCGCGACGACACCCTCCTGATCGGGGAGCCGGCGACGTCGCTGCTGCCGCTGCCCGGCAGCCGGGCCCGCTCGTCACGCCGAGCCGTCACGGCGATCGGCGTGCTGCTCGCGGTGCTCGCCGTCGGGCTGGGGCTGCGCGGCGGAGCAGATGCCCCGACGACGCCCGACGCCGTGCAGAGCGTCGCGCCGCAGCCCGCTCGTGCGGCCGTCGTTGCGGCGTCGTACGTCGGCAAGCCGGCCGCCGAGGTGCGGGCGGCGCTGCTCCGGCTCGGGCTGGTCCCGCGGCTGACCTCCGACGGTCGCGGGGGCCCGGTCGGTACGGTCAGCGGCGTGGAGCCCGCCGGACAGCTGGTCGTCGGTGCGGGCGTCGTGGTTCACGTCGTGCCGTCCCCCGCGACCGTGCAGGACGCGCCCCGCACGACGACCGCTCCCCCCGCGCCGCAGCCGGCTCCCGCCAAGGGCTCCAAGGGCAAGGGCCAGGGCAAGAAGTGACCGCGCCGCAGCGCCCGCGCCTGCTCGGCGGACGGTACGAGCTCGGCGACGCCATCGGCACCGGCGGGATGGCCGAGGTCTTCTCCGGCAGCGACGTCCGGCTCGGCCGCAACGTCGCCATCAAGGTGCTGCGCGCCGACCTCGCCCGCGACCCCTCCTTCCAGGGGCGGTTCCGCCGCGAGGCGCAGGCGGCCGCGTCGCTGAACGCCCCCTCGATCGTCTCGGTCTTCGACACCGGCGAGGACGAGAGCGGCGTCCCGTACATCGTGATGGAGTTCGTCGACGGCCGGACGCTGCGCGACGTGCTGCTCGAGGAGGGCCGGCTGCTGCCGCAGCGCGCGCTCGAGGTCGCGGCTGAGGTGTGCGCCGCGCTCGACGCCGCGCACGGCGCCGGCATCGTGCACCGGGACATCAAGCCCGGCAACGTGATGCTGACCCGCGCCGGCGAGGTCAAGGTCATGGACTTCGGCATCGCGCGCGCCGCGTCCGACGCCGCGTCGGCGATGACGCAGACCTCGGCCGTCATCGGCACCGCCGCCTACCTCTCCCCCGAGCAGGCGCGCGGCGAGCACGTCGACGGGCGCTCGGACCTCTACTCGACCGGCTGCCTGCTGTACGAGCTCGTCACCGGGGCGCCGCCGTTCACCGGTGACAGCGCGGTCGCGGTCGCCTACCAGCACGTGCGCGAGGACCCGCAGCCCCCGTCGGCGTACGACGAGACGCTCCCGGCGTCGGTCGACGCGGTGGTGCTCAAGGCGATGGCCAAGAACCCGGCCAACCGCTACCAGTCCGCGGAGGAGATGCGCGAGGACCTGCTGCGCGCCGCGCGCGGCGAGGAGGTGCTCGCGACGCCGGTGCTCGAGCCGCTCGCGGTGCTGGCTCCGGCCGCGGTCGTCTACGCCGCGGAGGTCGAGCAGAAGCGGTCGGTCAAGCGCGGGATCGCGTACGGGCTGTTCGCGATCGTGCTGGTCGCGATCGTCGCCGCGATCGCTCTGGCGGTGAAGGGCGTCCTGGGCGCCGACGCCGGACTGGTGCCCGCGCCGACGCTCATCGGGCTGACGCAGGGGGAGGCCGTCGCCGAGCTCGAGGCCGCCGGGCTGACGGTCGGGGAGCTGACGTCGGAGTTCAACGCCAAGCCGTTCGGCACGGTGCTGCGGCAGAGCCCGACCGGCGGCATCCTGCTGCGCAGCGGCGGGGCGGTCGAGCTCGCGCTGTCCAAGGGGCTGGAGATGACGCTGGTCCCGGTCGAGGTCGTGGGGCTGTCGCGCGCCGAGGCCGAGGTGCTGCTGACCGAGCGCAAGCTCGTCCTCGGCAGCACGGTGACCCGCGACGGCAACATCCCCGAGGGCACCGTCCTCGGCATCAGCCCGCCGCCGGGCTCGCAGCTGCCGGCGGGGTCGAAGGTCGTGCTGACCGTCGCGTCCGGCCGGGTGCAGGTGCCCGACGTGCGTGGGAAGTCGGTCGAGGAGGCGGCGCAGCTGCTGCAGCGCGCGGGCTTCTCGGTCGGCATCCAGCCGCGCGACGACACCGGCGAGCCGGACCGCGTGCTCGAGCAGTCGCCCGTCAACGCGCTCGCGCCCCGTGGGTCGACGGTCGTCATCGTGGTGTCGCGGACCCCGGCGCCGCCGTCGCCGTCGCCCTCACCCTCCCCGCAGTCGACGCAGGCACCGCCGAGTGCCTCTCCCTCGCCGCAGCCACAGCCTTCCCCTACGGGCTGAGCAAGGCTCGGCCGCAGACCGTGGCCATGCTGTGGCAGAGCCGTGCACCTCGCGTGGGGGGACCGTGGGTCAACGCTCCCTAGCTTCATCTTCGTCGCCCTAACCCGCTACGAAGGAGAACCTCAGATGACCGCCACCACCGCCCCCCGCCGCAGCCGCCGCCTGCTGGTCCCGCTCGCCACCCTCGTCGCCGCCGGCGGCATCGTGATGGCTTCCGGCGCCACCTTCGCCACCAGCACGGCCAGCACCGGCCTCGCCGCCTCCGGCACCCTCACGCAGGTCAACAGCAACAGCGTCGCCTTCTCCAAGACCAACCTCAAGCCCGGCGACGTCGTCACCGGCTCGGTCACCATCACGAACAAGTCCTCGCTGCCGGCCATCTTCACCCTCTCCGAGACCGAGATCGCGAACACGTTCGCGCCGAAGGCCGACGTCACCCTCAGGATCGTCCAGGGCGCGACAAGCACGCTGCCGGCGACCGACATCTCCAGCACCACCTTGGGTGCCGCCGGCACCGCGCTGCCGCTCGGCACCTTCGCCGCCAACGAGGTCCGCACCTACACCTACACGGTGACCTTCGCCGCAGGCGCGAACAACCTGCAGCAGGGCAAGGCCGCCGAGACGAAGTACACCTTCGACTCCGTCCAGACGGCCGCCGAGACCTTCACCGGCACGCAGGGCGGCATCTCGCAGACCAGCGGGACTCAGGCCGGCACCACCGCCGTGACCACCGCTCCCTAGTAGCACCGCGGCGACAGGCCGCCCGCGGCTGCACCCTGCAGCCGCGGGCGGACCGCCCGCTTGCCGCACCTGACCGCCCACCCCCTCGTCGTCGAAGGAGTCCCGATGCTGACCACCGTCCGCCGCCGTGCCGGTCGCCTCACCACCGGACTCCTCGTCGTGCTCGCCCTCGCCCTGGCCGCGGTCTTCCTCGTGCCCAAGGCGTTCGGCTACGACCTCTACGCCATCACCACCGGCTCGATGGCCGGCACCGTCGACCCCGGCGGCCTCGTCGTCGCCGAGCAGGTCCCGGTCGCCGAGCTCGCGGTCGGAGACGTCATCACCTACATGCCGCCGCCCACGAGCGGCGTGGACCACCTGGTCACGCACCGCATCGCCACCATCGCGCCGGACCGCACCGGCGCGCTCAGCTACACCACCAAGGGCGATGCCAACCCCGTCGCCGACCCGTGGACCTTCACCCTCGAGAGCCCGGTGCAGGCCCGCATGGCCTTCAGCGCCCCGCTGCTCGGGCGTCCGATCCTGCTCCTCGCCGACCCGGACGCCCGCCGGCTCGTCATCGTCGTCCCCGCGCTGCTCATCGGCCTGCTCGCCCTGGTGGACGTGGGCCGCGCCCTGCGCCCGCTCCCTGCCGAGACCGCCGCCTCCCCTGCCTCCCCTGCCGAGCTCGTGCTGCCGGCAGATGTCACCATCGACCTCACGACCACCTCGCGTCCGGTGCGCCTGATCGACCTCACCCCAGTCTGAGCAGGAGATGATGTCCGTCCGTCGCGCTGGCCTGCTGGGCTGCCTGGCTCTGCTGAGCCTGGGCGCCGTGCAGCTGTCCGGGGCGACGTTCACCTCCAACAGCGGCTCGTTCGGCTCGATCGGCGCCGCCGCCGACCTCACCCCGCCGACCGTCTCGGTCGACGCGTCCGCCCTGATCGTCAGCGGGACGGTCGCTCTCACGGCGACCGCCTCCGACCGGGAGTCCTCGGTCACCTCGGTCCAGCTCGAGGTGCGCCCCGCCGGCAGCACCACGTGGACCGTGCTGTGCAGCGACTCGACCGCCCCCTACTCCTGCGCGTGGACCACCACGGCCGGCGCGGACGGGACGTACGACGTGCGCGCCATCGCCACCGACCTGCAGGGCAACGTCGGAACCTCCGTCGTCGTGCAGCGCACCGTCGACAACCTCGGCCCGGCGGTGAGCGTGGACCTGTCCTCGCTCCCGGGCTACCTGCGCGGCACCGTCACCATCCCCGTCACCGCCTCCGACGCGGGATCCGGCATCACCTCGGTGCGCCTGCAGACCTCGGGCAACGGCACCAGCTGGAGCGACGCCTGCACCGACACCACCGCCCCGTACAGCTGCCCGGTCACGACGAGCGGCTCCGGTGACCTGTTCCTGCGGGCCATCGCCGTGGACGGCGTCGGCAATGCGACGACGTCGGCCGTCGTGATCGCCTCGGTCGACAACTCGCCCCCCACCGTCTCGACCACCTCCCCGGGCACCACCCTGAGCGGGACGGTGACGGTCAGCGCCAGCGCCGCCGACGCCGACAGCGGCATCGCCAGCGTGCTGGTCGAGTACCGCGCCAGCAGCACCTCGCCGTGGGTCGCGCTCTGCACCGACACCACCTCGCCGTACAGCTGCCGCTTCGACACGACACTGGTCGCCGACGGCACGACGTACGCCTTCCGCTCGACGGCCACGAACGACGCCGGCGGCGTGACGACCTCCGCCACCACCGTCACCTCGACCGTGGACAACCGCCTCGCCTCGGTGTCGGTCGAGGACCCCGGTCAGTACCTGCGCGGCACGGTGCCGCTGGTCGCCAACGCCAACGCACCCGGCGGCGTGCAGTCCGTGGCGATCCAGTTCGCCCCGACGGGCACCACGACCTGGACCACGGTGTGCACCGACACCACCTCGCCGTACGGCTGCAGCTGGGACACGACCAAGGTGGCCGGCGGGACCTACGACCTGCGCGCGGTGCTGACGCCGGTCAGCGGTCCGGTGCTTGCCTCGGCCCTGGTCACCGGCCGCATCGTCGACAACGCGCCGCTACGCGGTGACGACGTGCAGGGCGCCAACGGCGGCGTCCTCGGCCGCGTCGACCCGGGCGACGTCCTCACGCTCACCTACAGCGGACAGGTCAACCTCGACAGCATCGTCAGCGGCTGGACCGGGGCGGCGCGGACCGTCGGCGTCCGGCTGCGCGACGGCACGGCAACCGGTGGCCTGGGTGGTGAGGACGTGCTCGACCTCATCACGGCCCCGGGCTCGACCACGGCCGTCAACGTCGGGTCCATCAACACCCGGGGTCAGTACATCAAGGGCCAGGCGATGGTCTTCAGCGCCACCATGACGGCCGAGACGGTGACCGTGAACGGGCAGCTCGCCACCCGCGTGGTCATCCGGATCGACACGCTCACCACTGCCGACAACAGCCGCCTGGCGCGCAACGCCCGGACGATGAGCTGGACCCCGTCGGCGGCGGCCCGCAGTCTCAGCGGCAGCGCTGCGTCGACGGCGCCGGTGGACGAGCTCGGAGCCCTGGACCGCGACTTCTGACGGCGGTGACCGAACGGTCACCGTACGCTTCCGCGATGGCCCGCCTGCTCCTCGTGGAGGACGACGACGCGATCGCCGTACCGCTCGAGCGGGCGCTGCGGCGGGAGGACCACGAGGTCGTCCGCACCGCGTCGGGCGAGCAGGGTCTGGAGCTCGCGCTCGCCGGGACGTTCGAGCTGGTGGTCCTCGACCTCGGACTGCCGGACCTGGACGGCCTGGAGGTCTGCCGCCGGCTGCGCGAGGCCGGCTCGACCGTCGCGGTGCTCATGCTGACCGCCCGCGGTGACGAGCTCGACCGGGTGGTCGGGCTCGACGTCGGCGCGGACGACTACCTCACCAAGCCGTTCAGCCTGGCCGAGCTCGCCGCGCGGATGCGCGCCCTGCTGCGCCGGACGTCCGGGGCGGCCCCGACGGGGCAGGCTCCTGCGGGGCCGGGTGTGCTCTCCGTGGACGCCGGTGCCCGGCGCGTGCTCGTCGGCGAGCAGGAGGTGGCGCTGACCGTCAAGGAGTTCGACCTGCTGGCTGCGCTCCACCGGGAGCAGGGTCAGGTCGTGACACGGGAGAAGCTGATGGCCGAGGTGTGGGACGAGCACTGGTTCGGCAGCACCAAGACGCTGGACGTCACCGTGGCGCGGCTGCGCACCAAGCTCGAGGAGCACGGCGCCGGCACGCGCGTCACGACCGCGCGCGGGGTCGGATTCCGGCTCGAGCTCGGCTCCGCGGGTGCGTGAGCGGCTGCTCGCAGCGTTCGTCGGCCTGACCTTCCTGACCGTCATGCTCTACGGCGTACCCCGTGCGGTGGCGCGCGCAGGCGGCGTCGCGGACGAGGCGCAGGCTGACGTGCGCCGGTCGTCCCAGGTCGTCGCCGAAGCGGTCCAGCTCCGCCGCGAAGCCGGGCTGCCTGTCACGGGCTCCCCCCTGGCCTACCTCGATGCGCAGGACCACGTCGTGCTCCGGCAGGACGGCCGGGTGCAGGTGCTGCGCGGCGGCGCGGCGGACGCCGAGGACGACCTCGTGGCCACCGCGGCCCTCCCGGACGGTGGCGAGGTGGAGGTGCGCCGGCCGCGGCAGGTGCTGCGCGAGGACGTGGCGAAGGCCCTGGCCCCCATCGTGCTCAGCGGCCTGGCGTCGCTCGCCGTCGCGGTGGCCGCGGCGTTCCTCCTGGCTGCGCGGCTGGCCCGGCCCTTCCAGCAGCTGGCCGCCCGCGCAGCCACCCTCGGGAGCGGGAGCCTGAACGACCTCCCGCTGCAGCGCGTGCGAGAAGCCGAGGCCATCGCCGCGGCGCTGCGTGACGGCAGCGCACGCGTCGAGGCGATGCTGCGCCGGGAGCGGGAGTTCGCCCGCAACGCCTCGCACCAGCTGCGCACGCCGCTGACCGGGATGCGGCTGCGCGTCGAGGACCTGACGCTGTGGCCCGAGACGCCGGCCGTCGTCGCGGAGGAGCTCGGACACGTGCTCGTCGAGGTGGACCGGCTGAGCGACACGGTCACCGCGCTGCTGTCCCTCGCCCGCGAGGGACAGCTCAGCGGCTGGCAGCAGGTCGACCTCGGCGAGGTCGTGCGCGCTGCCGTCGCGCGCTGGCAGCCGATTGCCGCGGAGCGCGGCAGGCAGCTCGTCGCGGGCGCCGTTCACCCCCAGCGCGTGTCGGTCCCGCGCGTGGCCGTCGACCAGGTGCTCGACGTCCTCGTCGACAACGGCCTGTCGCACGGCGCCGGTGTCGTCACGGTCGAGGTGGACGGGCAGCCGGGTCTCACCCGCTTCACCGTGCGGGACGAGGGCGAGCTGCAGGTCGCGCCGCAGGACCTGTTCCGGCGCCGGACGCAGGACGATCCCCACCGCGGCGGCGAGGGCATCGGCCTGGCCCTGTGCGCGGAGCTGGCGGCCGCCGTCGGCGGGAGCCTCGTCGTCACGGCACGACGCCCGACCGCCTTCCAGCTGCAGGTCCCGACCGCGTCCTGAGCGGCCTGCGGTTGTGGCCCAGCTGTGGGAGATCGGTGGTCCGGACGTGGGGCGCGCCGCACTACCGTCGTCGACGTCCACCGGTTCCCCCCGCCGAGGAGATCTCGCTGTGCCTGGCTGCGATGACGACGTTGCGCGGGCGCGGGCGGCCACGCAGCGCCTGTCCGACGTCGACGCCAGCGGCCTGGCGGACAGTCCGCGGGAGGAGGCGTACGACCGCCTCACGCGCACCGTCGTCCGCGCGCTCGGCGTACCGGTCGCCCTGGTGTCGGTGGTCGACGACGAGCGGCAGTTCTTCAAGAGCGAGGTGGGGCTGGGCGAGCCGTGGGCGACGCGGCGCGGCACCGCGCTGTCGCACTCCTTCTGCCGGCACGTCGTCCGCGTGGACGCCCCGTTCCTCGTGACCGACGCCCGTGCGGACGCGCGGGTGCAGGACAACGCGGCGATCGACGACCTCGGCGTCGTGGGCTACGCCGGGGTGCCCGTCCACGGCCCCGGTGGGCTGCCCATCGGGGCGCTCTGCGCCATCACGCACGAGCCACGCGCCTGGCGCGAGGACGAGGTGCTGATGCTTCAGGACCTGGCCGCGGCGGCCACCGAGATGATCGCGATGCGGGCCGCGGCGGCGGAGCAGCGGGCCGCGCTGTCCGACCTCTCGCACCACCTGCGCACCGGCCTGACCGCGCTGCAGCTCGGCGCCGCCGACCTCGAGGCGGAGGCGTCCTCGCCGGCGGCCCGGCAGCAGGCGGCGGAGCTCGCCGAGGCGCTCCAGGCGCAGGGCATCGCCGTCGACGCGCTGCTCCACTCGGCCGCCGCCCGCATCCTCGGTCACGCGCGGGACGTTCCGCTCCTCCCACTGCTGGAGGCCGTGGCGGGACGGGCGTCCGGACCACGGACGGTGAGGGTCGCGCCCTCCGCACCCGTGGCGCTGTCGGTCCCCGTCGCAGAGCTGTCGCGCCTGCTGGACGAGCTCGTCGCCCTGCTGCTGATGCACGGCGCCGGCGAGGTGCAGCTGCAGGTGGTTGCCGAGGCAGCCTCCGTCCGCCTGCGCGTGCGCGACGAGAGCAACGGGCTGCCCGCGGACGTCGTCGCCAAGGTGACGTCACGACGTGACCACGCCAACGGCGCACTAAAGGAGCCGTCCCTGGCCGAGCGGGCGGTGGCGTGCGGTGGGCGGCTGGTGCGGACGTCCAGTCGCCCGACGACCTGGGACGTGCTGCTCCCTCGGACCTGAACCGGCTCAGCCGAACGCCGCGAGCCGCTTCAGCTCGACCTGAGCGGACAGCGCGGGTGCCAGTGCCGCCGCACCACTGTCGCCGCAGGTGCGCAGCCAGGTCGCGAGCATCAGGTGACCGCCCTGCGTCAGCACCGACTCGGGGTGGAACTGCACGCCCTCGACCGGCTTGTCGCGGTGGCGCAGCGCCATGATGACGCCGCTGGCGGTGCGGCCGGTGACGGCGAGCTCGGCCGGCAGCGTGCCGTCCTCGACGGCCAGGGAGTGGTAGCGCGTCGCAGTGAACGGCGACGGCAGCCCGTGCAGCACGCCGGCGCCCTCGTGCTCGACCTCGCTGGTCTTGCCGTGCAGCAGCTCCGGCGCGCGCCCGACGGTGGCGCCGTGCGCGACCGCGATCGCCTGGTGGCCGAGGCAGACGCCGAGCAGCGGCACGCCCTTGTCCTCGCAGGCGCCGACCATCTCGACGCTGATGCCGGCGTCCTCCGGCGCGCCGGGTCCGGGTGAGAGCAGCACGCCGTCGAAGCCATCCGCGTCCGCCGTGGACACCTCGTCGTTGCGGCGCACGACCGTCTCCGCGCCGAGCTGGCCGAGGTACTGCACCAGGTTGAAGACGAAGCTGTCGTAGTTGTCGACAACCAGGATGCGAGCTCTGCCGGTCATGGTCAGGTCGAGCGCCGCGGCGGGGCGGCGCTCTTCCGCGCGGCCTTGACCGGCGGAGTGGTGGCGGTGGCGCTCTTCGTGCGGGCAGCCTTCGCAGGGGCAGCCTTGGTCGAGACCCGCTTCGCAGGAGTGGCTTTCGCAGGGGCGGCCTTGGCGGGCGCCTTTGCGGTCGACGTGTCGGCGGCCTTCTTCGCGGGGGTGCGCTTCGCGGGGTGCGCCGCGGCCTTCTTCGCGGTGACGCCCTTCGCGGGGGCGCGCTTCGCCGGCGCCCGCGTCTCGACCCGCGCCACCGCTGCAGGTGCGACAGACCCTCGGGCACGGCCCCCCGGCACGGACGCGGGCTTCTGCTCCTCGCCGTGCTTGAGGCGCTCCTCCTCGACCAGCACCCGCCGCAGCACCTTGCCGACGACGGTGCGCGGCAGGCTGTCGCGGAACTCGACGGCCTTGGGCACCTTGTACGCCGTCAGCTCGCGCCGGCAGTGCTCGACGACGTCGCGCTCGGTCAGGGTCATCCCCGGAGCCGTCACGACGTACGCCTTGACGGTCTCGCCGCGGTACTTGTCCGGCAGGCCGACGACGACCGCGTCCTGCACGCCGGTCAGGGCGAACAGCACCTCCTCGACCTCGGACGGGTAGATGTTGAAGCCGCCCGCGATGATCAGCTCCTTCTTGCGGTCGACGATGGAGAAGAAGCCGTCCTCGTCCATCACCGCGACGTCACCGGTCAGCACGTAGCCGTCGTCGGTGAAGACGCCCTCGACGTCCTCCCTGCCCCAGTAGCCGCGGAAGACCTGCGGGCCCTTGATGGCCAGCTCCCCCGGCTCGCCGGGCGGCACCTCCACCGACGCGTCGTCCTGCGCCACGATCTTGCAGTGCGTGCCGGGCAGCGGCAGGCCGATCGAACCGGGCTTGCGCGTCCCGCCGATGGGGTTGCAGTGCGTCGACGGCGAGGTCTCGGTCATGCCGTAGCCCTCGACCAGCGCGGCACCGGAGATCTTCTCGAACTGCTCCTGGATCTCGGTCGGCAGCTTCATCGCACCGGAGACGCAGACGCGGATCGAGCGCAGGTCGTGCGAGCGGACCTTGGGGCTGTCGGCCAGCGCCTTGTAGATCGGCGGGACGCCGGGGAACATCGTCGGCTTCCACTCGTCGATCGCGGCGAAGACCTGGTCGATGTCGAAGCGCGGCAGCAGCACCAGCGTGCCGCCGAGCAGCACGGTCGCGTTCATCGCGACGGTCAGGCCGTAGGCGTGGAAGAGCGGCAGCACCGCGAGCGAGACCTCCTTGCCCGCAGTCGCACTGGTGTCCCAGAGGCGGTTCATGTAGGCGTTGCTGACGAGGTTGTCGTGCGTGAGCATCGCGCCCTTGGAGGCGCCGGTCGTCCCGCCGGTGTACTGCAGCAGCGCCAGGTCGTTCGTGGGATCGAGCGGCTCCTGGCGGGCGACGTCGGTGCCCTTGAGCATCGACAGGAACGCCGTGACCGGCGCGCCCTTCGGGATGCTCGCCGACATCTCGGCGCGCGCCCGCTTGGCCTTGGCCAGCGGGAGCCGCAGCTTGAGCTTGGTGGCCGTCGGCAGGTAGTCGGCGATCGAGGTGACGACGACGTGCTCGAGCGCGGTGTCCTTGCGCACCGCGGCGACCGAGCCGTAGACGCGGTCGAGGCAGACGACGACCTCGGCGCCGCAGTCGGCGAGCTGGTGCCGCAGCTCGGCCTCGGTGTAGAGCGGGTTGTGCTGCACGACGACCGCGCCGAGGCGCAGCGCGGCGAAGAAGGCGATCACGTTCTGCGGGCAGTTCGGCAGGACCAGCGCGACACGGTCGCCCTTGGCGACACCGAGCCGCTTGAGGCCGGCAGCGAAGCGGTCGACGGCGTCCTTGAGCTCGCGGTAGGTCATCGTCGTGCCGAGGAAGGCCAGCGCGGTCCCGGTCGGGAAGGACGACGCGGCGTCATCGAGCAGGCGGGTCAGCGGCACCTTCGGGAAGTCGTAGTCGGCCGGGACCCCCGCCGGGTAGCTCGCCAGCCACGGACGGTCCGCGTACGACGGACCTGCCGCCGGCGGACGACGGGCGGTGGTGCGAACGGGGCTGGGCACGACGCCTCCTGGGTTGCTGATGATCGCCGGCGATCCTTCCACGGGGAGGGTCAGGGGGCCGGTGACCCGGGCTCCACCGTCACGTCCCCGACGGGGAGCAGTGGCTCGACGGCGGGGAAGACGTACAGGAACAGCACGGCCAGAGCGACCGCGAGCAGGAGCAGGCTGCCGAGCAGCTTGCCGGGCAGACCGCCGGGCAGCGTGCGCCAGATCCAGGAGTACATCCTCAGCCCTTCAGCGCGGCGGGCAGGCCGTCGGACTTCTTGCTCGCCTCGGTCAGCACGGCCTTGAGGATCAGGCGCTGCTTCGCGGAGTACTTGGGGTTGCAGGTCGTCAGCGTGAGCAGCCGGTCGACCGGCGTCGCCGTCGCGTCGCCCGGCACGGGCAGCGTGACCTCGACGGCCGTCGGCGCCACGATCTTCTTGTCCTGCAAGGTGTAGGTGAACCAGCTGTCGCGCGTCTCCAGCACGATGAGCCCGCCCGCCGTCAGCTCGTCCAGCCGCTCGAACGGTGCGCCGTACGTCGTGCGGTGGCCGGACACGACGACGTTGCCGACCTCACCTGGCAGCGCCGTGCCGGGGATGTGGCCGGGGCCCTTCTTGAGCTGAGCGACCGACGTCCCCTCGACGACGACCCACGGGTCGTAGTCGGCCAGGGAGGGGATGTGCAGGATCGCGAAGCCCTGCCCCAGGTCGAGGGACACGGGGATCGTGGCGGGCTGACCCGGCACCGGGGAGGACAGCGGTCGGGGCGCCGACCCGGCCCACACCTGCCGCAGGTCGTCGCCGAGCCGGGTCTGCTCGCGGGCCGTGGTCAGCCCGGTGACGTACAGCGTGTAGACGCAGAACAGCAGCACCACGATGCCGAGCGTCATCAGGGTCTGACCAAGGCCTCGCAGGGCCGTGCGGAGCACGTCGCTCATGAACGCCGCAACGACGCGACGTTGGGCAGCTCGAGCGGTCCGTCGTACGCCGGCAGCTGCATCGAACGGGAGGTGCGGACGGTGTAGCCGAGGCCGAACCTCTCGACGTAGTCGCGGAAGACGAGCACGCCGGGGTCGGTGTCGAGCGCGTCGCGCAGCGCGTCGGTCTCGCCGACGGCCGTGACGACGAAGGGCGGGCCGTAGACCCGGCCATGCAGGATGACGGTGTTGCCGACGCAGCGGACCGCGCTGGTCGAGACGATCCGCTGGCCCATCAGCGTCATGGCCTCGGCGCCGGCGGACCACAGCGCGTTGACCACGGCCTGCACGTCCTGCTGGTGCACGACCAGGTCGTCGGGATCGTCGGACAGCGCGGGGCGGCCCTCGCGGCGGGGCGCGTCGTCCAGCGAGACGCTCACCGCCGGACCGGTGACCGGGACGAGACCGGCGGCCATCTCGAGCTCGGCGGCCGCCGCGGCCTCGGCGACGCGGACGTCGGTGGCCGCGGCCCGATCGGACAGCGCGCCCACCTGGTCGCGCAGCTCGGCGGCGTCCCGCTCGCGGCGCTCGACGTCGGCGCGCTCGCGGGAGATGAGCTCGGTGAGCTTGAGCCGGCGGTCCGCGCGAAGATCGGTGCCCTGCGCGGTGGCAGCGCTGGTGGCGAACAGCAGACCGGCCGCGAGCGCCGTCAGGGGGACGAGCACGACCCAGGGGCTGCGCGGACGTCGGACCTGCACGGCGCCGCCTCCCGCTCGATCCCGCCCACGACAGCAGGCTCCCGTTACGCTAGTGCCCAGGTAGTCCCAACGACGCTCTGGAGCAGGACGTGCCCGTCTCCCCGAAGCGGAAGAAGGCCGCGTACACCGCGCCGCCGAACTCCGCCCTGGCACCCGCGAAGAAGAAGAAGGGTCCCAGCCCGGTCTGGCTCGCGCCCCTGATGCTCGCGCTGTTCGGGATCGGCGTCCTGTGGCTGGTCGTCTTCTACATCACCCAGGGCGACATGCCGTTCGTGAGCGGCCTGGACAACTGGAACCTGCTGGTGGGCTTCGGCTTCATCATCGCCGGCTTCGGCCTGTCCACGCAGTGGCGCTAACGACACCGGTGTAGTTCTCCCCAAGCTGCGTCCACAGTGTGGACAAGCGGGGTCGTACGGGGGCGGGGCGCGTCGGGTTCCCGGCCGGTTGAGGTGAACTGCCTCGCGCGCCGCTGCGGGGATGCACGACGTGACGATGCATCGCCAGATCGTCTGAGGAGAAGGCGCCTTTCGCTGTCCACACCCCCTTGCGGATCTCCCTTCCGGGCGTAGAATCGAACACATGTTCGAGGATGCGCGTGGCGACAGGGCAGGGCGGTCCGCTGCCGCCCCCTCTGCCGCGCCTCCGCCCTCAGTGGGGCAGCTGCGGCGGCTCCTGACCGCGCTGTCGCAGGTCGACCCTGTCGAGCTGCCCGGGGAGCTGGCCGTCCAGGAGGCGCGGGAGCTGGTCGCGGCCCGGGCGCAGTTCGACGCG
>JBKJQQ010000083.1:0-12103 GCA_046593875.1 Mycobacteriales bacterium | reverse complement strand
CGACCTGCGCAACGCGGCGCCGGGCAACAACGCCTACCAGCCCTTCGTGCAGGGCGACGGCGGCATCGTCAACGCCTGCGACGTCTGCCGCTTCACCGTCCTGCAGGACGGCCGCGCGCCGACCCTGACCAACCTGGACCGCTCCACGGACGCCGGTACCCAGAAGGACCTCAAGCAGGGCGAGACGGCCACCTTCACCGCCACGGGCACCAACTTCAGCAAGGGCGCGACGCTGGTCTTCCCGGCCGCGGACATGCTCACGGTCACCGCCGTCGAGTTCCTCAGCCCGGAGCAGCTGCTCGTGACGATCGCGGCGGCGACCGGTTCGCCGGCGGGTGACAAGGACCCGCAGGCGCGCCTCACCGACAACCAGACCAGCACGATCTGCGACAACTGCCTGACCGTCACCTCGGTCAACCCCAGTCCGTCGCCGTCGGCCAGCGGCAGCGCCAGCCCGCGCCCCAGCGGGAGCGCCTCCCCGAGCGCGAGCGCGTCGCCGAACCCGCGCGCCGACTCCCGCTACGCCGGGCTCGTGAGCCCGGTCCGCGCGCTCGACACCCGCAGCAACCGCGGCCCGCGCCGCACCGGTGAGATCGTCCTCGACCTCTCCCAGCGCATCACCGACCCGAACGCCACCGCGGCGGTCCTCAACGTCACCGTGACGACGCCCACGGCCCGCGGCTTCCTGGTCGCCTACCCGAACGGCAGCGCCAAGCCGGGCACCAGCAACGTCAACTTCGAGGCCAACCAGACGCAGGCCAACGAGGTCGTCGTCGGCCTGCCCAGCAACCGTCGCGTCTCGCTGTTCGTCGACTCGGCCTCCGCGCACGTGATCGTCGACGTCGTCGGCTTCTTCACCACGACCTCCTCGACCGACACGGGTCGGCTCACGGCCAACGCGCCTGTCCGCGCGCTGGACACCCGCACCACCGACATGCCCCGCCGCACCGGCGAGGTCGTGCTCGACCTGTCCAGCCGTCTGCCCAGCGGCAGCACCAGCGCGATCCTCAACGTGACGGTCCAGGGTCCGAGCGCCCGCGGGTTCGTGGTCGTCTACCCGACCGGCACGACGCGGCCGGGCACCAGCAACGTGAACTTCGAGCGCGGCCAGACGCAGGCCAACGAGGTCGTCACCCGCGTCGGCACCGGTGCCAACGCCGGCCGCGTCTCGCTGTTCATCGACTCGGCCACCTCGGCCCTGATCGTCGACGTCGTCGGTGCGGTCACGCCCGGCAACACGGCCGGCTCGCAGGTCTACACCGCTCTGCAGCAGCCGACGCGTGCGCTCGACACCCGGTCGAACCGGGGCGCGCGCCGGACGGGCAACGTCGACGTGGCGATGCCGTCCAGCGTGCCGAGCAACGCCACCGGCGTGATCCTCAACGTGACCGCGACCAACGGCACCCGGTCCGGCTTCGTCACGGTCTTCCCGGCCGGCCAGAGCAACCCGGGGACGTCCAACGTCAACTTCCCGCTCAACCTCACGCAGGCCAACGAGGTCACGACGCGGCTGGGCACCAACCGGAGCGTCACGCTGTTCGTCGGCGGTCGCGACGGGGTCGCGGCACACCTGATCGTCGACGTCGTGGGCTACCTGACCGAGACCGGTGCCGCTCCGGCGCCCTCCGGCTCGGCGCGTCCGAGCGGTTCGGCGAGCCCGTCGGCCAGCGCCTCGACGAGCCCGCGCCCGTCGACCAGCGCCAGCCCGTCGAGCAGCACCAGCCCGTCGGCGAGCCCGCGTCCGAGCCCGTAGGCGACGACGTGCGACCGCGGCCCCTCCCGACTCGTTCGGGAGGGGCCGCGGCGCGTCCGGGAACAGCCACCCGCGGCTGCACCTTCGTACCGGCATGACCCTGGACCGGCCTGGCGCCGTCGCCGCTGACCCGCCCGACGCCGGGGTGGCCGCGCACTACGGCGACCCCTACGCCGAGCAGCGCGCCCTCGAGAGCGGTCAGGCGCTGGTCGACCTCTCGCACCGCGGCGTCGTCCGCATCGCGGGCCCGGACCGGCTCAGCTGGCTGCACAGCCTGCTCAGCCAGCACGTGTCGGCGCTGACTCCCGGCGCCTGGACACAGGCCCTGGTGCTCTCGCCGCAGGGCCACGTCGAGCACCACCTGCACCTGGTCGACGACGGGGAGGCGGTCCTCGCCCACGTCGAGCCCGGGACCGCACCGGCGCTGGTCGACTTCCTGCAGCGGATGCAGTTCATGCTGCGCGTCGAGGTCAGCGATGTCACGGCGGACCACGCCGTCGTCGCCGACCCGTCGCTCCGGCTCATCACCCGGGCAGAGCTGTCGGCCTACGACGGACCGGTCGCGGGCGTCATGGCCCACGAGGCGCTGCGCGTCGCGGCCCGCACGCCCCGGCTCGGCATCGACACCGACCACCGGACGATCCCGCACGAGGTCGGGTGGCTCACCAGCGCGGTGCACCTGGACAAGGGCTGCTACCGCGGGCAGGAGACGGTCGCGCGCGTCCACAACCTGGGCCGGCCCCCTCGACGACTGGCGCTGCTGCACCTCGACGGGTCCGACAGCGAGCTGCCGGCCCCCGGTGACGCCGTGCAGCTGGACGGCCGGGACGTCGGCCGCGTCGGTACCGCCGTCCGCCACCACGAGCTCGGCCCGCTCGCGCTCGCGCTGGTCAAGCGGCAGGTCCCGGACGACGCCGTGCTGACCGCGGGCGCGGTCGCGGCGGCCATCGACCCCGAGCCGGCCTCCGAGGCGCCGGTGTCGCCCGCCCGTGAGGCGGCGGCGGCCCGCGCCGGACTGCTGCGCTTCAGCCGGTGACGACGACGCTGTACGAGGTCGCGCTCCGGCTGCCGGCCCCGTCGACGGCATCCGCCTCGAGCTGGTAGCTGCGCCCGGGCTCGACGCCCTGCAGCGCGCTCCCGCCGCGGCGCCCGGAGCCGGCGGCCACGACCTCGCCCGTGTCGGTACGCCGGAGCCGCCAGCCGACCAGCGCCAGCCCGCTGGACGGGGCGGGGTCGCCGGCGCGCCAGGCCAGCGCCAGCACACCGGGGCGCGAGGCCCGGCCGAGCGAGGCCGTGGCGGTCGGCGCGGTGCGGTCGAGCACGAGCGGCGCGCTCGTCGTATGGCAGACCGCGCCCTCGAGGACAGCCAGGACGGCGGCGGTCGCCCGGTCGGGGCCGTCGAGCACCAGGCTGGTCGGCGGGGCCGGGGCGTCCTGCGCGCACGCCGCCTCCGCGGACTCCGCGAGGCCGTAGCGGGCGGTGCGGGACACGGGGGCGTACGGCGTGACGGTCACGGCGCCACCGGTCGTGGCCGCCGGGGCGACCAGGGCGGGAGCGGCCAGGCGGGGGGCGAGCGCTGACCACTGCGGGCTGCCGAGGCCGGTGGCCAGGTCGTAGCCGGGTCCGGCGAGGTGGCGCAGGTTGTCGCCCTCGGTGACGTCGCGCAGGCCGACGCCGTCGCGTGCGGCGGCGTAGATCGGGACGTGCACGCGGCCGAAGCCGAGCGTGCGGCCCAGGCTCGAGGCGGCGGCGGCCAGCTGGCCGGCCAAGAGCGGGGCCGCGCCGCTCGTACCGCCGCCGATGACCCAGCCGTGCCGGCCGGAGTCGTCCGGGCCGTAGATGCCGATGCCGGTTCGCGGGTCGGCCACGGCCGCGAGGTCGGGGACGGTGCGGGCTCCGCTGCCGGCCTGCCACACCGGTCGGGCGAACAGGGAGGACCGCCCGCCGCCCGTGCCGACGCCGGCGTACCCGGTCCCGGCCGTGCGCCGGTCCGACCACGCGGTCTCGACCCAGCCGGTGCCCTCGCGCCGCAGGCTGGTGCCCCCGACGGCGAGCACGGACGGGCTGCTGGCCGGGTAGTCGACGGCGAGCCGGCCGTCGGGCCGGGCGGGGGTGGCGCAGCCGTACGCCCCCGCGTCGCCCGAGGCGGCGAAGACGGTCGTGCCGGCGGCGATCATCCGGGCCAGGCTCTGCTCGAGCGCCTGCACGAGCTGCGGCGCCGTCGCCTGCTCGCAGGCGCCCCAGGAGATGCTCACGGCCGTCAGGCCGGTCTGCTCGGCGGCGGTCGCGACGGCGTCGTAGACCGCGATGGCGCCGCTGGTCGTGTTGGGCGCGACGTAGACCCGCTGACGGGCCGCGGGGGCGGCGCCGAGGACGGCCTCGACGTCCAGCGCCACCTCGAAGGCGCCGCCCGTGCTGTCCGCCACGTCGGTCCGGGCGCCGGCGACGCTGACGGTCGTGATCTGGTCGCGGGCCAGCGGGATGCCGGCGCCCCGGGCGAAGCTCTGCGCGTCGCTGGCCCGCCAGCCGGAGAACTGGATCGTCGCTACGGTGGTGCCCGCCCCGTCGCCGCTGCTGGCGTAGGCCGCCCGCAGGTCCTCCGGCGCGAAGCCGGCCGGAACCGCGCGGGGACGCATCGTGCCGGCGGCGTCGCGCACGGCGGACAGGACCGTGGGGCGCAGCGCCATCGGCAGGCGGCGGGTCAGCAGGTGGCCCGGGCCGCGGACGGTCAGGGTCCAGGTGCTGCTCTGCTCGACCGTGAAGTCGTGCTCGGCCAGCCAGCGCTCGACGCTGTGGCGACCGGAGGGGACCAGCTGCGCGGTGCGTGCGGCGCGGTCATCGGCGTCCTGCGGCGGGCGCAGCGCCGCCTGCTGCAGCGCGGCGGCGGAGGAGGCGCGCAGGGTCAGGACGACCCGCTGCTCGGTGGCTGCGGCGGGGGTGGCCAGGACCGCGCCCGCCGCGACCGCGGACAGGGCGATCGCGAGGGGCCGGCGGAGCACGCGCCCATGGGACCACGGGGCAGCCCTCACGGCGGTCGCTTCGTCCGGACCCGCCCGCACACATCCTGATCCACTTCGCGGACCGGTGAGCGTGGCGCGGGCGGCGCCGTGATCACGACGTGTGCGGCAGGGTCAGCCGCGGCCGAACAGGCCCTTCTTCTTCTTCGGCGGAGCCGCGACCGGGCGCGCTGCCGGCGGCCGGGCCGGGCGGGTCGGCGGGGGCGGCGGCGGGTCGTCGTCCAGGCCGAGCGAGCTCAGCTCGCGCAGGAGGGCGGCGGTGTCGGTGTCCTGGGAGTACGAGGGAATCGGCTCGTCGTCGTACTCCAGGACCGGAGCCTGGACGGGCGCCGGGGCCTGCACCGGCTCGGCGACGGCCACGGCGGAGGCCGAGGCACTCAGCTCGGCGAAGGCGGACGCCTGGGTCTCGTGGTCGATCTGAACCACCGGACTGTCGTCGAAGTCGGCAGTGAAGGCGGCGAACTCCGACGCGGCGTCCTGCTGCGCCTGCGCGTCCAGCCGGGCCTGCTCCTGGGCGGTGTGCGCCTCCATGTCCAGCCGGGCCTGCTCAGCGGCCGCCTCGGCGGCCAGGCGCTGCTCCTGCTCGGTGCGCAGCTCCTCGTCGCGCCGGGCCTGCTCCTCGAGCGCGGCCTGCTCCTCGAGCCGGGCCAGCTCCGCCAGGTGTGCCTGCTCGGCGGCCTCCGCGGCCTGCCGCTCCTGCTCGTCGAGGCGTGCCTGCTCGGCGGCCTCGGCAGCGCGCAGCGCCTCCTCGGCCACCCGGGCCTGCTCCTCGAGCCGGGCCTGCTCCTCGAGCCGGGCGCGCTCCGCGGCCTCGGCCGCCTGCTGCGCCTCCTGCTCGAGCCGGACCTGCTCCGCTGCCTCGGCCGCGAGCCGGTGCTCCTCGGCGGCGCGGTGCTCCTCCTCGAGCCGTGCCTGCTCGGCCACGCGGGCCTGCTCCTCGAGCCGTGCCTGCTCGGCGGCCTCGGCCGCGGTACGGGACTCCTCCGCCAGGCGTGCCTGCTCGGCGGCGTCCGCCCTCTCCTGCGCGCGCAGCTGTGCGGCGGCCTCGGCGGCGAGTCGCACCTCCTCGTCCAGGCGGGCCTGCTCAGCGGCCTCGGCGGCGAGCCGGGCCTCCTCGTCCAGGCGGGCCTGCTCGGCGGCCTCGGCAGTCAGGCGGTGCTCCTCGGCCAGGCGCGCCTCCTGCTCGAGCCGGACCTCCTCCTCGCGCCGGGCCTGCTCGTCGGCCTCGGCAGCGAGCCGGGCCTCCTCGTCCAGGCGGGCCTGCTCGGCAGCCTCGGCGGCCTGGCGGTGCTCCTCGGCGAGCCGGGCCTCCTCCTCGAGCCGGGCCTGCTCGGCGGCCTGCGCCGCGATCTGCTCCTGCTCGAGCCGGGCCTGCTCCTCGGTCTCGGCGGCGAGCCGCTCCTCCTCCAGGCGCGCCTGCTCGGCCGCCTCGGCCATCAGCCGGGCCTGCTCCGCCGCCTCGGTGGCAGCGGCCTGTTCGGCCAGGCGGGCCTGTTCGGCCAGGCGGGCCTGCTCGGCAGCCTCCTCCGCGAGCACAGCCGCTGCCCGTACCGACCCCAGGTCCACGACCTCGGCGACGTGGTCCTCGCCGTGCTCGGCGGTGAACGAAGCCTCCGATGCCGCGCGAGCAGCCTCGAGCTCGGCCTGCGCGATCGCCAGCTCCTCGGCGTCCGCGGCGCGGCGCAGCGCGGCCAGCCGGTCGCGCTCGACCTTCTTCGGGTCGACGGGCGGGGGCGGCGGTGCGGAGGACGGCCGGTGGGTCGGCGCGCCGAAGACGTCGTCGGAGGCGGTGGCCGGACCGAGCAGCGCGGCGAGGGCCTCGGAGACGCGCGAGATGGACCCGTCGACCTCGGCCTCGTCGGCCGGCAGGGCGAGGGCGCGCGTGGGCATGGGGCGCTGCGGCGGCACGGGCGTGGCGGACAGCGCCGAGGCGAGCCGGGAGGCGACGTCGGCCGGGGCGAGCGACGAGGCGGCGGACGCCTCGGCCAGGAACGCCGCGGCGTCCACGACCTCGTCCTGCTCCTCGACCTCGAGCAGGCCGGCCTCGACGAGGGTGGACACGACGCGACCGGCCTCGTACAGCGTGAAGCCGCACTCGCGGGCCAGCTCGGTGACGGTGCGGACCCCGTCGACCTTGCACAGCAGCGACCAGGCGTCGGGGTCGATCTCGGTCTCGGAGTCGGCGGTGTCGCCGGCGGACAGCAGTGGGACGGCGTCGGGGTCGCTGAACAGCGACGCCTGCTCGTCCAGGCGCGCGTCGATCTCGGCCAGCAGCTCGTCGACGGGGACGGGCGGCGCGACGTCCTCACGGGTGCGCTCGTTGACGCGGAACTTCCAGGTCGCGTGCCGCCACGGCAGCAGGTCCGACAGCGAGGCGCGGACCTGCTCGTTGACGAAGTCCTCGACGACCGGCTGGTCGACGTAGCCCAGGTGGACGAGCAGCTCGCCGAGCCGCCAGCCCTGCAGCTCGGTGCGCTGGGCCTCGAGCGCCTCGGCGAGGGCCTCCGGGCCGAGGGCGCCGGAGGAGACCAGGCGCGCGCCGAGCTGGGGCCGCTTGCCGGGGGCGATCACGGCGTAGACGCGGCCGCCGCGCAGGTAGACCTTCGCGGTCTCGCCGGCGCCGTCCACGATGTTCAGGGCCCCGGTCGCCGCACCGTCGGCGAGCTGCCGCAGGACCTCCGGGAGGGGCGTCGAGGCCAGGTCGCCCTTGAGCACGTTCCGACCTCCCGTCCGCCCCCCGGCGCAGCGCAGACGCCGAGTGGCGCCGCACCCTCGGACCATCGGCAGCGAATCCTCCGACGTTGAGCCGTACGGGTCAACCTGTCCGGGCTGTCCCGCGCGCCTCCACCGTCTGCCACGATGGGCGCAGTACACGTCCGCGCCACCCGTCCTGGAGGAGTCCCGTTGAGCGTCGAGCCCACCGTAGGAGGCAGCCGGCGCATCGACCGCGTCCTGGCCGAGGACTTCCTCGAGGGCCTGCGCGACCTGCCGCTGTCCGAGGTGCGTGAGCTGCGCACCGAGGCCGAGCAGGAGGAGGTCGACCTCTCCTACCTCCGCCGCATGATCCAGGGCCGCCTGGACATCCTGCGGGCCGAGCTCAACCGCCGGGACGGCACCTCCACCGGCACCCTCGTCGAGGGGCTGGCCGCGATCCTGGCCGACGAGCCGCGCGGCCCCGCCCGCGGCATGGGCAGGCACAGCACCGTCGAGCCGTCCCGCGCCGACAGCCACCGCCGCTACGTCGAGGCCCTGGTCGCCAACGTCGACCTGTCCGACGTCTCCGCCCGCTCCACCGACGAGCTCGCGCACGCCATGCGCACCCTGTCCGAGGAGGAGCAGGGCATCTCCACCAAGCGCCGCCTGGTGCAGACCGCGATGGACGCCTGCAGCGCCGAGATCACCCGCCGCTACCGCGACGGCGAGGCCGACGTCGACGCGCTCCTGGTCGAGCAGCCGCCGTCCGCGGGGTGACGGCACCGCTCCGGCTCGACCTCGTCCGCTCCGGCGTCGTCGAGAGCACGCACGACGTCCTCGTCGTCGCCCTGCGCGCCGACGGCTCCCGCGTCCTGGCGCTCGGCGATGTGGACCGCCCCGTCTTCCCCCGCAGCTCCAACAAGCCGCTACAGGCCGTCGGGCTGCTCGACGCGGGCTGGGTGCCGCCGGACGCCGGCTGCCTGGCGCTCGCGACGGCGTCCCACTCCGGTCTTCCCGCCCACCTCGAGGTCGTACGACGGACGCTGGCCGCGGCCGGCCTGACCGAGCAGCAGCTCGGCTGCACCAGCCGGCTCCCGCTCGACGACGCCGCCGCCCACCAGCTCCTCCGCGAGGGGGGCGAGGCGAGCCCGCTGACCATGAACTGCTCCGGCAAGCACGCCGCCATGCTCGCCGCCTGCGTGACGAACGCCTGGCCGCTCGAGGGCTACCTGTCACCGGAACACCCTGTGCAGCAGGCGATCACGGCGACGATCGAGCGGCTGGCCGGCGAGCCGGTGCTCCACATCGCGGTCGACGGCTGCGGCGCCCCGCAGCACGCGCTGACGCTGGTCGGGCTGGCCCGCGCCTTCACCGCGCTGGCCACCGGCGACGGCACCTCGCGGCAGACCGCCGACGCGATGCGCGCCCACCCGGACCTCGTCGGCGGCCCCGGTCGCGAGGTCACCCAGCTCCTCGAGGGGGTCCCCGGGCTGGTCGCCAAGGACGGCGCCGAGGGCGTCTTCGCGGCCGCACTGCCGGACGGCTCCTCGGCGGCGGTGAAGGTCCTGGACGGCTCCACCCGCGGCGCCGTCCCGGCGCTGGTCCACGCGCTGCGCGCGCTCGGCGTCGACCAGCCCGTCCTGGACGAGCTCGCGACCTCCCCGGTGCTCGGCGGCGGGGTGCCCGTCGGCGAGCTGCACGTCGCCTCGTCCTGAGCCGCGCAGCGGGAGTAGCGCGTCAGGCGGGCGGGGCGTCGAGCAGCGCGAGGAAGTCCTCAGCCGGGACGGGACGCGAGTACAGGTAGCCCTGACCGAGCTCGACGCCCAGGCGCAGTGCCAGGTCGTGGACGGCCTCGTCCTCGATCCCCTCGGCCACGCTGCGCATCTCGAGCTCGGCGGCCAGCCCCGCGACCGCGCGGACGATCGCGGCACCGGGCTTGTCCGACAGGGCCCCTGCGACGAAGCGCCGGTCGATCTTGACCTCGCCGACGGGCAGGGCCTGCAGGTAGGTCATCGAGGCGTAGCCGGTCCCGAAGTCGTCGACGGAGAACTCCACGCCGTGCTCCTTGAGCCGGCAGATCCCGGCGACGGTGCGCTCGCTGGTGTCGAGCAGGGCGTACTCCGTCACCTCGCAGGTCAGGCGGTTGCCGGGCAGTCCGCTGTTGGACAGCGCCTTGAGCACCTCGACCTCGAAGTCGTCGATCATGGCGATCTGCTGGGCGCAGACGTTCACGCTCAGGCCGACGTCGTGCCCGGCGGCCTGCCAGAGCGCGGCCTGCGCGCAGGCCTGCCGGAGGACGACGTGCTCGATCGCGATCATCAGCCCGGTGTCCTCGGCGATGTCGAGGAAGGCGCCGGGGTAGAGCAGCGAGCCGTCGTCGTCGCGCAGCCGGAGCAGGGCCTCGGCGCCGACGACCGTCCGGTCCGACAGCCGCAGGATCGGCTGGTAGTGCAGGACCACCCGGTCGCTCGGGACGGCCCGGCGCAGCAGTGACTCGACGTGCGACCGGCGGGCGACGGCGTCGCGCAGGGCGGCGTCGAAGACGGTGTGCCGGGCTCGGCCGGTGCGCTTGGCGCGGTACATCGCGGCATCGGCGTCGTGCAGCAGCTGGGCCGAGGTCGTGGCCTCGTCCGCGGGCGCGAAGGCGATGCCGACGCTCGCGGTGACCAGGATCTCGTCGTTGCGGTGCTGCAGGGGAGCGGCCACGGCCTGCTCGATGCGGCGGGCGACGACGACGGCCTCGTCGGCCGACAGCAGCCCCTCCATGAGCACCACGAACTCGTCGCCGCCCCAGCGGATCACCGTGTCCGACGGTCGGACGACGGTCCGCAGCCGGTGGGCCGTGGCCTGCAGCAGCCGGTCGCCCACGGCGTGCCCCAGGCCGTCGTTGATGGCCTTGAAGGAGTCGAGGTCGACGAACAGGACAGCGAGGCCGCGCCGCTGCTCGGGGCGGGCCGCCAGGGCGTGGTCCAGCCGGGTCTGGAGCAGGACCCGGTTGCCCAGGCCGGTCATCGTGTCGTGCAGGGCGAGGTGCTCGAGGGTGGCGGTCGCCTGCCGCTCGGCCGTGGTGTCGCGCAGGTGGACCAGCGTGCGGCTCCTGCCGTCCGACGTGAACCCGAAGCGGACGGCGGTGAGCTCGCCCCAGACCACCGAGCCGTCCGGGCGCAGGTAGCGCTTCTGCATCTTGGCCACCCGGCCGTCGTCCAGCGCCTCGACGATGCTGTCGGTGAGCGCTCGGTCCTCGGGCAGCGTCACGTCGTCGGACGAGAGCCCCAGCAGGTCGGCCTCGGTACGGCTCAGCAGCCGGCACATCGCCTCGTTGACGACGGCGAAGCGGCGGTCCTCGGCGATGGCCACGCCGATCGGGCTGTCGTCGAAGACGGCGCGGAACAGCGCCTCCGACGCCCGCAGCGCCCGCTCGTCCTCGACGCGTGAGGTCACGTCGCGGGCCAGCACCTGGACGTAGCCCTGCCCGTCGAGCACGAGCGGGTTGAAGACGCACCCGACGACGACGTGGCTGCCGGCGATGGCCAGCCGCGTGGCCGGGACCGCGCGCCCGGCCGCGGCCTCCCGGATCGCGTCCCGCAGGACGGGCGCATCGCGCGCGGCGACCAGGCCGGTGACGTCGAAGGAGCCCAGCGCCTGCTCGTCGGACAGCAGGCCGGCTCGCCCGAGGCGGTGGGCGGCCTCGGGGTTCACGTGCACCAGGACGCCGTCGCGGAACAGCAGCGCAGCGTCGGGCAGCCCGTCGACCACGGCCAGGTAGGCGTCCGGCAGCGTCACCACGCCGTCCACCCCCCTCGTCGGGTCCAGCATCCCCTGCCGGGCCGCGTCTGGCTCACAAACCCTGTTCTCGGAGTCGTAGAAGCGTGACGCGACAACACGCAGACCATCCCGGACTGTGACGCACGGTCTCAGTCCGGTCGGTCTGTTGTGTGAGGGGTTTGGGAACGCGGTGCCGGACATAAGTGTTCCGTCTGTCGTGGATGGACGACAGTTGTTGACGGTGGCACAGGCTGCGGAGGCGCTCAGGGTGACGCCCCGGCGGGTGCGCCAGTTGGCCGCCACGGGCCGGCTCGCCTCGTCGGCGGGTGAGGACGGGATGCTCCGGGTGGAATCGGCGGCAGTGGAGGGACGGATGGCGACGCCGCCGGTGACCGGGCGGCCTTGGTCGGACCGGTCGGTGTGGGCGGCGGCGTGGCTGTGGGACGGACGGGAGCCGTACTGGTTGAACGGGCGGACGCTGCGGCGGGTCCGGAGTGCGGTGCCGGCGCTGGGGGCGTCGGGCGTGCGGGAGAAGCTTGAGAGCGTCGTGCGCGTGTCGTCATGGCGTGCGGACCGAGGCGTGCTGGCGACGGTGGAGGATGAGCCGGGGGCGCCGTCGCGGCGGGACGCGGCGGGGAGCCTGACGGTGTGCTTGCCGAGCGCGCGGGCGGCCGGCCTGCCGCTGCGCTTCGGGCTGAAGCCTGGGGCGGGCCTTCGGGTGGTCTCCGTGGAGGGTTTCTGGCCGTTCCGGGACGACGGCTTCGTTCCCTCGGTGCTGTAGCGCTTGATCGTCCCGCGCATTTCGCTGCGCGGCTTCCTCTGGGAGGCTGGCGACTCGGCAGGGTTCGCCGCGACGTCAGGCCCGCCGCCGCCG
>JBKJQQ010000069.1:0-9648 GCA_046593875.1 Mycobacteriales bacterium | reverse complement strand
TGGTTGAGGGCGGCGTAGGTGATGAGCCCGACGAGCATCGACCCGAGCACGAGCGAGCCGATCACCGTCGCCCATGGGAAGGGCTTGCTGACCTTGATGGGCGCAGCCCGTCGGGAGGTGGCGGGGGTGCGTGCCATGTGCGGGGTTCCGTCCTCGTCCTTCGATGGGGCAGCGCTGGCTGCCAGGAATGCCCGAAGTCTAGGTGCGGCCCGCGACTACCCTGGGACGGTGACTCCCTCCGAGCTCGGTGCTGCCGTTCGCGGTGCTGTCCTGGCGGCGGTCGAGGCCGGTGAGCTGACCGTCGAGGTGCCCGCGGAGGTCGCCGTCGAGCGCCCGCGGGTCAAGGAGCACGGTGACTACGCGACCAGCATCGCCCTGCAGCTGGCCAAGCAGGCCGGCCGCCCGCCGCGCGAGATCGCGGAGCTGCTCGCGACCCGGCTGCGGGAGGTCGAGGGCGTCGACGAGGTCGACGTCGCCGGTCCCGGCTTCCTCAACCTGCGGCTCGCGCAGGCCTCGCTCGGCGCCGTCGCGCTGACCGTCCTCGAGCAGGGCGCGGCCTACGGCACCAACGTCACGGCCGCCGGCCAGCGCATCAACCTGGAGTTCGTCTCGGCCAACCCGACCGGCCCGATCCACATCGGCGGCGTGCGGTGGGCGGCGGTCGGCGACGCGCTCGGACGGCTGCTGGAGGCCTCCGGCGCGACCGTCACCCGCGAGTACTACGTCAACGACGCCGGCGTCCAGATCGACCGCTTCGCCGCCTCGCTGCACGCCGCCGCGACGGGCCAGGGCGTGCCGGAGGACGGCTACGCCGGGGCCTACGTCGCCGACTGGGCGCAGCTGGCGCTGGCCCGCGAGCCCGACCTGCTCGCGCGCGACGACGCCGTCGAGCAGTTCCGGGTGCTCGGCCTGCAGGTCGCGCTGGAGGAGATCCGGGCATCGCTCGCCGGCTTCGGCGTGGAGTTCGACGTCTGGTTCAGCGAGCTGTCGCTGAAGGGCTCCGGCGCCGTCGACCGGGCCCTGGACCGGCTGCGCGCGCAGGGGCACGTGTTCGAGCAGGACGGCGCCGTCTGGCTGCGCACGACCGACTTCGGCGACGACAAGGACCGGGTGCTGGTCAAGAGCGACGGCTCCGGCACCTACTTCCTGTCCGACGCGGCCTACTACGTCGACAAGCGCACCCGGGCCGACCGCTGCCTCTACATGCTCGGGGCCGACCACCACGGCTACGTCGGGCGGCTCAAGGCGCTCGCGGCCTGCGCCGGCGACGACCCGGCCACCAGCATCGAGATCCTGATCGGCCAGCTGGTCAACGTCCTCAAGGACGGCGAGCCGGTCCGGATGAGCAAGCGCGCGGGCGACATCGTCACGCTCGAGGACCTGGTCGAGCTGGTCGGCGTCGACGCCGCCCGCTACACGCTGGCCCGCTCCTCGGCCGACTCCTCCATGGACCTCGACGTCGACGCCGTGACGCGGCAGAGCAGCGACAACCCGGTCTTCTACGTGCAGTACGCCGCAGTCCGCGCTTCCAGCGTGCTGCGCGGCGCGGCGGCGCTCGGCATCTCCTTCGACGAGAGCGCCGACCTGTCGCTGCTGGTCCACCCGCGCGAGGCCGAGCTGCTGCTCGCGCTGGCGGAGTTCCCGGCGGTCGTCGCCACGGCCGCCGAGCTGCGCGAGCCGCACCGCGTCGCGCGCTACCTCGAGGAGAAGGTCGCCAAGTCGGCACAGCGCTTCTGGGACGAGTGCCAGGTGCTGCCCAAGGGCGACGAGGAGGTCGCCGCGACCACCGCGCCGCGGCTGCTGCTGTGGCAGGCCACCCGCACCGTGCTCGAGAACGGCCTGCGGCTGCTCGGCGTCACCGCCCCGGAGCGCATGTGACGAGCGATCTGGAGTCGGCCGTCTGGCCGCGCACCGCGACCCGCACCCCCGACGGCGTCCTCGAGCTGGGCGGCGTCGACGTGCGCGCACTCGCCGCGGAGTTCGGCACACCGGCCTACGTCCTGGACGAGGACGACTTCCGCGGCCGCTGCCGGGAGTGGCGCGACGCCTTCGGTGGTGCCGACGTCTACTACGCAGGCAAGGCCTTCCTCTGCACCGCCGTCGCCCGCTGGGTCGCCGAGGAGGGGCTGTCGCTGGACGTCTGCACCGGCGGCGAGCTCGCCGTCGCGCTGCACGCCGGCTTCCCGGTCGAGCGGCTGCTCTTCCACGGCAACAACAAGTCGGTCGCCGAGATCACCCGCGCCGTCGAGGTGGGGGTCGGCCGCTTCGTCGTCGACTCCTTCGACGAGCTCGTCCGCGTCGCCGAGATCGCGGCCTCCGCCGGTGTGCGCCAGCGCGTCTACGTCCGCGTCACGCCCGGCGTCGAGGCCCATACGCACGAGTACGTCCAGACGGGCCAAGAGGACCAGAAGTTCGGCTTCTCCCTGGCCAGCGGCGCCGCAGCCGAGGCGGTCCGTCGCATCCTCGCGCTGCCCTCGCTCGAGCTGGTCGGGCTGCACTGCCACATCGGCTCGCACATCTTCGACGTGCACGGCTTCAAGCTCGCCGCGCACCGCATGGTCGGCCTGCTCGGCGCGATCCGCGACGAGCACGACGTCGTGCTGCCCGAGCTCGACCTCGGCGGCGGCCAGGGCATCGCCTACACCGCGGCCGACGACCCGATGGACGTCGTGGAGTACGCCGACGGCCTGCGCCTGATCGTCGAGAAGGAGTGCGCCTCGGTCGGCATCGCCGTCCCGCGCCTCGCCGTCGAGCCCGGCCGCGCGATCTCCGGCCCGACGACCGTCACCCTCTACGAGGTCGGCACCGTCAAGGAGCTGCCCGGCCTGCGCACCTACGTCAGCGTCGACGGCGGCATGAGCGACAACATCCGCACGGCGCTGTACGACGCGCGCTACACCGCGGTGCTGGCCTCGCGCGCGTCCACCGCCGACGCCGCCAACGTCACACTGTGCGGGAAGCACTGCGAGAGCGGCGACATCGTCGTGCACGACGTCCCGCTGCCGGGCGACCTCGCCGTCGGCGACCTGGTGGCCGTGCCCGCCTCCGGCGCCTACCACCGCTCGATGGCCAGCAACTACAACCACGTCGCCCGCCCGCCGGTCGTCGCGGTCAAGGACGGCGCCGCACGCGTGCTGGTGCGCCGCGAGACCGAGGACGACCTGCTCCGCCTGGACGTCCCGTGAGCCGCCGCGTGCAGGTGCTGTTCCTGGTGGCCCTGATCGGCGTGCTGGTCTGCGTCGGGCTCGGCGTGCTCGCGCTGGCCGGCCCGGTGGCCGCCGCCGCGTACGCCGTGGTGGCCGTGGTCCTCCTGGTCGTCGGCGCGGCCCGCGCCCGCGCTGCGGCGGCTGCCGCACGGCTGGCGGCCGGTCGCACCTGCACCTGCTGCACCACCAGTCAGCACGACCCCGTGAAGGTGATCTGACGTGCGCGTCGCTCTGCTCGGCTGCGGCACCGTCGGTGCCGAGGTCGTCCGCCTCCTGCACAGCTCCGGTGACGACCTCACCGCCCGCGTCGGTGCGCCGCTGGAGCTCGCGGGCATCGCCGTACGCCGGCTCGGCCGCGCCCGCGACCTGCCGGTGCCGGACGAGCTGTTCACGACCGACGCCGAGGGGCTGGTCGCCCGAGACGACGTCGACCTCGTCATCGAGGTCATCGGCGGCATCGAGCCGGCGCGCACGCTGATCCTGTCCGCGCTGCGGGCCGGCAAGAGCGTCGTCACGGCCAACAAGGCGCTGCTGGCCGAGGACGGCGCGACCCTGCACGCCGCCGCCGTCGAGGGTGGCGCCGACCTCTACTACGAGGCCAGCGTGGCGGGGGCGATCCCGCTGCTGCGCCCGCTGCGCGAGTCGCTGGCCGGCGACCAGATCACCCGCGTGACGGGCATCGTCAACGGCACGACCAACTTCATCCTCACCCGCATGGACGAGCAGGGCAGCGGCTTCGCCGACGCCCTGGACGAGGCGACCGCGCTGGGCTACGCCGAGGCCGACCCGACCGCCGACATCGAGGGCTTCGACGCCGCGGCCAAGGCCGCGATCCTGGCCGGGCTCGCGTTCCACACCGACGTCGTCGCGGCCGACGTGCACCGCGAGGGCATCACCGAGGTCACCGCGGCCGACGTCGCGAGCGCCAAGGCGATGGGCAGCGTCGTCAAGCTGCTCGCCATCGCGGAGAAGGACGGCGACGCGGTCAGCGTCCGCGTGCACCCCGCGATGATCCCGCTGACGCACCCGCTGGCCAGCGTCCGCGAGGCCTACAACGCGGTCTTCGTCGAGGCGGTCAGCGCCGGTCGGCTGATGTTCTACGGGCCCGGCGCGGGCGGCTCGCCGACGGCGTCCGCGGTGCTGGGCGACCTGGTCGCCGTGGCGCGCAACGTGCTGTCGGGAGCCCGCGGCGCAGGCGCGTCGTCCTACGCCGCCCTGCGGGTGCGGCCCATGGGTGAGGTCGTCACGAGGTACCACATCAGCCTCGACGTGGCGGACAAGGCGGGCGTGCTCGCGGCGGTCGCCAACGCCTTCGCCGACCACGACGTCAGCATCCGCACGGTGCGCCAGGAGGGCCACGGCGACGACGCCAGCCTGGTCGTCGTCACCCACACCGCGACCGACGCGGCGCTGCAGGGCGTGGTCGAGCAGCTGCGCGGGCTCGACAGCGTGCGCGCCGTCGCGTCCGTCATGCGCGTCGAGGGCTCCCTCTAGGGGACACTGTCTCCATGACGACCGTCCTCGAGGGCAAGAGCTGGGCCGGCTGGCGCGGCCTGATCGAGCAGTACCGCGACCGGCTCCCGGTCACCGCGGGCACGCCCGTCGTCACGCTGCTCGAGGGCGGCACGCCGCTGGTCGCCGCGCAGCGCCTCTCCGACCTGGTCGGCGCGCAGGTCTGGCTCAAGGTCGAGGGCGCCAACCCGACCGGGTCCTTCAAGGACCGCGGCATGACGATGGCGATCAGCAAGGCCGTCGAGGCGGGCTCGCAGGCGGTCATCTGCGCCTCCACCGGCAACACCAGCGCGTCAGCCGCGGCCTACGCCGCCAAGGGCGGGCTGACCTGCGCCGTGCTCGTGCCCGAGGGGAAGATCGCGCTCGGCAAGCTCGCCCAGGCGCTCGTGCACGGCGCGCGGCTGCTGCAGGTGCAGGGCAACTTCGACGACTGCCTCGACCTGTGCCGAGCCCTGTCGCAGGACTACCCGACGACGCTGGTCAACTCGGTCAACCCCGACCGCATCGAGGGCCAGAAGACGGCGGCCTTCGAGATCTGCGACGCGCTCGGCGACGCCCCCGACCTGCACTGCCTCCCGGTCGGCAACGCCGGCAACATCACGGCCTACTGGAAGGGCTACCGCGAGTACGCCGCCGACGGCGTCACGACGCAGCGCCCGAGGATGCTCGGCTTCCAGGCGGCGGGCGCCGCGCCGATCGTGTCCGGCGTGCGCGTGCCTGCGCCGCAGACGATCGCGACCGCGATCCGCATCGGCAACCCGGCCTCGTGGCAGCAGGCGCTCGACGCCCGCGACGAGTCCGGGGGTGTCATCCAGGCCGTCACCGACCGGCAGATCCTGTCGGCCTACCGGCTGCTGGCGCAGAAGGAGGGCGTCTTCGTCGAGCCCGCCTCCGCGGCGTCGGTCGCCGGTCTGCTGCAGGCGCACGAGCAGGGCCTCGTGCCCGCCGGCGCCCGCGTCGTCTGCACGGTCACCGGCAACGGGCTCAAGGACCCGGACTGGGCGATCGCCGGTGCGCCGAAGCCGGTGACCGTGGCCAACTCCGCCGAGGCAGCGGCCGAGGCTCTCGGGCTGTCGCTGTGAGGCGCGCCTCCGGCGCGACGCGGTGAGTTGAGGCCCTACCTCGACCTGCTGCGCCGCGAGAAGGACTTCCGCCGGACCTACCTCGCCCAGCTGATCGCCCTCGGCGGCGACTGGTTCGCGATCATCCCGCTGCTCGTGCTGCTGCCGCAGTTGACCGGCACCGGCCTCTGGGGCGCCGCCGTGCTGGCCGCGGACACGCTGGTCTTCGCCCTGATCGGCCCGTACGCCGGCACCGTCGTCGACCGGCTGGACCGACGCCGGGTCATCGTCGTCGCCAACACCGTCGCCGGGGTGGCCGCGCTGCTGCTCGTGCTCGTCCGGACCGAGGCCACCGCCTGGATCGCCCTCGTCGCGATCGGCATCGTCGCGGCGGCCAAGGCGTTCTCGCAACCGGCTGGTGCTGCGGCGATCCCGAACCTCGTCGACCCCGAGGACCTCGCCACCGCCAGCGTCCTCAACGGCGCGTCCTGGGGGACGATGCTCGCCGTCGGCGCCGCCCTGGGCGGGCTCGTCGCCGGCACGCTCGGCACCACGGTCTGCTTCGTCGTCGACGCCCTCCTGCTGCTCGGTGCCGCCGTGCTGACCGCGCGGACGACCCGGTCCTTCAGCGACCCCTCCGTGGCGGTGCGCGAGCGCCGCCCGGTGCGCAAGGACGTCGGGGAGGCCGTCGGCTACGCCCGCCGCGAGCACCGCGTCCTCGCGCTGATCACCTGCAAGAGCGGCCCGGCGTTCGGCAACGGCGCGCTGTCGCTGTTCCCCCTCTACGGCGCCGCCTCCTTCGGACTGGGCGAGCTCGGCATCGGGTTGATGTACAGCGCGCGAGGCGTCGGCGCGCTCATCGGCCCGCTGCTGGCGCGGCGCCGGGCGACCGACGACCTCTACGGCGTGCTCGCCCTCTCGATGGCGGTGTTCGGGATCGGCTACCTGCTGCTCGGCGTCACCGACTGGTTCTGGCTGGTGCTGCTGCTCCTGGTCGTCGCGCACGCGGGCGGCGGCGCCAACTGGATCCTGTCGACGTACGGCCTGCAGCGCACCGTCCCCGACGAGCTGCGAGGCCGTGTCTTCAGTGCCGACTACACCCTCGCCACGCTGATCATCGCGGGCAGCCAGGTGGTCTTCGGGCTGCTGTCCGAGGTCGTCGATGCCCGTGTCCTGCTGTCTGCGGCGGGCAGCATCGTGCTGCTCTACGCCGGCCTGTGGTTCCTCGCCACGCGCCGACTCCGCTCCCTCGCCGCCGTTGGAGGCTGACGTGCCCGTGTTCCTCGAGACCCCCGTGCACGTACGGGTTCCCGCCACCAGCGCCAACCTCGGCCCCGGCTTCGACAGCGCGGGCCTGGCGCTGACGCTGCTCGACGACGTCGTCGTGCGCGCCACCACCTCAGGCCTGGTCGTCGAGGTCGAGGGCGAGGGGGCCGCCGACGTGGCGCGGGGGGAGCGGCACCTGATCGTCCGCTCCATGCGGGCGGCCTTCGAGCGGCTCGGCGGGCAGCCGGCCGGGCTGGAGGTCCGCTGCACCAACCGGATCCCGCACGCCCGCGGGCTCGGCTCGTCGTCGGCGGCGATCGTCGCCGGCATCGTCGCCGCCTGCGGGCTCGCCCGGGACGCGGACCTGTCCGACGAGCAGCGACTCCAGCTCGCCGATGAGCTCGAGGGGCACCCCGACAACGTCGCGGCCTGCCTGCGCGGGGGAGTGACCTTCGCCTGGAGCGAGCCCGACGGTGCGCGCGTCGTCCGCCTCGACGCCCACCCCGACCTCGCGCCGGTCGCCTTCGTGCCGTCCACCCGCTCGTCCACCAAGCAGGTGCGCGGCCTGCTGCCGCCGTCGGTGCCCTACGAGGACGCGGTCCTGAACGCCTCCCGCGCGGCGCTGCTCCCGCACGCGCTGACCGTCGACCCGTCGCTGCTGCTGCCGGCGACCGAGGACCGGCTGCACCAGGGCTACCGCGCCCCGGCGATGCCGGCGAGCGCGGCACTCATGCAGGAGCTGCGCGCCGCCGGCGTGCCCGCGGTCATCAGCGGGGCGGGACCGACCGTGCTCGCGCTGACCACCCGGGCGACGCGCGACGCCGTGGCGGGGCCGAGGCCGGACTGGACCGTGCTGGCGCTGGACGTCCAGCCCCGGGGGGCGCACCTGCTGGCGTGACCCGTGTTGTGAAGTGCCGCACGCCGGGTAGGCTGAGCGTGCACCGTCGCCCCGTTCCGGGGCCGTGCTCGCTGCCGGGCAGTGCAGTCGTCGCCGCCCCGGCCCCCTTCGCACCGTCGAGGTCCTCGACCTCGCGCCGCGATCGGGCTCGTGCGAGCCGGTCCAGCGGCCGAGCCCCTCGGCCAGCGGGACGACGAGCCCACACGCACCTCGTCGCACGACGACGAGGCCACGGCGGCCCGGCCGTCGACGCACCCCCTGCTCCGCCGCGACCGCGGCCGGGCGCCCACCGGGAGGACCCTCCTTGACCGACACCACCGACCTGACGCAGGACTCTGCGCAGGCCGACACCACCGCCGTGAGCTCCGGGGCAGCGCCTCGCACCCGGCGCCGCGCCGTCAGCGGCGGCCTGGCCGCCATGGTGCTGCCCGAGCTGCAGGCCATCGCCAGCGACCTCGGCATCACCGGCATCGCCCGGCTGCGCAAGAGCCAGCTGATCGAGGCCATCCAGGCCAAGCAGGCGCCGGCAGCGGACGCAGCGCCCGCCGCGGACGCCGCCGTGAACGGCGCCGCGCCCCAGCAGCAGGCCGACCGCACCGAGGCCGAGCGCCCGCGCGCCGACCGGCCCGCCTCCGACCGGGACGAGGCCGCTGCCGACCGCGGCGAGGACGACCGCCCGCGGGCCGGCCGCGACCGGACCGAGCGCCCGCGCGTCGACCGCCCGCGCGCCGACGAGGCCGACACCGACGACGACCGTCCGGACCGCCCCGAGGGCGAGCAGGGCGAGCGCATCGACCGCGGCCGCGAGCGCTTCCTCGAGCGCGAGGCCCGCCGCCAGGAGCGCCTGGCCGCCGCGGCCGCCGCCGGCGAGGAGCCCAACCCCGCCGACCTCAACCCGCAGCGCGACCGCGGTCCGCGCCAGGAGCGCGGCCCGCGCCAGGAGCGCGACGCCGTCCGTCCGGAGCGCGAGCCCCGTCCGTACCGCGACCGCCAGGACGGCGACCGCTACGACCGCGACCGCCCGGACACCCGGACCGAGGCCCCGCGCACCGACGGCCCTCGCTCCGACGGGCCCCGCCCGGACGCGGCGCAGGACGGCGAGTTCGGCGAGGGCGGGCGGCGCGGGCGGTTCCGCGAGCGCGGTCGTGGCCGCAGCCGCAACCGCGCCGGCGGCGACCGCTTCGACAACGAGCCGATGGTCAGCGAGGACGACGTCCTGATCCCGGTCGGCGGCATCCTCGACATCCTCGACAACTACGGCTTCGTCCGGACCACCGGCTACCTCACCGGCCCGAACGACGTCTACGTGTCGCTCCAGCAGGTCCGCAAGTACGGCCTTCGCCGCGGTGACGCCGTCACCGGCGCCGTCCGGCAGCAGCGCGAGGGCGAGCGGCGCGACAAGTACAACGCCCTCGTACGCCTCGACACGGTCAACGGCATGGACCCGGAGGAGGCCAAGACGCGGCCGGACTTCACCAAGCTGACGCCGCTCTACCCGCAGGACCGGCTGCGGCTGGAGACCTCGCCCGACGTCCTGACCACCCGCGTCATCGACCTGGTGATGCCGGTCGGCAAGGGCCAGCGCGCCCTGATCGTCAGCCCGCCCAAGGCCGGCAAGACGATGGTGATGCAGGCGATCGCCAACGCCATCACCACCAACAACCCCGAGTGCCACCTCATGGTCGTCCTGGTCGACGAGCGGCCC
>JBKJQQ010000004.1:0-38127 GCA_046593875.1 Mycobacteriales bacterium | reverse complement strand
GGCACCGAGGTAGGCCACGACCAGGGCGCCGTAGGCCCCGATGATGAAGGACCCGCGGACCAGCCAGCTCTTCCAGTGGTGCCGGGTGAAGATCAGGTAGAAGCGCGTCGGGTGCTTGAGGTCCCAGATGAGCAGCACGCCGGTGACGCCGAGGAAGGCGAGCGCAAGCAGCGGCGCGGCGAAGCGGACGGTGTCGTCGCCGAAGTCCAGCAGACCGACCAGCGCCATCACGACCGCGACCAGGAAGGCGCCGGCCGCGATGCTCTTGGTCCAGGTGTAGAGGCTGACCCGCCACCCCCACGGGGCGAAGTGCGGGATGTCGTAGGACAGCAGCGCCGCTGCCGACGAGCGGGCTCGGTCCGGGTGCCCGGAGGGCACCAGCTGCGGGCCTGGCTGACCCTGGGTGGCCCAGGCGTAGAGGCCGCCGTCCGGGCGGGTGGCGCCCAGCGGGTCGAGCGTGGCTTGGTGCGCGCCCAGGTAGAACACGCCCGGGCCGGTCTCCTTCTCCGGGCGCCGCACCAGGGCCGGCTGCCGCTGGACGGCTTTTGCCACCTTCGACGTGGGGTCGTTCAGGTCGCCGACCAGGATGGCCTCGGTCGGGCACACCGTGACGCAGGCCGGCTCGAGGCCGACGTCGATGCGGTGCGCGCACAGGTTGCACTTCTCCGCGGAGTGGTCCTCGGGGTTGATGAAGATCGCGTCGTACGGGCAGGCGGCCATGCACGCCTTGCAGCCGATGCAGATGTCCTTGTCGAAGTCGACGATCCCGTCGGGTCGCTTGTACATCGCCTGCGTCGGGCACGCGGTGACGCAGGGTGCGTCGGTGCACTGGTTGCAGCGGGTCACCTGGAAGGCTCGGCGGACCTGCGGGAACACCCCGACGTCGACGGACTTGACGTAGGTCCGGGTCACGCCGACAGGCACCTCGTTCTCGCTCTTGCAGGCCGTCGTGCAGGCGTGGCAGCCGATGCACTTGGTCTGGTCGAGGACCTTGAGCCAGCGGACCGGGCGTTCCTGCTGTTCCACGGGGTGCATCCGATTCCCTTCGAGCGGCGACAGCCTCGGCCGGACGCTAGGCGGTGACGCCGGGGTTCCGCAAGGGTTGTCCGGACTTTTCTAGCTCGTGTCGCCATCGAGGCGGCGAGCGGGGACGAGGGAGCCCGCTGCGTGCGGCTGCGCCCCGGGTGCGAGCTCGAGCAGCAGGTCCGCGTCGGCGAGCAGCGTCATCAGGTGGCTGCCTTGGCGCGGGTGCGGCGCCGCCTTGGAGCGGCCGCCATCGGCGACCCACCTGGCGCCGACGTAGCGCGTCTTCACCGGATGGGGGTCGACAGGAGCCGTCAGCTCGACCGGGCCTGCCGCCGGCTCCGGGCCCAATCCGCGCAAGCATCGCAGCAGGGGGCGGACGAAGACGGTGAAGGACACGAACGCTGAGACCGGGTTGCCGGGCAACCCGACGAAGGGAACTCCGTCGACGGTGCCCGCCGCCTGGGGCGAGCCCGGCTGCATGGCGACGTTCACGAACCGCACCGGACCGCCTGTCAGCGCGGCCTTGACGACGTCGTTCTCCTCACCGGCGCTGATGCCTCCGCTGGTGAGCACGAGGTCTGCGGTCGTTGCTGCCTGAGCCAGCAACCGGCGGAGCAGCCGCGGGTCGTCCCCGCATCGCAGGACGGTGGCTCGGCCACCCGCGAGACGGACCGCCGCGGCCAGCCCGGCGGCGTTGCTGTCCGGCAGCTGGCCTGGCGCCAGCGGGTCGCCGGGTGCGACGAGCTCGTCGCCAGTCGACACGACCACCACCCGTGGTCGCGGCACCACCTGCAGGGTGGCGTGCCCGGCCGCAGCGGCCGCGGCGACCTGTCCCGGGCCGACGACCCGTCCCGGCAGGAGGACGTGAGCACCCTGAGCCAGGTCCTCGCCGGCCCGACGGACGTGCCGGCCGGGCCCGACGGCCTCGCGGACGGCCACCACCTGCCGCCCGCCGTCGGTGGACTCCACGGCCACGACGGAATCGGCACCGCGGGGCAGCTGCCCTCCGGTCAGGATCCGGACAGCCTCTCCGGCACCGACGACCGCCCCGACGGGGTGGCCGGCGGGAGCGGAGGCGATGACGCGCAGCCGTACCGGATGCGCCGGCCCGGCCCCCCGGACGTCGCCGGCCCGGACCGCGTAGCCGTCCATCGCCGAGGCGTCGAACGGCGGCAACGGGTGCAGCGCGGACACGGCGCTCTCGAGCAGGCAACCCTCTGCGTCGGCGAGCGCCACGTGCCGGGCGGGCAGCGGCCGGACCAGCGACTGGACGACGTCGTGCCACACGGGGACCGGGGTCAGCACGGCGCGCAGGTTCCCCTCAACCCGTGCCGTCGGCGACGGGGCAGGCCGACCACGTCTCGTCCAGGTACACCCCGGCGACCTCGAAGCGGGGCAGGGCGGTGCGCAGCCAAGCCACGGCGACGCGGATCTGCTCCTCGTGCACGGGGCGGGGCACCGGGTTGGCGGCGCAGTCGTGATGACCGGCGACCACGAGGTAGCACGACAGGTGCGCCAGTCGGGACACGCACACCTTGTCCAGCACGGCATCTCGCGCGGTCGGTGGTGCTGCCGCGAGCAGGGCGTCGATCCCGGGCTCGGTGACGACGTCTGCGTAGTCGACGTCGTACTGGGAGCGCACCCAGTCCAGAAGGGGTTGCTGGGCTCGCCCGTCGATGCAGTTGAGCACCACGGCGAACCCGCCCTCGATGCTCTCCGTCGGCTGTCGGCCGAGCCGCCGGGCGCACTCGCCGTCTCGCAACGGGGGACGGGGGGGCGGCGCGGCGCCGGGACCTGGGGGTGGGGTCAAGGCTGCTCCTGCTCTACGCGGGTGGGTTCGGCGATGGACGACAGGGCTGCTGTCAGACCAGGTCCGCAGGCGAGGAGACCTCGTCGTCGGGCTTGAGCAGCGGGGACCCGTTCGGTCCAGCGATGGCGCGCACCGCTGCCTCGATGGTGGTGTGGATGCGTCCGGAGGTCAGCATCGCCTCCCACAGGTCGGTGTTGGCCAGGGTGTCCCGCACGGGGCCGCGAACGGTGACCAGGTGCAGCTGCACCCCGCCGTCCTTCAGCTCGTCGTCCAGCTCGATGAGCAGCTCCGTACCGCTCGCGTCGATGTCGCCGATCCCGCTCGCCACGACGACCAGGTGCTCGACGAGGGGCCGGTCGCCGACCAGCGCCTGCGCCCGCTGCTCGAAGAAGCGGGCGTTGGCGAAGTACAGCGGGCCGTCCATGCGCAGGATGGCGACGCGGTCGTCGGTGCGGGTGGCCCAGCGCTCCACGTTGCGGTAGCGCGCTGTCCCCTTGACGCGCCCCACCTCGACGACGTGCGGGCGAGCGGTGCGGGCGATGAAGACGAGCAGGCTGGCGGCCACCCCCACGGCCAGACCTTGCGCGACGCCGACGAGGAGCGTGGCGAAGAAGGTCACCAGCAGGCCGATCCCGTCGGCCCGCTGCACGCGCAGGATCCGTCGGGCCCCGCGGACGTCGACGAGGGAGGCGACCGCGACGACGATCACGGCGGCCAGGACGGCTTTGGGCAGGTAGAAGAACAGCGGCGTGAGGAAGGCGACCGCCACGAGCAGGACGGCTGCTGCGGTGACGCCGGACAGCTGCGTCTTGGCGCCCGCGCGGAAGTTGACGGCGCCCCGGGAGAACCCGCCGGCGACGGAGAAGCCCCGGAACAACCCGGCGGCGAGGTTGGCTGCCCCGACGGCCAGCAGCTCCTGGTTGGGCTGCACCCGCGTGCGCGTGCGGGTGGCGAAGGCCTTGGCCGTGCTGATGCTCTCCATGTACGAGATCACGGCAATGGTCAACGCGGCGGGCAGCAGCTGCCGGGCGAGGTCGACGTCGAGGCTCGGGACGACGAGCCGCGGGAGGCCCGCAGGTACCTCGCCCAGGATCGTGACGCCGTCAGCGTCCAGGCGCAGCAGGGCTACGGCGGCCGTCGAGAGCGCCACGACGACGAGCGCGGCAGGCACCCGGGGGACGAGGCGCCGCGCAGCGACCAGCGTCACGAGGGTGATGCCGGCGATCAGCGCAGTGAGCGCGTGCACGGTGTCCGCTGCAGCGAGCGTCGCCCGGAGCGTGTCGAGGAAGCTGCTGCCCTGCCCCTTGGGCACGTCGAGACCGAGCAGGTCCTTGACCTGGCTGGCGCCGATCGTGATGGCCGCGGCCGAGGTGAAGCCGCTGATGACGGGCACGGAGAGGAAGTTGACGAGGGCGCCGAGCCGTAACGTCCCGAGAGCCAGCTGGATCAGCCCGGTCATCACGGCGAGCACCCCGGCCGCGGCGACGTACAGCGTCGTGTCGCCCTGCGCGAGGGGTCCGACTGCCGCGGCGACCAGGAGCGAGTCGATCGCGACCGGTCCTACGGAGATGAAGCTGCTGCTCCCGAGCGCGGCGTAGACCAGCAGAGACACGATCGCCGAGTAGAGGCCCGCCTCGGGCGGCATCCCTGCCAGGGCGGCGTAGGCCATCGACTGGGGGATCAGCAGCACCGCGACGGTAAGGCCTGCCGGGATGTCGCGGCGCAGGAACTCGCGGCGGTACGACAGCAGCCACCTGGAGGCTGGGACGACCGTCAGAAGGACCTGCCGCCCGCGACCACCGGCGGGGGCGCTGCGCGGCCGACCGGAGGTGCTGGGCATGTCGGACGTTCTCACGCTGCCTTTCGTCGTCGGCGGGCAGCAGCCCTGCCCGGGGGCCTTGCGGGAGGAGGCTCCCGACACTAATGTACGGACAAGGAGCAACGACACTTCACCTGGAGGCAGCATGCGCGTCGACGTGATCGAGACACCGGACCTGGGCGACCGGAGCTACGTCGTCAGTGACGGGACGTGCGCTGTCGTCGTCGACCCACAGCGCGATCTCGATCGCGTGGAGAGCCTGCTGGGCGAGCTGGGGGTGACCGCGACGCTGGTGGTCGAGACCCACCTGCACAACGACTACGTCACCGGTGGCCTGGCGCTGGCCCGCAAGACCGGTGCGACCTACGTGGTGGCCGGTCGCGACGAGGTGTCCTTCGAGCGGTGCGCCGTGCACGACGGTGACGACCTGTCGGCCGGCACCATGACCGTCCGGGTCCTCGAGACCCCCGGACACACCGACACCCACGTGTCCTACGTCATCAGTGACGGTGAGGGTCCGGCCGCCGTGTTCACCGGCGGTTCGCTGCTGTACGGAAGCGTCGGGCGCACCGACCTGCTCGGCACGGACCGTACCGACGAGCTCACCCGCAAGCAGTGGCGCTCCGCCCGCCGGCTGGCCGACCTGCTCCCGGACGAGACGCCGGTGTACCCGACCCACGGCTTCGGCAGCTTCTGCTCCTCCGGTGGGGCCAGCGGCGGCAGCGACAGCACCATCGGGACCGAGAAGAGCCGCAACGACGCGCTGCTCGAGGACGACGAGCAGGCGTTCGTCGACCGGCTCGTCGCCGGCCTGACCGGCTACCCCACCTACTACGCCTACATGGGACCGCGCAACGCCGAGGGGCCGGACGCCCCGGACCTGTCACCGGCCACCCCCGTCGACCCGACCGAGCTCGCCGCGCGGATCCGGGCCGGCGAGTGGGTCGTCGACCTCCGGGACCGTTCGACGTACGCAGGCCGGCACCTCGCCGGCACGGTGTCGGTGGCGATGGGGACCCAGTTCTCGACCTACGTCGGCTGGATCGTCCCGTGGGGGGAGCCGGTCACGCTGATCGGCGAGAGCCCCGAGCAGATCGCGGACGCGCAGCGGCAGCTGGTGCGCATCGGGATCGAGCGACCGGCCGGCGCCGCGACGGGCGAGCTGGACTCACTCGCCGACGGCATCGACATGCGCTCTTACTCCGTCGCCGACTTCCAGCAGGTCGCCGCGGAGCCGGGCGCGGTCGTCCTGGACGTGCGCCGCGACGACGAGCGCGCGCACGGCTTCATCGAGGGCTCGGTGCACATCCCGCTCAGCGAGCTGCAGGACCGGCTGGCCGAGGTGCCGTCGGACAAGGTGTGGGTGCACTGCGCCAGCGGCTTCCGGGCCAGCATCGCTGCGAGCCTGCTCGACCGGGCGGAGCACCCGGTCGTGCACATCGACGACGACTACGACAACGCCGAGAAGGCCGGTTTCACGATCACCGCCCCGTGACGGTCTGCGTGGACCTCGACGCCGTCGAGACGTCGAACCACCCCTCTCGGGCCCTGGCAGCAGGAGCAGAGGCCGTGGCAGAGCCCGCGGCAGGACAAGCAGCCGCGACGCTGCCGGTGCGACCGCTGCTGGGCCTGGCCGGTAGCGGCGTCTTCGCTGTCTGGACGAGCCTGACCTGCTTCGTGTGCTGAGCGCCCGGCTCTACGACCGGGCCCTCGCCGGCGCCGAGCGGCGCGCTCTGCACACGTGGCGCCGAGAGCTGCTGCAGGACGTCTCCGGAGTCGTGCTGGAGATCGGCGCGGGGACCGGCGCGAATCTGTCCGCCTACGGCCCGGAAGTGCAGCGGCTACTGCTCTTGGAACCGGATCCGAGGATGCGCGGCCTGCTCGCCACTCGCGCGTCCCACGACCCGCGGCTGCTGGTGCTGGCCGGCTCCGCCTCGCGCCTGCCCCTGGCCGACGCCAGTGTCGACGCGGTCGTCAGCACCCTCGTGCTTTGCTCGGTGCGCAGACTCGATCGAGCGCTCGAGGAGGTGCGCCGCGTCCTGCGACCGGGCGGCAGGCTGCACCTGATCGAGCACGTCGCCGCCGACCACGGGAGCCTCCTGCGCAGGGCTCAAGGAGTCGTCGCACCCGCCTGGTCCCGCATCGGCGGTGGCTGCTCCCTCGTCCGCCCCACGTCGGACCTGCTGCTCGCGGCGGGCTTCGACGTCCGCGACCTGCGCCGGGATGTGCTGCCCGTGCCGGTCCCCTTCGTGCGCCCGGTGGTGCGCGGGAGCGCCGTCCCGGTCTGAAGCAGCGACCCGTACGGCGCGTTCACGATCGCTCGTAGCGGACCACGTCGTCCCGGAAGCGCTCGACGTCCTCTGCGGTGAGGGTGGGGCGCGTGGCGGCGATGGCGTCCAGGAAGTCCTCCGTCGTGGTCGGCTGCCGTCGGCCGCTGGACAGCGTGGACTCGAAGGAGCGAGCGGCGACCTGCTGGCTGGCGTGGCCGATGTCGGCCGGCGTCAGTCCCTCGCTCGCGGCCGCGAGACGGTCCAGGTCGAGGTCGGCTCCGGTGTCCTCGGCGGCGCGACGCCAGAGCGCGCCCCGGGCGTCGGCATCGGGCGGGCCGATCGGGAGCACGTAGTCGAAGCGCCCGTGCCGCAGGAAGGCCGCATCCAGGCTGCGGATGCTGTTCGTGGCGCAGACGAGCAGCCGGTCAGGACGTTCACGGAAGGCCACGATGGCCTTCAGGAGCTCGTTGACGACCCCGATGTCCGCGCCCGTGGTGGCGCGGTCGGCGGCGATCTCCTCTACCTCGTCGATGAACACCAGCACGTGCTCCATCCGGGCAAGGGTGGAGAAGGCGTCGGACAGCCCGCTGGCCAGGCCGCCGCTCGCACCCGCCAGGCGCGAGGGGAAGAGCTCCACGAACGGCCAGCTCAAGCGGCTGGCGATCGCGCGAGCGAAGGTCGTCTTTCCCGTGCCTGGCGGGCCGAAGAGCATCACGGCGCGGGGCTCACGCACCCCGTGCTCCTCGGCCAGGCCGCGGTGCGCGAGCGGAAGCACCACACGACGGTCGATGACTGCCTTCTCCTGCGTCATCCCCTCGACCTTGGCCCAGAGGTTCGACGGCGGGATGACACCCCCCAGCGCAGCTGCCGCCTCGACATCCTCGGTCCGCACCTGCTCGAGCTTGTCGAACCACGTCACGTCGTCCCTCGCGGCGAAGCCGGAGTTCAGCAGCGCCTCGCTGCCCGTCTCGCCGCGCGGCAGAACGCACGTCAACCTGCGGGCACCTGCGGCGACCAGTCGGTGCTCCAGGTGGGCGAGCAGCTCACTTCCGAGCCCGCGGCCCCGCCACTGCGGGTGAAGGGTCATCCGCAGGATCCAGCCCCGCTCACGGTCGAGCCGGCCGACAGCGACACCCACCATCTGCCCGCCCACCTCCGCCGCGACCGCGGGCTGTCCCGCCACCAGGCTCGCGACGACGTCGGCAAGGGGGAACAGCGCGGGCTGAGCGACGGTGCTGGACAGGGCGTCCAACGCGACGGCGCTCTCCAGATCGCGGTCGGTCAGGTCGCGCAGGTGCCAGCGGCTCATGGACGTGCCGCGGACTCGTCGACGTCCGGCCTACGGTCCTCCGGGATCGCCCCGCTGCCTCTGCTGCGTGCCACGGCGCTCGTACTCGCCATCGGGCGGCCTCCCGGCTTGATGTACGGACATCTGGCGGCGGACGTTATTGAGGCTAGTCGCCGGGCGCAAGCCGTGGCACCCGTCACGGCCAACCCGCCGTGCCGAGAAGAGCCCGGCTAGATGCCGACGCCCCGAGGGACAGGATCAGCGCCCCGTCGGTCGTCTCGATGATGATCTGGGACAGGGCGGAGGGTGAGAGGGCCGTGGTCGCAGGCACGTTCGCGCTGCGTCCGGGCGTGGAGCCCCAGCGTGCTGCCAGCGTTCGCACCCCCTGGTCGTCGACGGCGTACGCGGCATAGCCGTCCGAAGTCGGGAGGCCTGCCAGTCGGAGCTGGAGCTCGGTGCCCCACGGACGAGCCTGGAACGAGACGCTCCCGGACGCGCCCACGCCCGCTGCGGCGACCAGGGGCTGGCGCTCGGGTGCCGCCTCTCCTCCGGTCACGGCCAGGACGCCGGCGACGGCGGCTGCAGCGACAACCGCCGAGGACCCGGCGGCGACCGTTCGCCAGCGCATGAGCCGCCGACGGTGGGTCGAGCGCTCGGCCTCGACGGCGGCGAGCACGGCCGGGAGCAGGGTCGGGGGCGGGAGCAGCGTGCCGCCGGTCGCTTCGACCAGGTCGAGCCGGGACAGCAGTCCTGGCAGGCCGGCGTAGGTCGCCAGCTCCTCGCGGCAGGCGGGGCAGGTGGGCAGGTGCGCGTCGAGCTGCCGCCGGTCCGTGGGGCTGAGCGCTCCCAGGACGTAGGACGCCAGCCAGCGCTGCTGCTCGTGCGTCACGACTCCACTCCCATCTCCTCGAGGACGAGCTTCAGCGCCCGTACCGCGTAGTAGGTCCGGGACTTGACCGTTCCGGCCGGGATGCCCAGCGCGGCTGCTGTCTCCGCGACACTCCGGCCGAGCCAGTGCGCTGAGACCAGGACCTCGCGGTGCTCGCGGGTCAGGCGGGCCAGTGCCGCGGCGACCTGCCAGGCCTGCACTGCCCGGTCGAGCTCGTCGGCTGCGGCGACCGCGTGCAGCGCCCGTTCGTCGTCCACCAGGACGGGCCGCGAGCCCTGCGCCCGGTGGGCGTCGGTGAGCAGGTTGCGCGCGATGTGGAGAAGCCAGGGCCGGACCGGCCGGGTCCGGAGGTCTGCGCTCGACAGGCTGCGCCACGCCCGGAGGAAGACCTCCTGCACGACGTCCTCGGCCCGTTGCGGATCGCCGGTGAAGCGCACGCAGAAGGCGTACAGCGGCCCGGCGTGCTCCTCGTGCAGCAACCGCACCAGCGCCGCATCCGCGTCCTCCACCCTCGGGGACACGGACGGCGGCGCGCTCCGGTTCACCCTGCAGGATCCCAGGCGGCGGGTGGAGGTGAACCGGACGGCCTTCGGGTACGTGCCTGTTCCTGAGATCCGCATCCCCGCGGGTCCGTACAGGAGAGGTCCACCTTGACCACGCACCTCACCCGCACGACGCTCGTGGGCGCACTCGCGCTCGCCACCGTCGCCGCTGGCGCGCCGGCCGCGCAGGCCGTCCACTGGCCCTTCTTCGGCGGTGACAACGGCCGATCCGGTTACCAGCCCGTCGACGAGGGCGTGCTGCCGCTGACCGCGGTGTACGAGAAGAGCGCCCCGACCGAGCAGTTCGTCAAGACCTCGATCGTGACCTCCAGCGGCTCGCCGGCGACCCAGCGCGTCGAGTTCGGCACGCGGGACGGCTTCGTGCACCTGCAGGTGCTCGGCACCGGTGCCCCGGTCGGACCCGAGGAGGGCATCGACATCCTCGAGGCCGTCGAGACCGACGCCGAACGTGACGTGTTCGGTACCCGCAGCACCGTGCCGGGCGGCAACGGCGGCAGCGTCTCGTTCGGCAGCACCTCCACCGCGATGGGCCTGGGCCAGCTGCTCGCCGTCCACAACGACGACGACGACACGGCCGGCGCCGCGGACATCGAGATCGCCCAGATCGATGAGGCCACCGGAACCCGGGTGCGCGCCGACGTCGACGTCGCGGGGACGGACGGGTTCACCGTCAACTCCAGCCTGGTCGCCACCGGCCCCGCCGCCGACGGCAGCCGGGTCATCTACTTCGTCGCCAGCAGGGACACCGATCCCACCGATGCCCGCATATTCCGGGTGCCGATCGTGGGCAGCGCCGCCGCGTCGTCCTCCACCGTCAACGGCGCGGCCGCCACGAACTCCGGCGACATCGACGCGACCCCGCTGGCCAGCCCGACGCTCGCCTTCTTCGACGTTGCCGGCACCTCGACGCCCTTCATCGTCGTCGGCGCACAAGGCGGCGTCCGCAGCTTCCGGGCGGCGGACCTCAGCGTCGCCGGCCCGTCGTTCTCCGTTCCCGGGCAGCGGTTCCAGACCCCGTCGGTCCCGGTGATGCCGGACGGCAACACCCCGAACCCGACCGGCGAGGTCAAGACCGCGCCGTTCGTGTACGTCGCTGCGGCGAACGGCACCGGCACGACCGTGCACAAGCTGCGCCCGAGCGGAACGTCGCTCGAGTCGCTCCAGACCCGCGACGTGGAAGGGACGCCCGCCCCGGCGCTGGCCGTCGAGCAGGAGTCTGAGCCGACCCTGACCGAGGCGAAGGTCGTCGTCACGACGAGCGCCAACCTGTTCCTGCTCGACACCGCCGCGCTGGCCCCCGCCGGGCAGCTCAGCGCCACCTCGCTGTCGCCCGGCACGACCGGCTTCGCCCAGACCACCGCCGCTGCCTCCGGCGACTTCGGCTACGTCACGCGGGACAACGCCGACCAGGTGGTGTTCCGGATCAGTGACGGCAGTGCTGTCACCGGCGCCGAGTTCTCGGAGTTCGCCACCAACGTCGACCGGCCCGGCACCGGCGTCGGCCAGCCGTCCATCTCCCGTGGCTTCATCCAGTTCTCCGGCGGCAGCGGTGTGTTCGTCTACCGCAACACCGACGTGACGCCGCCCAAGGTCGCGGTGACCGCCCCGGCGGAGGGCGCCACCGCCACCGGCACGGTGACCTTGACGGCGCAGGCCTCCGACGGCCGGGGGATCACCTCGGTGGAGTTCCGCGTCGACGGCCGGCCCGTCGGCACGGACACCACGCCGGACTCCGGGTCGCCCTTCGGCGCCGGCGCGAGCTACTCCACCGCGTTCGACACCACGACGCTGAGCGACGGCACGCACACGGTCACCGCCGTCGCCACGGACCCCTCCGGGCTGCAGACGACAAGCGCTCCGCGCCGCATCACCGTCAGCAACGGCCGTACGGCTTCGCCGAGTCCGTCTGCCTCCGGCCCGGCCAGCGGTTCCCCCTGTCAGGGACCGGAGACGGTGCAGCTCGACCGGGGCACGATCACCGCGACGGGGGCTGCTCAGGTGACGGTCACCGGTACGCCGAACAGCGTCGTCGACCTGCTCGCCTACACCCGCCCCAGCACCACCTTCCGGGTGGTGCGATCGGCCGAGCTGGGCGCAGACGGCGTGGCGCGGTTCACCATCGTGCCGCCGGCGAACACACGGCTCTACGCCAAGCAGCGCGGCTGCGACGCGGGCCCGTCGGTCGTGCTCAACGTGCGCACCGCGCTGAGTCTCGCCGTCGAGCGCACCGGCGTGCGGACCTACCGGTTCACCGGTGACAGCCTGCCGGCCCGCGCCGGTGGCCTGATCATCAGCCTCTACCGCATCACCGGCAGCGGCCGGGAGGTGCTCACCTCGCAAGTGCGCGCCGACGCCCGCACCGGTACCTGGACGATCGACCGCAGATTCACCGGGACCGGCCGCTTCGGCTTCGTCGTCCGCACCGGCCAGGACCTGCAGAACGCCCCCGGGGCGAGCAACGTCCGCTCCCTGCTCGTCTTCTGATCCGACGGGGCCCGAGGAGCGGCCTGCACACGCAGGCTGCTCCTCGTGCCCCCCGACGGCGCCTGCTCGCCGCGCGCTTCCTCACGGGCCGGCGTCCCGCCGGCCTCAGTGCAGTGGAGCCCGAGCGCCGAGGAGGTGCCGGTCCGCCAGCGTGGCCTGGGCGCTCTCGTAGGTGTCCGCGTCGATCTCACCGGAGGCAAACCGGTGTCGCAGGACCTGCTCGGGGCTGTGCTCGGCGGAACCTGCCGTGTTCCCGACTCGGAGCACAGCCCAGACGCCCCAGGCCAGGAGCGCCCAGAACACCAGCATGGAGAAGAGCATCAGGGACCAGCCGGCCCAGCCGGCGTCGTCGTGCCAGTACCACATCATCGCTGCACAACCCCTCTGTCACACCGGTCAGGGACCCGACCGGTCGAGCCAGCGTCCCCGCCACATGCCCGGCGCAACAGGGGCTTTGGTCCCGTCGCCGGCGGTCGCTGCCCGACGGTGCTCATCGGACGGCGACCCAACGGGCGCGGGTCAGGGGCGGATCACCAGGACGGGGCAGGGTGCGTGCTGCGCGACCTGGGTGCTCGTCGATCCGAGCAGCAGTGCGGCGAAGCCTCCGCGACCGCGGGATCCCAGGACGAGCAGGTCCTGCGGTCGGGCGAGCTCCAGCAGTCGTGCGACGGGGTTGCCCGTGAGGATCTGGCTGCGCACGTCCGTGCCGCCTGCGGCCCGTGCCTCGGCGTCGAGCAGGTGTCGCTCGCTGTCCTCCAGGAGTGCGATGTCCGGGGCGTGCGGCCCACCGCGGGGCAGGACCAGCGGCTCGCGGACGTAGACCGGCACGAGGGTCGCCCCGCGCCGGCCGGCCTGCTCGACGGCAGCGGCCAACGCCCTGCGTGCGTCTCGGGAGTGGTCCATCCCGACGATGACCCGCGGCGCGCTCTGATCGGTCGTGCGGGGCGCCGGGACGATCGTGACCGGACCGGCGGCGTGGTGCAGGACCGAGGAGCTGACCGAGCCGAGGACGGCACGGGACAGGGCCCGGTGACTGCAGCAGCCCACGACGACCGTCGAGTGCGGCGTGCTGTGCTCGACGAGGACCTGCGCGGCGGAGCCGAGGACGGCGCTGGCGGTCGTGGCGAGCGCTTCTGCGCCAGGGACGCGCTCGATGGCGAGCTTGAGCTGCTCGTCGGCGACGAGCTGGGCTGTCGCCGACTCCATCGGGTCTACGTCGGCAGGGGCGTAGGTGTAGGCCTCGACGGCCATCGCGGTGGGACTCCACGCGCGCAGGGCGAGGACGGGTGCGCCCGTCGAGACCGCCTCGGTGAGAGCCCATTCCAGAGCGGCGACGCCGGACGGGGTCGGGTCGACCCCGACGATGATCTCGTTCTTCATGAGCGTGCTCCTGTCGCCGTGAGGCGGTCGGCGGTGCGGACGCCGTCGGTCGGCGCCCCCTGGTCCAGGTCTGCGGACAGCGGGCGCAGGTGGCGCATCGGCTGGTCGGCCGAGTGCGGCCGGTGATGGGCCGTGGTCGTCATGCGTGCTCCTGCCCTCGGTGGGCGGGGTCCGCCCTGTGCTGCTGGTCCGCTGTCGCTGCGGCCGGTCGTACGTCGCCGTGCCCGCTGCGGAAGACCAGGTCGGTCTGCCTCCGGCGCGGGGGAGGTGTGACCTCTCCTCCTGCGCCCAGGCGCAGGACGAGCTGGGGGTGACCGTCGAGCTGGAGCTGCTCGCGGAGCACCTGCCGCATCTCGGGGTGCTCGACCGGCTGGTTGAGGAAGGACGCGTTCGCACCGGCGACCGTGGCGTGGAGCAGTACCGCTATCAGTGCGGCGCCGGCCCGGGCGTGGTCGTGATTGCCGTCGGTCGCCGTGCACAGCACCGCCAGGAGGGGGCGGTCTGCTCCCGGCCGGTCCTGCGACGGCGTCGAGCTGCGCGTCGAGAAGTCGCGCTGCACGTACTCGGCCCGGTAGGAGGCGGCGGGTCCGCGCGTGTGGTCCGACGGCACGCCGTCGCCGCGGAGGTCACCGGGCGCGCGCAGCCACGCGGACAGCTCGCGCTCCGGTCCGCGGGCGCGGACGAGCAGGCGGTCGGCGCGTGCCACCAGCTCGGCCAGCGTCGCCCGGGCCCAAGGCGATGCCACGAGACGCAGCTCGCACCCGAGTGCTTCGGCGACGTCCTGCAGCTCGAACGCCAGTGCCGGGGCCAGCCCGAGCGCGTCCAGCGGTCCACGGTCGGTGCGACGACGCGGTACGGCGAGCAGCAGGGCCCGGTCTGCCGGAGTCACCTGCCATGGGCCGCGTTCGACAAGACGGGCGACGCAACCTCCTGGGCCGTCCGGGAAGAGCACGATCAGCGGCGCCACGCCGTGAGCGCGGGCCGCAACGCCGGCGAGGTGCATGGCCGCGCCGCAGGACAGCACGAGCTCACGGCGATGGGCGTCGGTCTCGACGAGCGACCGGGACGGGTCCGCCCAGACCTCCAGGGCGTCGTCGGTGACCACGAACCGCCACGGCTGGCTGTTGTGCTTGGACGGCGCCCAGCGGGCGGTCGCCGCGTACCAGTCCAGCCGGGCCGTGACGGAGGACGTCGGTCCGGGCTCGGCCGGCCACGTCGGCGCGGTGGCGTACGTCGTCGTCATGCGCTCAGCCTCCATCTCGGCAAGGCACGGGAACAGGACCGAAGGTCCCGTCCTGCGGGGACGTCCGCCCAGACGGGGACTCCGGCTCGCGGCCCGGGGCGCCGCCGATCCGCCGACCGGTGACCCGGCGCGGGCTGATGCGGATCACCTGCCGGCGGGGCCCGTCCGCCCACGGCGCGCCGTCCGGCGGGGGGCTGAGACCGAGGTGCTGCTGCTCTGCCCACGACAGCCGCGTCGCCCGGCCGTGGACGACGACCGACCAGCCCGACCGGTCGGCCGCGTCCAGGTCGTCGACCTCGAAGGCCACCAGGTCCTGGCGTTCCGCGGCCTGCAGCTTCGGGCCCGGGCCGGAGCGGATGAGCACGTCGCCGTGGAGCAGGACGTAGTTCACCGGCACGATGTCCGGCACGCCCTGCCTCGCGATGTAGGCGAGCCGGCCCACGTCCCTGGTGGCCAGCAGTTCCCAGCAGGTGTGGTCGGTGAGCACGGAGAGCGAGCCGGCGTCCGGGCTGGTGGCGGCCTCGTGCAGGAGCCGATGGGTGAGGTCGCCGCGTTCCCGCACCGCGGCACTGAGCGCGCCTGCGGCCGCGGCGGCGTTGGCGACGGCGGAGGAGCCGTGCTGCCCGGCCAGGCGGAGCAGGCTCCCGGGCAGGGCGCTCAGGCGGAGATCAGGCATGACGGACTCCCGTCCAGCTCGGCGCGGACCCACCTCGGGGTGCCTTCGTCGACGAACCGCAACGGCGCTTCCGCCCGCTCGTCGTCCATCGAGACTGCCGTCTCCTCGGCGCGCTCGGCAGAGGCGAAGGTCCCGCATCGCCCTCGCCGGGCAGCTGCCGTACGGCGCCGACCGCGCGAGGTCCGTCGGGACCGATGGATGATCAGGACGGGACGAAAGTCCCTGTGAGCAAGCGCCTCCGCGATCTAGCGTCTACGCCGGGACACCGTCGAGCCACGTGACCCGAGCACCGCCTGGTGCGGCCCGGCGACCGGAACAGCACGAGCCCGGAGGCCGGCATGACCAGCACCGCAGCCCCGTACGTCGCGAGCACTGACCTCACCCCGGTGACCACCGCGCGACTCGAGCGCTCGACACCGTCTCCGTCGCGGACCGACCAGCGGGTCGGGCTCCTCGGAGCCCTGGTGGTCGCGGCAGGGCTCGTCCTCGGCCTGGCCGGTGCCGGCACCTGGGCCACGGTGCAGAGCAACCTGGCGGACGAGAACATCACCGTCGCCGTGGACGCGGCCCGCTTCGCTGGACAGCCGGTGGACGGGCCGTTCACCGCGTACGCCCAGGCGCAGGTCATCGAGAAGCACTCGCTGACCTTCGGCGCCGGCAAGACCTACGCCGAGCTCGACCGGGAGGACCCGGTCCGCGCGATCGTCATGGACGGCAGCTTCCTGCGGGCCAGCCTGTTCACCAGCGTTGTCAGCTTCGGTATCGCCGCGATGGCCATGGGACTCGGGATCGTCTTCGTCCTGGTCGGTCTCGCCCTTCGGGCGCTGCGGAGTCCTGAGGGCACCTGACCGCCTGACCGTCGCTACGGCTCCGGCGAGCGTCTCGTCGCAGAAGTCCGCAGACCGACGCCCTGCTCCGCCGCGATCGCGGAGCGGGTCTGCTCCAGCAGCGCTGCCGGGTCCTGGTCCTGCGACGGAATCGGGGGCAGCACGGTCAAGGTGATCCGGTGCCGCCCGCGCAGGACGAAACCACGCGCGGGCAGGGCGTCCCCGGTGCCGCCGACGACGATCGGCAGCACCGGATGGCCTGTGCCGACGGCGAGCTCGAACGCTCCGGCCTTGAACGGCTTGAGCCGGCCGTCCCGCGAGCGGGTGCCCTCCGGGAAGATCATCACGGACGTGCCGTCGCGCAGGTCGCTCTCGGCGGTCGCGAGCATGGCGGCAACGCTGTCGCGGTCGCCGCGCCGCAGGGGGATGTAGGCGTTGAGGCGCATGTTCCAGCCGACCACCGGCACCCGGAAGTTCTCCGCCTTGCTCACCCACGTGAAGTGCCGGAAGAGTCGGAACAGCACCAGGATGTCGAGCAGGGACAAGTGGTTGGCGACCATGACGTACGTCGCGCCGCGCTTGACGTGCTCGCGCCCGCGGACCGTGACCGGCCACAGCGGGTTGCACCAGGTGTAGAGCGAGGCCCAGAAGCAGGTGTAGAGGTGCAGCAGCACGCGTCGGCGTCCGAACGGCGCCGTGAGGGCCCACAGCAGGACCGCTCCGGGGAGCAGCAGCACCGAGCTCACGACGACGAACGCCCAGAAGACGGTCGACAGGACGCGCATCCCCACGTCGGCGAACCTAGCGGCCCGAGTCCGGCAGGGAGGCCCTTCGCGGTCCGGCGCATGCATCACGCCGGGTTTGACGCGTCGCAGGCCCTGCACACGTCCCGTAGTTGTGCTGCCGCCACAACTACGGGCCGTCGACTCGTACGCCGTGGACGCAGCACCCGACCCCCTCTGACGGGGATGGTTCTCCCATGACCGCACCCGCCTCAGCTCCCCCCGTCCTCGGACGGCTGCGCGAGCGCGCCGCGCAGCTCGCCGAGCTCATCGCCACGCCGCTCGTCCCGAGCGACTTCGTCGACCTGCTCGACCCGCTGCGCAACAGCGACGACCTGCGCGGCCGCGTCGTGGCCGTCCACCCCGAGACGCGCGACGCCATCAGCATCGTGATCCGCCCCGGTCGCGGCTGGCGCGGGCACGTACCCGGCCAGTACGTCCGCATCGGCGTCGACGTCAACGGCGTCCGGCAGTGGCGGACGTACTCGCTGACCTCGCCGGTCGACCGCGCCGACGGCTGCATCGCCATCACGGTGAAGGCCATCCCGGACGGCGTCGTCAGCAACCACCTCGTGCGCCGGGCCGCGCCCGGCCTGGTGCTGCAGCTCGACCAGGCTGCCGGCGACTTCGTGCTCCCCGCGACCCGCCCCGCCAAGGTCCTGTTCGTCACGGGCGGCAGCGGCATCACGCCCGTCATGGGGATGCTGCGCAACGCCTTCTCGGAAGGGACAGCCGAGCTCGAGGACGTCGTGCTCGTGCACTCGGCGCCCACCGCCACCGACGTCGTCTTCGCCGGAGAGCTGCGTCAGCTCGCGCTCGACGGGCGGATCCGGCTGGTCGAGAAGCACACCGACACCGACGGGATGCTCAGCGTGGACGAGCTGGCCGCCCTGGTCCCCGACCTCGCGGAGCGGCAGACCTGGGCGTGCGGCCCGACCGGCATGCTCGACGCGATCGAGGAGCACTTCGCCGCGGCCGGGCTGTCCGACAGCCTGCACATCGAGCGCTTCCGGCCCCGGGTCCTCGTGACCGGGGAGGGCGGCACCGTCAGCTTCAGCGTCCAGGCCGTCACCGTCGACGCCGACGGCGCGACCGCGCTGCTCGACGCCGGCGAGGCCGCGGGCGTGCTCATGCCGTCCGGCTGCCGGATGGGCATCTGCTTCGGCTGCGTCGTGCCGCTGCGCTCGGGCGCGGTCCGCGACCTGCGCGACGGCACCCTCACCACCGCCGCCGAGGGCGACGGCGTCCTGATCCAGACCTGCGTCTCGGCTGCCGCCGGCGCGTGCGACATCGAGCTGTAGAGGAGATCGACATGACGGCCATCCAGAAGAAGAAGCACAACCCGATCGCCCATCTGTCCGCCGAGGACATCGAGCAGATCGGTCGTGAGCTCGACGCCATCCGCGAGCAGGTGCTGGCCAGCCGCGGCGAGCGCGACGCGGCGTACATCCGCAAGGTCATCGACGCCCAGCGCAAGATCGAGCTGAGCAGCCGCGCGGTCCTGCTGTTCTCGCTGTTCCCGCCCGCCTGGCTCGCGGGCACGGCCGGCCTCTCGGTCGCGAAGATCCTCGAGAACATGGAGATCGGGCACAACGTCATGCACGGCCAGTGGGACTGGATGCGCGACCCGAAGGTGCACTCGACCAGCTGGGAGTGGGACAACGCCACCCCGTCGGACATGTGGAAGCACTCGCACAACCAGATCCACCACACCTTCACCAACGTGCTCGGGCGCGACAACGACCTCGGCTACGGGATCATGCGGGTCGACGAGGACCAGCGCTGGAGCCCGTACCTGCTGGGCCAGCCGCTCTACAACTTCGTGAACATGCTGATGTTCGAGTACGGCATCGCGGCGTACGACCTCGAGATCGGCAAGGTCGTCAAGGGCCGCAAGGACAAGGCGCTGTTCAAGAAGCAGCTCGGTGCCGTCCTCGGGAAGGTCCGCAAGCAGGCCACCCGCGACTACCTGGTGCACCCGCTGCTGTCCGGCCCGTCGGCGCTGACCACGCTGGCCGCCAACGTCACGGCGAACGTCGCCCGCAACGTGTGGACCCACTCGGTCATCATGTGTGGCCACTTCCCCTACGGCGTCGAGACCTTCGAGAAGAAGTCCATCGACGGCGAGACCCGCGGAGAGTGGTACCTGCGCCAGATGCTGGGTGCCGCGAACATCTCTGGTGGTCCCCTGCTGCACCTCATGACCGGCAACCTGTCCTTCCAGGTCGAGCACCACCTCTACCCGGACCTGCCGAGCAACCGCTACAAGGAGATCGCCCCGAAGGTGCAGGAGATCTTCGAGCGGTACGGCCTGACCTACGCGACGGGGCCGTTCCCCAAGCAGCTCGCGTCGGCCTGGGCCAAGATCTTCGCCCTGTCGCTGCCGAACGAGGTCTTCGGTGCCGAGCGCGGTTCCGCGCCGGTCGCCTCGTCCGAGGTCGAGGGCCTCAAGGCCGCCTGAGAGGCACGAGGCGGAGCGAGCCGTCCCCGACGCGAGGTGCCTCCGGCGCCGAGGACGGGCGCCCCGGCAGGTGCAGCACCGCGCTCACGCGCGGACCCGCAGCACGAGCAGGGCCACGTCGTCCTCGGCGCCCGCCGCGAGCAGCTCGAGCAAGCCGTCGCACAGGTCGTCCGGGCTCAGGCGGTGCAGCTCCGCAGCGGTCTGGCGCAGCCGCTCGAGCCCGACGTCCAGTGCGTGGTCCCGCCGCTCGACGATGCCGTCGGTGTAGAGCACCAGCGTGGCCCCCGGCGGCAGGACGGAGGTGTGGTCGGACCGGTCGTCACCCGGCGAGATGCCCAGCAGCATCTCGGGATCGGTCGAGAGGAGCTCGGCGCTTCCGTCCGGGTGCACCAGGAGCGGGGGCGGGTGGCCGGCGTTCGACCAGCGCAGGAGCAGGGCGCCGTCGGCTGCCGGCTCGACCTGGCAGAGCACGGCGGTGGCGAGGGCGGCCACCTCCAGCCGGTCGAGGGCGAGGTCGAGCGCGCGGAGCACGGCGCCGGGCGGCTCGCCCAGCGTCTGCGCCACCCCGCGCAGGACGTTGCGCACCTGGGCCATCGCGGCGGCGGCGTTGCGGTCGTGGCCGGCGACGTCGCCGACGACCAGCGTCATGCGGTCTCCGCCGATGGAGAAGGCGTCGTACCAGTCGCCGCCGACCTGGGCCTCCTGCGCCGCCGGCTGGTAGCGCACCGCGAGCTCGTACGCGTCGGTGTGCGGGGGCGCGGTGAGCAGACTGCGCTGGAGCGTCTCGGACAGCCGGCGCACGGCGGCGTGGGCCACCTGCTCGGCCCGGCGCGCCGACAGTCGCTGGAGGGTCTGCGCGGTCAGGGCACTCAGCGCCTGCAGGAGGTTTCGGTCAGCGGGACGCCAGGCGTTGGGCTGCTCGAACGCGACGGCGAGCGCCCCGAAGGTGCCCGTCTGCGCGCTCAACGGGACGACGGCAGACGCGCGCGTCCGCGCCTGCTCGTACAGCGCTGCACTCCCTGGGAACTCGGCAACGGCGTCGTCCCGGTCCAGGTAGAACAGCGCCTCGCCCGTGCGGGCCGTGCGGGCGATCGGGAGGTCCGCGTCGTCGGGGATCTCGGCGACCGCGTTCCGTACGCCCTCGTCGAAGAAGGCCGTCGCCACCGTGCGGAGCAGGTGGGGCGTCTCGGTGCGGAGGCAGAGGGCGACACCCTGCGCCCCCAGCACGCTCGCCCCCAGCCCGGCCACCACGGCCAGTACGTCGTCCTCGTCGCGTGCCTCGCCGAGCTCCTGCGCCACCGCGACCAGCGCTCCAAGGCGGCCCGCGTCGATGGCCGCAGCGCGCTCGGAGGTGACGTCGCGGAAGAACCAGGCCCAGCCGATGTAGGCGCCGCCGTCGTCGTGCAGTGCGGTGCCGTAGCGGTCGAGCACGCGTCCGTCGCGGAGCAGCAGCTCGTCGCGTGAGGAGCCGGACGCCTGCTGGTAGAGCTCGTGGACGCGTGTGAGGAAGGCGTCGGGCTCGACCAGCTTGTCGAGCACGGAGTGCAGCGCCGCCTCGTCCGAGCCGCTGGTCACGACCTCGGGTGGGATCGGCCAGATCTCCTGGAAGCGCAGGTTGTTGGTGATCATGACGCCGTCGGCGGAGACGACGACCATGCCGTCCAGCCCGCCTTCGACGGCCGAGCGCAGCAGGTTCAGCTCGTCGACGGTGCTGGTTCCGGTCGCGGGACGCGCCCGCATCTGGGCGCTGGGCGACTGCGCGGGCAGCCGGGCCTCGGCGTCCATCCTCCGCTCCCCCCTGCGGCCTGCGCCGCCCGGTCGGCGGTGGGTCGGCGGCCGGGGGAGCGTACGCCGCCGGGCGGCTGCGAAGCGGCGGAGCAGTTGCGGGCGATCGACGCCGAGTGGGACGAAGGCGTGGAGCGCCGCGGCCCGCCCAGGCGACAGAGCTCGTCTCGCCACGTGCTCCAGCGGGGCGGTCGCCCGCCGGCAGCGCACCGAACAGGGCCGCCCGTCAACCCCGCACCCGCACGGAACGGGCGCCCGGGGCGGGGGCCGCGCCCGCGTGGCGGAGGTCGGCGCGGTGCTGCAGCAGGTGCAGAGCGGTGAGTACGGCGCACAGCCACAGGGCGCCAAGGGCCCAGCCGCCCAGGACGTCGGTCGGTTCGTGCACGCCGAGGTAGATGCGGGAGACCCCGACCAGCACGACGACGGACAGGGCGGCGGAGCCGAGGGTGACGCGCGCCGCCGTGCTGCGTGTCATCGAACCCAGGACCAGAGCGACCGCGAGCCAGGCCGCGGCGGCCTGGGTGCTGTGTCCGGACGGAAAGCCGTACCCGAGCGCGCCGACCAGTGAGTCGGCGGTAGGACGAGGCCGGGCGATGAGCAGCTTGATGCTGGCGCTGGCCACCACCGCACCTGTGGTGGTCAGGGCGAGCAGCACCAGCGGTCGCCAGCTGCTCTGCCGCCACCGGGCCAGCAGTCCGACGGCCAGCAGCAGCGGGACGAGGACGTGGATGCCGCCGAGCGCGGTGATCAGGCGCATGGCGGAGGTCAGCCACGGCTCGCGGTGGTCGATCAGGAAGCGGGAGACCGGGCTGTCGATGCGGACGATCTCGTTGCCGGCCAGGACGTCCTCGGTGACGGCGCCGAAGACCGCGCCCAGCAGGGCCAGGAGAGCCAGCTGTGTCGTCAGTGCCAGCCCGAGGGCGCCCGCCGGGCTGAGCCGGGCGGCCAGGAAGGCCAGCTGTCGGGCGTAGCGGCCACGGATCCGCAGCACGACAGGACGGGCGGCCAGGCGCCGCAACGGTGCCAGGGCGCGCTCGGGGTGCCGGCTGATCCAGCGCCCGACCACGGCGACGACGCCGAGCACCACGACGGCGACGGCCAGCAGCAGACTGGCGCGTCCGGCGAGCTGCTCGACGCGTCGGTAGGAGTGTCCGGCCAGGAAGCCGAGGTAGACCAGGCCGGGCGCCCAGATGACCGCGCCGAGGGCGTTGTAGGGCAGAAACCTCCGGTAGGGCATCCGGCTCGCGCCGGCGACGAAGGGCACCAGGGCGCGCAGCACGCCGACGAACCGGCCCAGGAACACCGCCCGGCCACCGCGCCGGCGGACGTACTGCTCAGCGTCGTCCCATCGCTGCACCCCGATCCGCCGGCCGAGCCGGCTGGCGCGCAGCGGCTCGCTGAACCGGCGGCCCATCTCGTACCCGGCAGAGTCGCCGAGGACGGCGCCCACGGCGGCGCAGGCCATCATCACCGGCAGGCTGGCCCGGCCGGTGGAGGCAAGGACCCCGCCGAGCAGCATCGCGGCCTCCCCGGGGATGACCAGGCCGACGAACGCCGCAGCCTCCAGGCCGGCCAGCAGGGCGACCAGCAGGTAGCCCCAGGGACTGGCCAGTCCGAGCAACCCGTCCAGCAGGGCGCTCACGTCCGAGACCTGGCGCGGAGCAGGAGGTCCTGACCCGAGTCGCTCACGTCGTCGGTCCGGCCGGGACGGCCGCGTCGGGATCGAAGCAGCCGTCGAACTCGAAGACGGGGTTGGGCACGTCGACGCCGTGGATGTCAGTGATCATGACGGTGCCGGTGATGCGGGACGGACCGGTGGCGGTGTAGCAGGAGTTGCTGCGGATCTGCAGCTCGAACTTCCCGTCCTGCTTCATCCCCTGGTCATCGGTCCAGTGGATCATGCAGATCCAGTCGGCGCCGACGCCGACGTCGGGCAGCGTGGGTCCGCCCTTGTCGCAGTCGTCGGTCGCCGCCATCGATGCTCGGGTGACCTCGGTGTGCCCGAGGATGGCGGCCTGCTGGAGGTAGAGCTCGGTGAAGGCGGGCAGCAGGGCGGCCTCGACCCGGGGGCGAGTGATGCTGCTGCTGCAGCCCGTCAGGCCCACGGACACCGCGCCGGCCAGGGCGGCAGTGGACAGCAGGCGCCTGCGGTGGGTGGGGGTCATGCTCATCCTCCCGTGATGTCGCGACGACGCAGGACCATGTGGGCCACGGCCAGGCAGACCCCGCACCAGGCGGTCGACACGGCCAACCCCTGCCACAACGGCGCCGTGAACGGCTGGGCGACGAGCAGGCCGTGCCAGGCCTCGAACGGGGTGGTGAGCAGGAGCCGGCGCGGCAGGTCGAGGCCGCCGAGGGACCCGACGAGCTGCAGGACGAAGCCGATCACGATCGGCGCGACGACGCCGACGGCGGGGTTGCGGCTGAGCACGGACAGCAGGATCGCCAGGCTGGTGAAGGCCAGCAGCGGTGGCAGGGCCGTCGCCCACGCCTGCACCACGAGGCGAGCGGCGTCGGCGCCGGGGATCAGCTGCCCGGACAGGCCGATGAGGTCCTGCGTGCCGACGAGCGTCGTACTGGCCACGGTCGTGCTGGTGGCCAGGACGACGAGCACGAGCACGGCGTACGTGGCGCAGACCAGGGTCTTGGCGGCGAAGATCCGGCCGCGGCTGACCGACCGGGTCAGGATGGTCTTCCACGTGCCGTGGGAGTCCTCGCTGGCGAAGATGTCGCCGGCGACCAGGCTGGTCAGCAGGGGCAGCACCCACTGGGCGGCGAAGCCGAGCAGCAGCAGCGGCACGGCGTAGCCGCTCGCGTGGATGTGCCGGCCGAACAGGGTGTCCTTGGGTGGACGGCCCTGACCGTCGAGGACCAGGACGACCAGCACCGGGGCGAGCAGGCAGCCGAGCAGGGCGTAGCGGGCGCGGGCCTGGGCGGCGAGCTTGGTCAGCTCGAAGCGGTAGGCGGTGAGCAGGCCCGGTCGCCGGCTGCCCGAAGGGCGGGCCTGTGCCGGGCGGCTGGGCTCGGTCCGGAGGGCGGTCACCGGCCTGCTCCAGCAGCGGTGCTCCGGAGCTCGGCGCTGGTGTCCGGTGCGGACTCGGTGAGCAGGAAGAACAGCGACTCGAGCGGCGCCTCGGACAGGCTCAGGGCCCGGATCGCCAGGTCGGCGCCGACGAGGTCGCGGACGTAGTGGTCCAGCGCCGCCTGGGATCCGCGGACGGCGAGGCCGGGCCCGTCGGGGGAGGCGGCGACAGCCAGGTCGGGGTGGTCGGCGGCCCGGGCCAGCGCTGCGCCGTCGTCGCTGCTGCGCAGCAGGTGTGCCGGTTCCGGCGCCCGTTCGCGGAGCGCGGCGATCGTGCCGTGGTAGGCCACCGACCCGGACTTCATGATCGTGACGTGGTCGCAGATGTCTTCGACCTCGTCCATGTTGTGCGAGCTGAGCAGGACCGTCAGGCCGCGTGCGGCGAGCCGCTTGACCAGTGCGCGCATGTCCCGGATGCCCGCCGGGTCCAGGCCGTTGGCCGGTTCGTCGAGCACGAGCAGCAGCGGGTCGCGCAGCAGTGCGGCGGCGACCCCCAGGCGCTGGCGCATGCCGAAGCTGTAGCCCTTGACCTTGTCCCGGTCGCGGCGGGCCAGGTCCACGGTCGCGAGGACCTCGTCGACCCGGCCGACGGCGCCGCCACCGTCGAGCTGGGCGAGCAGCTCGAGGTTCGTGCGGCCGGACAGGTAGGGGTAGAACTTCGGGCTCTCCAGGAAGCCGGCCACGCCTTCCAGCGCTCGTGGCCCGTCGCTCGCCCAGGTGCGGCCGAGGACCTCCAGCGTCCCCTCATCGGGCCGGATCAGCCCGAACAGCATCCGCAGGAACGTGGTCTTGCCCGCGCCGTTGGGTCCCAATAGCCCGTAGACCTCGCCCACCCCGACCCTCAGGTCCACGCCGTCCACCGCCGTCAGCTGGCCGTACCGCTTGACGAGTCCGCGCGCGTCCACGGCGATCTCGGTCACGTGGTCTCCTCGTCGCTGCTGCCGCCGGGTGGTGTGGCAGTCTTGACTACTACCGTCCGGACAGTACCACTGAGTCAGTAGTAGATCGGAGGATCATGGGGGCACCGCGTCGGGGCCGGGGGGAGCTGGAGCGCCGGGTGCTCGCTGTCCTGGCCGCTGCCGGCCGCCCGCTGACGCCGGGACAGACGCAGGCCGAGCTCGGCGACGGCCTGGCCTACACCACGGTCATGACCACGCTGAGCCGGCTCGTCGGGAAGGGCGCGCTGCGCCGGGAGTCGGCCGGCCGGTCCTACGCCTACAGCCTGGTCACCGCCGAGAAGGACGTCGCCGCGGCCCTCACCGGCCGGCGGATGAGCCAGCTGCTGGCGGCCGGTCCGGACCGGGCCTCCGCGCTGGCGCACTTCGTCGCCGACCTCGGACCCGGGGACGAGCAGCTGCTCGCTGACCTCCTGCGCCCGACCGAGCCGGGTCCCGCCGGTCAGCCCGTCGACTGAGATGGACCCGCTGGCTGCTGTCCCGCTGATCGCCGCCCTGCTGCTCCGCGGGACCGCGTGCCGGCTGGGCTCGCGGCTGCCGCCGCGGGCGACCGCACGGCTGCTGACCGGTGCCGGCCTGGTCACGGCGGTCAGCTGCGGGTTCGTCCTGGCGGTCCTGGCCTTCGACGCGCTGGCGCAGCTGCCGGTCCTGGCGGCCCGAGGCCAGTGGTCGGCCGAGCAGGTGCACAGCACCGTGCCGCTGCCCCCCGTCGTCGGCTGGCCCGTCGCTGCTGTCGTGGCTGTCCTCCTGGGTGCTGCGGTACTGCGCCTGGTCGCCGCGGGGCGCGACCTCACTGCCTCGCAGCTCACGTGCCGCGCCTTGGGCCCGGGGGACGCCGGTCTGATCATCGTGGACGACGAGCGCCCCGACGCCTTCACCCTGCCCGGCTGGCGCGGGCGCATCGTCGTGTCCACGGCGATGCTCGCGGCCCTGCCCCCTGCCGAGCAGCGTGTCCTGCTCGCCCACGAGCACTCCCATCTGCGACACCGGCACCATCTCTACGTCCAGCTCACTGAGCTCGCCGTCGCGGCGAACCCCCTGCTCGGTCCGCTGACCACGGCCGTCGTCGCTGCGGTCGAGCGCTGGGCCGACGAAGACGCCGCCCGGCAGGTCGGGAGCCGTCGCACCGCGGCGCAGGCTCTGGCGCGCGCCAGCCTTGCCAGCGCGCCTGCACCCGACTTCGCGGCGGGGCCGCTGCAGTCCGTCGTCCTCGGAGCGGTCCGCGGTAGCGCAGGTGACCGGGTGCGGGCCCTGCTCGCGCCTGCCCCACGACGGCACCTGGCGCTGCGCGCGGCCGTCGTGGGCCTCACGATCCTGACCGCGGCCAGCGCTCTGGGGCTGGCCCGGCACACCGAGGTCCAGTTCGAGCAGGCCCGCCAGAGCTACACCAGCAGCCAGGCGCGGTAGCCCAGCGATCCTCCGACGGGCGTGCCTCCGCCCGGGCCGCGCCGAAGGGGTCAGGGGCTCGGCGGCTCCAGCACCCGGCGAGAGAGTCCAGGCCCGTCTGGACTGCGATGACGCATCGCACGGGCCGGTAGCTCAGCCGGTCAGAGCAGGGGACGCATGATGCCATCTGGGCTCCTGGCGAGACCTCACCAGGCCTCGCCTAACTCGTCGACCCCCGCGCTGGAGAGCGGCGCGAGGGATGGACCCGCTATGCGGCATAGAGCGGACGTCTGCCGACTCCCGGTCGGCCGCTCCGCGCCTACACCGGGGCGGGTGCAAGCACCTCCTAGCCAGCATGAGCCGACGGCGCACGGCGCGCAGACGAGGCGTCCCTTCCAAGCGTCTGATGGTCCATCGGCGTGCGGGTCGGCAGCGTGCGCGCTGGGTCGGTCAGGCGTAGACCGCCGCCCGGTCGGCGGCAGAAGCCACCGTGCCCCCGTCCGGCTGGCGGACAAGCGCCCGCGCCACGGCGACCACGCCGACCAAGACGCCGACGCACAAAGCGGCGCCCACCCCGTAGGGGGCCTCAAAGCCTCCGAAGATGGCCGCCGGCAGCAGTCCCAGCAGAAGTGCCTGCCACCAGGCGACGGCACCCGACCGCCACAGCGCGAGCGCACACAGCACCACACCGATGATGATGCCGAAGAACCCGATCGGGAACGGCGCGCCGAGAGCACCGGAGTCCTCGGCCGCCGCCTGAAAGGCGACACCGGCCCCATCCGTCAACGTCGCGTTCGTCGCGTTGAGGTACGCCGTGCCGCCGTACATGAACATCGCGGCCCCGAACGCCGTCCCGCCGATGAGCAGCAGCAGGGCTCCAGCCGTCGCGAGTGCGCCTCCCCGGGCCCGCACCAGCATCGCGGTCGCGAGTGCGACAGCCCCCAGCAGCACGAAGCCGAGGGCGAGCAGCAGCTGTCCGGCGTACCAGCGGTCGGGCTGCTCGGCGATGAAGGCCATGAGCTCTTCAGGCGGCCCGGGAGGATCGGCAGGTGACACCAAGAAGGCCGCCGCGAGCAGCAAGGGCGACAACAACGCTGCCCCGGCGACGACGTAGCTTCGCGCGCGATCCGTACTCGTCATGGGCCCCCCAGTCCGTGGCACACCCCCGTATGCCGTCCTGCGCAGAGTCTTCCTGACGCCCGCCCGGGTCAAGCATCCGTGAATCGCGGACACGTCTGCCTCGGACGCCGTGCGCGTACGCGGGCTGCTTCTCGGCGGCCTGGGCGCACCGCGACAACGCGACTCTGGGTGGCGCTCCGACGACTACAACTAGCAGGGGGATGCGCGGAGCTGCGCATGAAGGTCGTCCAGGAGAACAAGCGGCCGGGCGACACGACCTACGGAGCGCGCTGACGGTCGCGCACCGGAGTGCTTCTCACCGCCCCAGCGCCTTCCGAGAACGACGAGAGGGACGGCGCGGATATCTGACGCCTCCCGTGGAATCTGCTCCGACCGCGCGAGCTCCTGCTCAGCAACGGGCGGGTGCGATCACCTCGGCGAGTCCCGGCGGGTCCGATCTTCTAGTCAGCCAGATAGCGAACGCAGGTGGCGAGGAGGGAACGTCCGGCTTTGCCGATGAGCGGACCCGCTGCGCTAGGTGTTGTTCGGGACGGGTTGGTGCGTTTCGTACATCCGGATGGCGACGAGCAGTCCGGAGGCGGCTGTGATGGCGGCGACGACGGCGACTGCCGTGCGCAGGCCGTAGAAATCGGCGATGATGCCGCCGAGCAGCGCGCCGACGGCGAAGCCGGCGTCGCGCCAGAGCCGGTAGACGCCGATGGACCGGGCCCGCCAGGCCGGGTGGGCGACGTCGCCTATCGCGGCCAGCAGGGTGGGGTAGACCAGCGCGGTGCCGACGCCGAGCGTGACGGCGGCGACGGCCCAGAGCGCGAAGCTGTCGACAGCGGCGACGAGCGCGAGGGCGGCGGCCTGCAGCAGCATGCCGGCGACAATGAGGTTCTTGCGGCCGAGTCGGTCGGAGGCGGCGCCGGTGACCAGCTGACCCAGGCCCCACACGGCTGGGTAGAGCGCAGCCAACACACCGATTCGTGCGACGGACAGGCCGGCGGAGGCGAACAGCAGCGGGAACAACCCCCAGGCCAGCCCGTCGTTGAGGTTGTTGACCAGTCCGGCCTGGCTAACCGAGGACAGCGCCGGCTCGCTGAAGGTGGTTCGTCGGAAGACCTGCCGAGTGCTCAGGTCCTCGGGCTGGTGCGCCCGCCCGTCAGTACGCGCAACGGGCGCATGCGTAGCGGCCTCGAGCCGGGCGTAGTCGCGAGTTTCCTGCACGACCGTGGCCGACAGTCCGAGGCCGAGGGCGACGAACGCCAGGCCGAGGAAGAACGGGGCCGGCCGCAGGCCGTGCTGGGCGGCGATGTAGCCGGTGGCCAGCGCGGTGGCGCCGACGGCGAGGTAGCCGGCGGCCTCGTTGAGGCCCATCGCCAGGCCGCGGCGCGCCGGTCCGACCAGGTCGATCTTCATGATGACCGTGGTGGACCAGGTCAGGCCTTGGTTGACGCCGAGCAGCACGTTGGCGAAGACCACCCAGCCCCAGCTGGGTGCGAATATGAGCAGCAGCGGCACGGGGAGGCCGACGAGCCAACCGGCGACCAGGACCGGCTTGCGGCCGTAGCGGTCGGACAGCGCGCCGGCAGCGAAGTTGGTGACTGCCTTGGTCAGGCCGAACGCGACGATGAACGTGGTCGCGACGGTAAAGCCGGTCAGCCCGAACTCCTGCTCGGCCAGCAGCGGCAGGACGGTGCGCTCCTGGCCGAGCATCCCGCCGACCAGGGCGTTGACCGCGACGAGCAAGGTGAACTGCGCGGCGTTCGCCCGCAGTCCCAGCCGGATCGGCGCGGTGTTCACGGTCGCGCCGCGTGGCGAGGCGCTCACGACTGGGCCACGGCGCGGCCGGTTGCCTGCGCCCAGTCGTCGGGCCCGGCGACGACCACGGCGACGTCGTCGTGGCCGGCGCGTTCGAGCAGGCTCACGGCGGTCATCGCCCGCTCCCCGTGCCCGCACATGACGGCCACGCCCGCTCCGACGTCAGCGGGTGCGCCCTCGGCCAGCGCGCCGAGCTCGACGTTGGCGGCCTCGGGCACGTGTCCGGTGGCGAACTCGCTGCGCTGGCGCACGTCGACGATCGCTCGACCGTCCAGCTCGTCGGCGCCGAGCACAGTGGTGGTCCGCACCGGCAGTCCTGCCGCCGACCAGGCGGCCATTCCGCCGTCGAGCTCGCCGACGAGGTTCTCGTATCCGATCTTGCGCGCCTGCCAGACGATCTCGTCAGGGTCCTGGCCGGCGTCGCGGACGAACACCAGCGGCGTCTCGAGCCCGGTGGTCCAGCCGAGCCAGGTGGCGAACACCGGCCGCAACGGGATGGAGACGGCGGCGGCGATGTGTCCTGCGGCGAACGCGGTCACTGGCCGGACGTCGATGACGAGCGCGCCGCTATCGGCTGCGGCGGAGACCTGCTGCGGTGTCTGCGCGCTCAGCGTCGGGGCGCGGTCCACCGGGACAGGGCCGCGCCGGTTGACCTCGCCCAGGCGGCGGAAGTAGGCGGGGTAGGACCCGAGTCCGCCCAGCAGCGCAGCGACGAAGGCGTTCTCGCTGCCGGCGCGCAGCAGCGCGTTGCTCGCCTTCTCCCGCCCGATGGTGCTGCTGCGTTCCGCCCCGGGAGGCGCCGAGCAGAATGAGCCGGCGCCGTGCGTCGGCCACACCTGCACGTCGTCGGGCAGCGTGACCAGCCGCTGCAGCGAGCGCCACTGCGCCCGCGTCAGCTCCTCGGTCCGCTCCGGACTCACCAGATCGGTGCGCGCTGCGGCGCCGACGATGAGCGACCCGCCCGTGAACACCCCGAGCGGACGGGTGCCGTCCAGTAACAGGAACGACAGGTGCTCGTCGGTGTGACCCGGGGTGGCCAGCGCCCGCAGCGTCAGGCCACCCAGGTCGATCTCGTCACCATCGTGCAGGCCGGTGTGCGGGTACTCGCGACCGCCAGCCGCCGAGGCGAGCAGCGTCGCCCCGGACCGCGCCAGGTCGACCGCCCCAGTGACGAAGTCGGCATGCAGATGCGTGTCGGCCGCGAAGGCCATCTCGAGCCCCCGCGCCTGCACCGTCTGCTGCACAGCACGCAGGTCACGCGAGGCATCGACCGCCAGCGCCCGTCCCTCGCCCAGATCGACCAACCAGGTCGTGTTGCCCAGGCCGTCGTCGACCACGGGAATCGTCTCCATCACCGCCACGCCTCCTCATCAAGTAAGTACTTGAAGACTGCCAGCGGTCAGGTGTATTGTCAAACGATCGCTTGAGGAGGTAAGGGTGGGAGATCGTCACGCCAAGGATGCGCTGTACGAGGGGCTCGCGTCCGTCGCCAAGGCGCTCGGCAACGGCCGGCGTGCCGAGATCGTGGACGTGCTCGCCCAGGGCGAGCGCCGAGTCGAGGACCTGGCCGGGCAGATCGACCAGAGCGTCGCAAACACCTCTCAGCACCTGCAGCAGCTGCTGCGCGCCGGGCTGGTCCGCACCCGCCGGGACGGCACCCGGGTGTTCTACTCGCTGGCCAGCGAGCAGGTCGGCGCGCTGTGGCGGGCGATGCGGGACGTCGCGGCCGAGCACGTAGCGCAGCTCGACGAGCTTGCCGATGCCTACCTCGGCGACCGGACGCAACTGGCGACCATCGGACGCGACGAACTGGCCGTCCGCCTCCGGGCGGGGGACGTCGTCGTGCTGGACGTGCGGCCGCCGGCTGAGTACGAAGCCGGACACATCCCGAGCGCCGTCAACGTGCCACCCGGCGAGCTTGAGCCGTGGCTGCGGGACCTGCCGGCGGATTTAGTCGTGGTTGCCTACTGTCGCGGGCCGTACTGCATCTACGCCGACGACGCGGTACGCCGGCTATCGGCCGCTGGACGAAGTGCCCTACGGCTGGTCGACGGCTTCCCGGAATGGGCCGCAGCCGCACTCCCCACCGCACGTACGGTCTGACGACCCTGAGCGTCACGATCGCAGCGAGCCCGCCGGTAGGCGCCCACCACAACGTCATCGTCTTCTATGTCGGACCGAACGCCGGCTCTACGCCGCTGATGCCACCCGCCAGCCGAAGTGCTTACCCGGTCATGCCGGCGAGGAACGACGCGACGCGGTGGCTGGCGTGCCGGTCCTTGTTGTTCTTGGCCATGTCGTACAAGCCGGTGGTGCGGGGGTCGGCGTGCCGCACGCGATCTGCATGTCGCGCATCGGGACGCCGCTGACCAGCCCGGCGGTGCAGGAGGTGCGGCGCAGGCCATGCGGAGTGATGTGCCTGCACCCGGCCGTGTTTGCGATGCGGTTCACCATGCGCCGGGCGTCCAGAGTGGTCAGCGCGTTCCCGGGCTCGGTTGCGCAACAGGGGCCCACTCGTGCGGCCCTCTACGACGACGTGGACGGCGCGCATGACCGGCACCGGGAGCGGGATGTCGGCGGGCTTGCCGCCCTTGCCGATGATCGTGAGGCTGTCGTAGCCGCCGTCCTGGCTCAGTGACTCGACCCGCAGGCTGCACATCTCGGCGACCCGAAGGCCGGACAGGCCCATCAGCGCGGCGGCGGCATGCTCGACCGGTCCGGCCTTGCGTGATGCATCTAGGAAGGCGGCGAACTCCAGCGGCGAGAGGAACGTCCGCTGCTGACCTTCCTCGTTGACGGGAGGCGCGGCCACGAACTCGGCAGGGGTTTCGAAGCAGCAAGTCGTCGCGCACGCAGGTCTTGTAGAAGGACTGGACGCCGATGAAGTGCTGGCAGATGTAGGACTCCGACCACGGCTGGGTCTCGCCCCGGCGGACGAACAGCTCGATGTGCGGGCGCTTCGCCTGCAGCGGCGGCAGGTCGTTCTGCAGGCACCAGTCTACGTAGTGCTTGATGACTCGGCGTTGCTTGTCGAACGTCCGGCCCTTGTAGGCCGACAGGAACCCTGCCAGAGCAAGTTCCAGCGGATCGCGTGAAGCCACGGCCCGCTCCATCAGCATCAGCGCGTCATCAGTCTGCCCAGTCATGTCTGCCACCTCGTTGTAGGGGCAAAAGACTGTCCTCGCCGACCACAGGCGGGGCCAGCAGCCGCCGGCCGGTCGTCCCCGGCGCACCGGGGCGGGTGCGAGCAGCGCTGAAGATCTGTACGAAGCGTAGATCGGAGTGGCCCAGGATCACGAGTCAGTTGTATCTATCTCATGATCAGTTGCAGAAGGCACCGCACCCGCTTGTCCCGGCCTGAGTGGCCGGGAGCGGCTCGGTCGTCGCCCTCGGCGGGACTGGTCCCTGATGTTCAACGCGTCGACTATCAGGCCGGCAGCGGGCCACCGGGCTAACAATGCCGGTCGTCACGATGACGCTGCGCGCCACCGGCGCCTGGGCTGTTCTGACGGCCTGGAGGAAGCCAGCCAAGAAGTCCCACCCGGCCGGTGGGCCTGGCGGACGTCCTACGCCGCTGCGGGTGCTCGTCCTACTGCGCGGGAGCGAAAAAACAGGAGCGCCGTCATCCGCAACCCGCCTCTCCCACCGAGGAGAACGGCAGTGGGTGGACGTTCGGTGCCTGCCGTTGTAGCCTGACTGACCGGTCAGTCAGGCATACGGATGGATCGGGTCGAGACGAGGACGTGGGCATGGCGACGTTGCCGCAGCAGCGCAAGGAGCAGACCCGCGCGAAGATCCTCGACGCGGCTGCGGTCGTGTTCGCTCGTCGTGGTTATGAGGCGGCGAAGGTCGAGGAGATCACGGCGGAGTGCGGGATCGCGAAGGGCGCGCTCTATGGGCACTTCACCAGCAAGGAGAACTTGTTCCAGACGATTCTGCTGGAGCAGGTGAACCGGCGGATCTCGGAGACCGCAGCCCAGCTCGCACCTGGGCTGTCCTTCCGCGAGAGCATTTTGTGCATTCTGGATTCGTCGTGGTCTTCGTGCCGCACCGACCCGACGTGGTCGCCGCTGTTCGCCGAGTTCTGGGCGCTGTCGAGCCGCAGCGTCTGGGCGCGCGACGCGGCAGCGACGATGTTCGATCACTGTGCCGCGGCATTGGGACGTTTCCTGTCCCACGCGAAGATGCAGGGCCTGGTGCGTGCGGATCTGGACGTGGACCGCACGTGCCGGCTGCTGCTGGCGTTGAATGACGGGCTGGTCGTGCAGTGGCAGGCGCAGCCGGCCTCGGTGGACCCCGAGCAGTTCCATGAGGCGATGGCCGACATGATCTGCGCCTACGTGGGGAGTGAGCAGGCGGCTCCGGCGTCCCCGCGCAAGCGGACCGATCCCGCTACGCCGGCACGGCGGGTGGTTCGCTGATGAGCGGGGGCTACCGGCACCCCGAGGTTCTCGCCAGCACGCAGTGGTTGGCCGAGCACCTGGACGACCCGACAGTGCGGATCGTGGACTTGCGCTACGGGGTCCGTGCTGACGCGGACGGCACCTTCCACGGTGCTTCGGGGCTCGACGCGTACAACGAAGGGCACATCCCGGGGGCGCTTTTCGTGGATGTCCTGGCCGACCTGGCCGATCCCGATGACCCGGTCCCGAGGAACATCCTGTCCCCTGAGCGGTTCGGGGCCTTGATGGGCCGGCTCGGCGTCGGGGACGACACCACCGTGGTCGTTTACGACGATCGTGGCGGGACCTGGGCTGCCCGACTGTGGTGGGCACTGCGCTACTACGGCCACGACGCGGTGAAGCTCCTGAACGGTGGTCTGACCGCGTGGCTCGCCGAGAGCCGGGAGATCCAGACCGACACGAGGGTGATCGAGCCGGCACACTTCCACCCCCGCCGCAGAAGTGAGCTCAGCGCGACCCGCGAGCAGGTGCAGGAGGGGATCGGGCGCGCTGAGGTGTGCATCGTCGACGCGCTCCCGGCGCCGTTCTACGCCGGCGACGCCTGTCTGTTCTCGACCCACCGGGCCGGACACATCCCGACGGCCGTCAACGTCCCCGCCCCCGACAACGTGGACCCGCTCTCCCAGACCTTGCTGCCCGCCGAGGTCCTGGCTGATCTCTGGCGAAACGCCGGCGTCAGCCCGCGCCAACAGGTCCTCACCTACTGCGGCTCCGGCACCTACGGCGCCTTTGACCTATTCGTGCTTTACCCGCTCGGCTACGAGAACGTGAGCCTCTACGACGGGTCCTGGCAGGAATGGGGCGCCGACCCCGCCCTGCCCGTCGAGACCGGCAGCACCTCCCGCGGCGTCGCAGCCTCAGGCCCCCCGAACGGAACCTGCGCGTAAAGGGTTCAGCAAGCCTTCCCGCACTCTCACCATCACCGCAGAGGAGTTTCACCATGGCACGCACCGCACTGATCGAGCCCGACCAGGCAACGGGAAAGACCAAGGACGTCTTCGACCGCGTGAAGGCCTACTACCAGATGGTCCCGGGCCTGCAGAAGGGACTGGGACACCTGCCAGAGACGACCGACGCACTGTGGACGCTGAGCCTGGCCACAGCCAGCGAGGGCACCATCCGCGAAGAGCTCAAGCGGGTCTTCTTCGCAGTCACCGCGCACGAGGTGGAGTGTGAGTACTGCACCGCCGCGCACATGCTCGCCCTGCTCGGCAAGCAGTGGAGCCGCGCGGAGTGCCTCGAGGTGATCGAAGGCAAGCCCTCCGCGCGACTGTCGGACAAGGACAACGCCGCCGTGGACTTCGCCCGGGTCGTCGGACGGCGCCCGGCGGCCGTCACCGATCAGATGACCGATGACCTGCGCCAGATCGGATGGACCGACGCGGAGATCGTCGAGATCGTCGCAGCGGTGGCGCTCATGCGCTACACGACCACCGTCGCCAGCGCTCTCGACGTGCCCCTGGAAGCAGCGATGGAAGGCGTCGGCGTCAACTGCGGCGTCCCCCTCGATCGCCGCGACACCTGAAGAACCCACAGTGAGCGAGCGGGTGACCGCTCGCGCCGTACAGAGAGGAACAGGGCCGTGCACATCTGGGCAGAACACCTTCTACCCCGGCTGACGGACGTGGCGCTGGGGACCGGAGTGGTCCGACGCCACAGGGAACGCGCGGTCGCCGGGCTGCGGGGCGAGGTCGTTGAGATCGGCTTCGGGTCAGGGCTCAACGTGCCGCTGTACCCGACGGCAGTGCACACCGTGTACGCCGTGGAACCCTCGATGGTGGCCCGCAAGCTCGCGGCCGGCCGCGTCGAGGCCGCACCGGCAGCGATCACCTTCGTCGGCCTCGACGGGCAATCCCTGCCGTTGCCGGACGACTCTGCCGACATGGCGCTGAGCACGTTCACGCTGTGCACCATCCCGGACCCGACCCGCGCGCTACGCGAACTGCACCGGGTGCTTCGGCCCGGCGGCCGGTTCCACTTTCTCGAGCACGGCCTGTCCCCCGAGCCGCGCACCGCTCGCTGGCAACACCGGCTCAACGGGGTCCAGCAGCACGTGGCCGGCGGCTGCAACCTCGACCGGCAGGTCGACCAGATCGTCGCCGATGTCGGGTTCGCGATCCAGGACATGAGCACTGACCAGATGCGTGGTCCACGACTGGCCCGACCATGGGGACATCTGTTCCTCGGCGTCGCGGTCAAGAGCAGCGCGTCCGTGAGTCAGTGAGGATCGGCGACCAACGCACGGCGACGGCGACGCGATCAGGCGTCGTCCTTGCTGCCGCCCTCATCGTGCTACCTGCTCTGGGTATCAGCGGGAGCCGTCATGTCCGCGGCCGGTTCGGGCGCCCCCGGGCGCGCCGAGGGACCGCCGCGCTGTGCGGTGTCCCGGGCGCGCTCGACGTCGGTGTGCCCGGGCCCGGCAACGCCCGGCTGCGCGGATGGTTCCTGACCGGCGGAGCGGCACTTGAGCCAGGCCCGGCCGCGCTGGTCATGCACGGCTGGGGCGGCAGCGCGCTCGACATGGTGCCGCTCGCGGCACCGATGCGCGAGGCCGGCCTGCACACGTTGCTGATGGACGCTCGCTCTCATGGGCGCAGCGACGACTCCGCCATCACCTCGATGCCGCACTTCGCCGCGGACGTCGCGGCAGGGTTGCGTTGGCTGCGCGCTCACCCGCTGGTAGACCCGGCCCGCATCGTCCTGGTTGGGCACTCCGTCGGCGCGGGGGCCTGCCTGCTCACGGCTCATCGTGACCCGGGTGTCGCCGGCGTAGTGAGCCTGTCCTGCATGGCCGAGCCCCGCGCCGTCATGACCCGGCTTGTGCTAAGCGCACACCTGCCGGGGGCCGTCCGTTGGCTCGCGCTGCGCTACGTCGAGCACGCCATCGGGATGCGTTTCGCCGCCTTCGCCCCGCTGACCACCCTGCCGACGCTGACCATGCCCGTCCTGCTCATCCACGGCGAGCTGGATCAGGTCGTGCCGGTCACCGACGCCCACCAGTTGGCCACCGTGGCACCCACGGCCCGCCTTTTTATTGTCCCCGGTGTCGGTCACGCTGACATCGAGGGGGTTGCCGCGGTCAGCGCCGCCGTCCAAGAGTTCGTGACCCGCGCAACTCGGCCGCAATCCGCAGATAAAAATCAGCCGTGCCAGCCTGAGACCACACACCCCGCCTGACCGGCGTACGCACCGACGTCGGGTCCGGGACGGCGCAGCCTTGCAGAAGCCCTGCCCGTTCTGGCCCGCTGCCCGCTGCCCGCTGCCCGCTGCCCGCTGCCCGGTGCAGGTGCAGGTGCAGGTGCAGGTGCAGGTGATCGCACCCGCCAGGGTGGATGCACGGGCCGCCGGCGACTCGTCGAAGGCGCCACCGCTACGCCCCTCGCGGCATGAGCGGACGTTCCTCGTCCTTGGGTGACCGCACCCTGGCGGGTGCGATCACCGCGCCGGAGAAGGAGAGGCACGGCGCTGACTTGCCCTCCCGCGGCACCGGGCAGGCGGCAGGTGCCGCTGTCGTCGCGTGCTGAGGTCAGTCGCCGTCCTTCCTCGACGGTGAGCGGCGCTCGGCGTCCGTCCTGGTCGTGGGCGGCGGCGTGATCGAGTGCTGCGCCTCGATGAGCATGTTGATGGCCTCGCTGCCGCCGTAGATCGTGCGCAGTTGCTGGTAGCAGGCCCAGGCCAGCGCAACCTCGCCGTGCGGGTGCGGCGTAGGGCACGGCTGGATGACATCCGAGACGATGGAGTACGCGGACAGCCGGCGTCTGGGACTCGCCCCCCGGCGCCTGATCTGGGCCCACCCCTCGAGCCCGCCCCTCGACACCGGAAGCCAGGAGGGCGCTCGCGACTCCCGCAGGCGAGGTGCCCGCTAGGGGATCGCCGGCAGGCTGTCAGCCGTCGCAGTCGAAGGTGTGCAGGGAGTCCCACGCCGGCCCGTCGGAGGTCGTCTGCGACTGCGCGGCCGTCGACCCCAGGGTCAGGCTCGCGGGCGTGGTGCCGT